>NZ_QZEZ01000004.1 GCF_003594885.1 Vallicoccus soli
GGAGCAGACGGCGACGACGACGGAGATGAACCGCAACGTCTCCGAGGCCGCCACCGGCTCGGGCGAGATCGCCGCCAGCATCACCGGCGTGGCGACCGCCGCCCAGGTCACCACCGAGGGCGTCGGCCAGTCGCAGCAGGCCGTGGGCGAGCTCGCCCGCATGTCGAGCGAGCTGCAGGCCCTGGTGGGGCGCTTCCGCTACTGAGGTGGGCCGCTCCCTCCGCGTGTCGACCACGTGGAGCACGCGTACGGGTGCCGGCCCAGGCGAACGAGCCCGGGCCGGCACCCGTTCGCCGTGCCCGGGACGTATCCGCGGCCGCCGCGCGTACCTCACCCGGGTGGACGCCGACGGCCGGCGTCCCGCGCCGGAGGAGGCACGCCATGGCGGACCAGCAGACCCTGAGGACCTCGAGCACCCCGTCGTCGGCGAAGGCGTGGTTCGCCGCCGTCACGGCCGCGCTCATCGCCCTCTGCTCCTCGCTCGCGACCGCGCTCGGCGGTACGGACGCCGGCTGGGACAGCATCACCGCCGGCCAGTGGCTCACCGCCGTGATCGCGGCGCTCACAGCGCTGGGCATCACCGGCGGCGGCACCTGGCAGATCGCCAACAAGCCCCACTGAGGTCGCCGGGGCCGCGGGCGCCGCTAGCCTGGCGGGGGTGCTCGCACCCGCCGGGCCTCTAGCTCAACCGGCAGAGCAGCGGACTTTTAATCCGCGGGTTGTGGGTTCGATCCCCACGGGGCCCACCCCTGCTGACCTGCGGCGATGCCGTACGAGCGGTCGGATCGACCTTCATCTGGGCCTCCTGAGGGCTGCTCTGATAACCGACTGCTAACGGGGCCGTGCTGGACGCACGACGGGGGACGAGCCCGGCGACCGCTTCCGCGGCCGCGTGGGCGACGGCCGGGAGCACACTCGTGTAGGTGTCGGCGGTGATCGACACGGAGCTGTGGCCGAGCTGCTCGCTGACGACCTTGAGCGGTACGCCGGCCTGCAGCGCGAGGCTCGCGGCCGTGTGCCGCAGGTCGTGTAGCCGGATCGGCGGCAGTTCGGCGCGTCGGACGATGCGCTGGAAGCTGTCGGTCACGAGGTCGGGGTGCACCTGGGCGCCGTCCTCGCGCGTGAAGACGAGGCCGGTCTCTTGCCAGGCGGGGCCCCACGAATGGCGCTCGCGGTCCTGCTGGTGCCGCCACCGGCGCAAGGTGTCGGTGGTGAAGCTGTCCAGCGGCACCGTGCGTGACCCGCTGTCCGTCTTGGGCTCCCCGACCTGCGTCGCCCAGCCGAGCTGCACCACCTGCTGCGACACGCGCAGCGCCGCCGCCTCGAGGTCGATGTCCTGCCAGCGGAGGCCCACGGCTTCGCCGCGGCGCAGCCCGCGGAAGGCGACCAGGTGGAACAGGGGGTAGAGCCGCTCGTGCTGGGCTTCATCGAGGAACGCGCCGGCTTGCTCTGCGGTCCAGACCGCGACGGTCGGTCGCCAGCCGGTCCGCTGCCACTCCGCCACGCGGTCAGCTGTCCACACGACGGCTCGGGGACGTCGTCCGGACGCGAGCTCGACGTGTGCGGCCGGGTTGGCGACCAGCAGGCGGCGGCGGACAGCCGAGTTGAGGGCGGACATGAGCGTGGCGTGCACGCGGCGCACCCTGGCGTCACTCAGTGGCCGGGCGTGGTCCGGGTCAGTGCGAACCTCGAGGAGGCGCTGCAGTTCGAGGTCGTCGCGCTCGGGATCAGTGCCGAGCCGCCGCATCGCTGAGTAGAGGCGTTCGACGTGAGGGGCACGCAGGTCGAGGAGGCGCAGGTGGCCGAGGCCGGGCCGGAGGTAGAGGTGGACGTGCTCCGTGTACGAGCGTCGGGTCGAGGCGCGCAGGCTCCCCTTGCCGGCTAGCCATTGGTCGAGGTAGTCGCCGACGCGCATGCGCGACGGCTCGCTAGCGACTCCACCTTGCAGGTCCGCAAGCGCCCGGTTGAGCGCGGCTCGTGCCTCCCGTTCCGTGGCGAACCCTCCTCGGACTCGCTGCCGGCGACGCCCGTCGGCCGCGCGAGGCAGGTCCAGGACGAAGTACCAGGACCCGTGACGCTTGCCGCAGTTGATGCGCCGGCCGGCAGCATCGCGCAGGGTGCCGCAGGGGCAGCGCTTGTGGGTGTGACCTCGCACGCGCTCAGCCTGCCGCGCGCTGGCCCAGGCCGAGGAGCTCGAGCAGGGGCGCTGTCGGGATGCGGATGAGCCGGCCGAGGCGGAAGACAGGGGTGGGCCACTGCCCGACCCGGATCAGCTCGTAGGCGGCGGTGCGGCTCAGCCCGAGGAGCCGGGCGGCGGTGGGGACGTCGACGACGGCTGGTAGGTCGTCGAGCTCCTGGCGGTTCACAGCGCACTTCCGCGAGGCGTCGGCGGTCGGGGCATGTCAGTCCTCCAGGGAGACGTGGACGTGGTCGTAGTGCCCGCCGGTGGGTTCGCTGGCGTCGTAGACCCCGCCGCCGGAGTAGGCGCGCCAGCCCTCGTCGTCGCGGCTGCTGGACCAGATGCGCCCCTGCCAGATGACGTAGCTGACGTGCAGGGCCTCCGCGTTGGCCTCGAACCAATGAGCCAGCAACCATCCTCGGGCCGTGTCGGCGGGCCCGGGGAAGTCGCCCAGACGTCCGAAGGTGACGTCGCAGCCCTTGCCGCGGGGGTGGTCGCTGGTGGGGTTCCAGGCGTGGGCGTCCCAGCAGCTCGTGGGCAGCTGCCCGAAGGCGTGGTCGACTTGCCCGAGCATCCATGCGGTGGCTCCGGTGACGCAGCCGCCCGTGCCCGTCGGGTCGGGGAGGGCGCAGCCGGTCGACGGACCTTCGTACGGCACCGCGGGAGCCGGCACGTCAGTCGGGTAGGGCCGGGAGGCTGTCGGAGACACCGCACCTGTCGCCTCGGTGGAGCTCATCGCGCCCCCGACCAGGATGACCAGGCCCAGGGGGGCTGCCGCTGCCCAAGCGCCGGTCCTCATGCCGCGGCCTGGGGGCGCCGGAACGGGAGGGGGTGTTGCCGGCACTGGACCGGACGGTCCGGCATGTGGACCACCTCCCCTTCACCTGAGTTGATGAACTGAGACGTAGCATAAGCGGCCGTGACGACAGGTCAAGGTCGCTGTGCACCAGCGCGTCGTACGCCCTCACGAGCGGGCACCGCTTCGATAGCGTGGCGCCTCGACGTGCCCGGCGGGACCGGGCGTGGGGGGCGAGAGGGGACGCGCGCATGCCGGAGGGTGGCTCCCCTGCGCGCAGGAGCTTGGCCGAGAAGATCGACCACCTGTTCGCCACGGTTCGATCACCGCGCGGCACGGAGTACACCTTCGAGGAGGTCGCCGGTGCCCTCCGTGACGCCGGCGGTCCGACTATCTCCGCGACCTACGTCTGGCAGCTGCGCAAGGGACTGCGGGACAACCCGACGAAGCGGCACCTCGAGGCGCTGGCTGGGTTCTTCGGCGTGCCCCCGAGCTACTTCTTCGACGACGAGGCCGCAGAGCGCATCGAGGCGGAGCTCGAGCTCCTGTCTGCGCTGCGAGACCAGTCCGTCCGTGCTGTCGCGCTCCGCGCCGTCGGGCTGTCCCCGAGCAGCCTCGAGACCATCCAGGCGGTCATCGACAACGCCCGCCGGCTCGAGGGCCTCCCGGAGCGGCCGGAGGACCCACAGCCCTGAGTGGAGTGCGACGAGCCGGTTGCATAGTGTCGTGACGAGCGTCGACGGCCTGACGACCTGGCCGTCCTCGTCCGGTCGGGAGGGGCTGTGAGTCTGCGAGCGGTGCGCCGGCGGTGCGAGCGCCTGCTCGACGCCCTCGAACTGCCCGCGGACGCGGACCTCGAGCAGCTGGTGCAGCGACTGGCCGAGGTCCGAGGTCGCAGGCTGGTCCTGCAAGCCAGGCCGATGCTGGACGGACCGTGCGGCATCTGGGTGGCCATGCCTGAGGCCGACTACGTGTTCTACGAGGAGCAGACGAACGCGCTGCACCGCGAGCACATCGTCCTGCACGAGCTGGGGCACGTGGCCGCGGACCACGCCCCGCCCGGCCGCATCCCGGTCGACGTCGCGCTGGCGCTCATGCCGAGCCTCGACCCGGCGCTCGTCCGTCGGATGCTCGGTCGTACCAGCTACAGCAGCGAGGAAGAGCGAGAGGCCGAGCTGTTCGCCTCCGTCTTCCGGGAGCGTCGGTCGGTAGCCCTGCCAGCGGGCAAGACGAGCCAGAGCGACGTCGTCCACCGCGTGGGGGCGACGCTGAGGGGTCGTGAACTGCCATGAGAGACGGTGTCCTGACGGGCCTCGTCGTGGGCATGGCGATCGTCCTCGCCTTCCTCGGCCGGACAGCGTGGCAGACCCGCAACCAGGCCCTACGGGCGATGTGGCTGTCCTTCTCCTGCCTCACGGCGACCCTGGTGCTCTACCACCCGGACTTCTACGGCTGGCTCGACTCCGCCAGCGGCGTCCCGAACGTGCGCGAGCCGCTTGGACGGACGACCATCCTGCTGGCGGGCTACTTCTCTCAGGTGATGCTCGTGCTGCTCGTGCGCGAGCGGGGGCAGCGCCCCGGGTCCGTGCGACGCCGGCAGGCGGCGCTGGTCTGCTCCGTCGCGGTCCTGCTGGGCGCCTTCGTGGCGGGCCCTCAGCCGGAGGTCGAAAACTTCACCGCGGCCATCGGCACGGGACCCGCTGGACTCTTGTACATGGGCGCCTTCTCGGCGTTCATGACCTACGCGCTGGTCGACGTCATCCTGCTCTGCCGGCGCTACGCGCAGGAGGCTGAGCCGCTGCTCGCCCTCGGTCTCCGGCTGATCGCCGCCGGCTGCGTGCTCGGCGCGACCTATGTGGCGCTCAAGATGGCGTACGTGCTTGCGCGGGCGCTCGGGCTGCAGCCGTACGCCGTCCTCGAGGGGGCCGTCGCACACGTGCTCAGCCTCACGGGCCTCGTCCTCGTCGTCCTGGGTGCGACGCTCCCGTACTTCGGCCCGGCCGTCAGCGCCGACCGCGCCGTCGCCCGTCTGACGGCGTACGCACACACCCGCCGCCTGTACCGCCTCTGGTACGAGCTGCAGTCCCGGGTCCCGGACATCGCGCTCGAGCCGGCTCTCAGCGCGCTAGGTGATGCAGCACGCCTCACCGACCCGGAGTTCCGCCTGTACCGCAGGGTCATCGAGATCAACGACGCGCTGCTCGTGCTGCGCCGTCCTGAGCACGCGGAGTGGCTCCCGGATCCGCTTCGCAGCGGCAGTGCCGACGAGCAGCCCGACGACCTCTCGCACCCGTCGACGAGCGACGTGCTGGAGGAAGCGCGCAAGCTTGAGGCTGCTGCGCCGAGCCTCCTTCGCGCGCTGCGCGGCCGCAGCGTCGGTACCCCGACGACCGTGAGGATGCCTCGCAGTGGTTGACCTTGCACCTGTAGAGAGGAGAGGTCGCCGCGAGCGTGTCGCCGTCGTTGTCGGCGAGCTGACCTCGCCCCCCTACCTCGCCTTCGGCTTGCTGCTCCTGGTCACGGTTCGCAATGCTGAGTCCTGGCAGCAGGCGCTGACGTGGGGTGCGGTGGCGGCGCTGTTCGCTTCTCTCCTGCCGCTCGTGGTGCTCCTGCACCGGGTCCGACGTGGGGTTGTCGCCGACCGCGACGTGCGGCGCCGGGAGCAGCGGCCGGCGCTGCTGGTCATGGCGACGGTGTCGGTGCTCGTCGGAGTCGGGCTGCTCGTCGCCCTAGACGCTCCACGCGAACTCCTCGCGCTTCTCGGTGCCATGACCGCGGGCCTGCTCGTGGCCCTGGGAATCTCGATGGTCTGGAAGATCAGCATCCACGTCGCGGTAGCTGCCGGCACCGTCGCGATCCTCGCTCTGCTGTACGGTCCCCTGCTGCTGTTGGGGCTCCTCGTCGTCGTGCTCGTTGCCTGGTCCCGTCTGGTGCTCACCCACCACACGCGTGCACAGGTCATCGTGGGAGCCCTCGTCGGCCTCCTCGTCGCCGGGGGTGTGTACCCCGCCTTGTTGGGAGGCGCAACCAGCTGACGAAGACGGCTCATGCGGCGGCACCGGAGCAAGTCACGACATTGTGGGCAACGAAGATTGGAAGCGCGAGGGCAAGCTCTCGACGCAGGAGAGAGCGCGGCAGCACCGCCACCTACGAAACCGCGACCTGCGGCGCAACTCGTCCTCGACGAAGGGACAGCGGTTGGCTGCCGTGGAGGCTCATGGCGAGCGGCGTCCCCGGGCGCTAGGTCGGGGCTACCGGACGCGTTTACGTCGCTAGAGATTGGCGGCTGCAGTCGTTGATAGCGCTCGAACCTGCGCGAGCAGGTGGGTGCAGGTGAGCCCGGCCATGGGTGAGCTTTGGGCGCGGTTAACGGCTACGAGCTCGAATCGGTCAGGCCCTTGTTGCTGTCGCCGGTGCGGGTGGCCTCGTAGACTTCGGGCTTCCTCGCCAAGACCTCCCCAGCGCGCCGCGTGCCTGACCCTGCCGAACCGCGTCGGCGACGTCTTGGGGGTGCTCGTGCGCGACGCCAGCAAGGACGCCGAGCGCACAACGAGCAGGCCGCTACGCCAGACGGGTAGTCCCTCCAGTCAGGGGACCCAGACCGGCGCACAACGCCCCGTCCGCTGAGTAGCCTCAGTTCACGAGACCATCGGGGAGCGGGGGTGCGTTGCAGCTCAAGATGACGAAGCCGGTGGTCGCCTACGCGCTACTCGGCGCAGCGTTTGGCGCGTTCGCAGGGTCCTTCATCGACGTCTTCGAGGGTGAGGGCTCGCGCGTCGACTGGTTCGTGGTGGCCCTGTACCCGGTGCTTCTGCTCACGGGCGTCTTGGCGGGGCTGCTCAAGTACCGGGCCAACAAGCGCAAGCGGCGGCGTGGCGAAGGCTCCTAGACCCCGGCTCTGGGGCAACCACACCTGGCGGTGGTTCACCGCCGTCGTCGCCTGCCTGCTAATCGCGCTCGGCGCGGCCGGCTGGATCAGTGGAGATGGCCGCTGGGACGGCACGGTCTGCCTGTTCCTTGCGCTCGTCATCCTGCGTGAACTACACGTGACGCGCCCCTGAGCCAAGCGCAGCAACACGCCAGCAGGGTCACCCGCTTGCGGCTCCAGCCGAACCTCTGTCAGCACTGCCTGCTGCCGGGTGGCGGAGGTGTCTTCGCTCGCGACTACGAAGCCCGCCAGCGTCCCGTCGCTCGGGGGACTTCGTCGGACATTGAGGCTCGCCGCCGACCAACCGCAGGCTCAAGTTGATGGCGGCACGAAGGCCGATCGGCTGCTTCACTGCCACCGCAGGGCGCTGCTGGAGCTAAGCCGCGAGGAGGTTGGCTCGTCGCCGAAGGAGACGTTGCAGTTGCTGGGGCGCCGCACTCGACCTTGACCCAGCGCGAGGGGCTCCAACCGCCGCGGGCGCGTCAAGCATGATGACCTGCCAGCACCTCGCGCGGGAGGACCGTCGTGGCTCGTTTGTCCGTCTGAAGGCCTGCGGCTACGACATGGCCGTCGAGGCCCGGTCGTGTTGCGCGCGCCGGCGGCCGCGGTGGGTGCGGCCGACGCGTGGGAGGCCGGAGCTCGCGCGGTGCCCCGGCCGGCCCCCTCAGCGCAAGCTCTGTCAGCCGCCGGTTGACCACGGGTGGAGCCAGAACCGGGCGAGCGTAGCCGCCCTCAGCGGCAGGAGAGTGACAGGCTCGCTTTATGCATGCGGCGCCTGTTGACCCTCGCGACACCTGCTGGGAGGTCGACTCGCCAGCCTTCCGTGTCTACTTCTGGCAGCAGCCGACCCCGGTTTCCCAGGCTTCGGCGCCGGAGCTTGCCGGGTGGTCGTTGGAGGAGTGGCGCCTCACTGGACCTCGTGACGTGAACGAGGTGATCGCGTGGGCCGAGCTGCACCGTGGTGACCGGTCGTACACCCTGCATGTCGAAGTAGACGAACAAGGAGGTCTGGGCCTCGTCACGCTGGCCGGCACGGATCCTACGAGTAGCTAGGCGCCCTGACGGCGGCAGAAGGGACCGCCCAGCGGCCCCGGGACTGGCCTCGTTCGCGGCGCGATGGGTGGGTCAGCAATCGAACCTGTAGCTTGGGCATCTGTACCCGCAGCTGCTGCTGGTGGGGTGGTTGTGGCCCAGCGCGTCCGGTTCCGGGAACGTGAAGCTTGGGCATCCGTAGCCGCAGCTGCTGCTGGTGGGGTGGTTGTGGCCCAGCGCGCCCGATTCCCAACGAGCGAAGTTGGCGTAAGGGTCTTCGGCGACGTCGTGAGGGAAGCAAGGGTCGCCGCCGTGCCATCGGCCGCAGAAGCCGCAGTGCTGCAGATCGTCGACCGGTTCCGAACGCCTCCAGCTCGAAGATGCCGCCGCCGTCCAATGGGCATTGCCGCAGGTTGGGCAGCGGCACGGCACGTCTGCGTCCGGGCCCCCGGCTCTCGAGGTGAAGTCGCCCATGCCCAACGATATGTCGGATGAGCTTGGACGCGCCAGGACCTGCTGTGACGAGTCACTAGCCATGCGGTGTGGGACGCCTCAGGTTCGACGGCGCTGACCCGGCGGGCGCGTGACTCCACATTCGAGCGGCCGGCCCCGCGGCAGGACCGGGCAAGTAGCCGCCGTCACCACGGCATGAGGGTGCGTCGTCCGCCCGCTGCGTCAGCGGCCTGACGCTCAGGTGCCGAAGCATGGCCGGATCTCAGCCGCAGCGCTCAGCCGGCTCGGGACGCCGGGGGGACCGAAACCGGCCCACCACCGTTCGCGCACCCAAGTCTGGGCACCATGGCAGTCATGTCACCGTCGGCACTCCGCAGCGTGTCCGAACTCCGACCCTGCGGCGACCGGCACCTCGCCGACTACCTCGATCCCACCGGCGGCCGGGCGTATTGGACGTACGACCAGCCGAGCGAGCCTGACACGTTGACGCCGCTCGACTGCTTGGCGCCGACGCTCCTGTCTCTACGCCTGACCTTCGACAACGTCGTCCCGCTCTTCCAGCCCGCTGGGCCGCACGCCGAGCTGCGCCGGTGTATGCAGGCGGTGCTCGGTCTCCCGCCGGTCAGTTTTCTCGAACTCGACCTCGCTGACCCCGCCAGGCCATGGGCGACGGTGCGTCGAGCGATGATCGCCTCGGAGCACGTGCCTTGGTGGACTGCTGTGTCAGTTAGCAAGGTGCTGCATCGAAAGCGCCCCGACCTCGTGCCCGTCTACGACAGTCAGGTCTTCGCGTTCTACTTCGGTTGCCCGCACAGCGGGCGGGGGGCGCCCGGACGGTTCTGGCCCCGGCTTCAGTCGGATCTTAGGGAACAGTGGGCTCTCGTCGATGCGTGGCGGCACCGTCACCAGCCGCCCGAAGGCCCGCGGCTCACCCTCCTACGTGTCGCAGACATCGTTATCTGGGAGCACCAGGTGACGGGCTGCTCGGCGGCTTAGGACGACCCCAGGGCGAAGGTGCCGCGATCGGTCCGCGGCATGATCGGACGTTCAGGCACTCGCACGCGCCGGCCACGTGGGACGCCTGGTGACGCCAACTGGCCCCAGCGCCGTCGGCTAACGGTCCGATCACGTTGATCAGTCGCTGGTGTCGACCTTGGTTCGACGCCAGAGGAAGGCGCCTGACTCGCTGACCTTGTAGCCGAGCGGGCGCAGGACCTTGCCTGCCTTCTCCTCGCCGATGGCTGCCACGACGGCTTTGCCGAGGGAGTCCTTGGTTCCGGACGGTTGGGTCTTGGCAAGCCTCGGGAGGTAGTCAATCCCGAGGTCAATCGATGCGTTAGAGGCCGGACCGTCGTCCGTCGCGAACAGCGGGATAAGGAGCTTCTCGAACAGGAGCTTGCGGGCCGGCTCAGACTCGATGCCTGCGTTTTCCCACGCCTGCATGAGGTGCCTGCGCCGGGTGCTGTTGCTCGTGCCATTGTTGTCGACTCGAGCCGCGAGGATGCGGGCGACATCGATGTCCGGCACGAGCCTCGCGCCTGCTGTCCCGGCGGCGCGAAGGATGTCCTTGGTGGGTGCCGGCCGGTCGGGGTCGTCGAGCAGGCCGTGGAGGACCTCGATGCGTTCCTTGACCGGGTACCGGGCCACAGCCTTGCTGATCGCGCTGAGCAGGCGGTCGCTAGGGGTTACCTCCTGAAGGGCGATGTCGGTGGCCGTCAGGAGCGCTGCAGCGTCGGGCTCGGCCAGGGCGATCCAGGCAGCGACGGTGTCGTCGAGCGCGTGCCCGTGCTCCCCGCGCAGGTCGTTGATGGCGTCGGCGTTGGGCAGCGCGGGCAGGGCGTCGCTCGTCTCGGTGAGCATGCGTCCGAGCAGCCGCAGGCGGGTGGCGTGGGGCTCGGCGAGCCAGGAGCTGTCGTGAAGCGCCTGGACGAGGTCCGCCCGCGCGTCCGCAGCAGCCGGTCCGGCGGGGACGCCAGGGCGCGGGAAGCCCCGCAGGGCGTCCTCGACGGTACTGACGACGTACTGCACCACCGGGTCGTCGAACTCCGCGACGGTCAGGTCGGCGCGGAGTGTCGAGGCGAGGTCCTGCGTCTCCTGCGCGGCGAGCACCGAAGGGTCTAAGGCTCCTGCGAGCAGCAGGGGCTCCGCAGCCGCAAGCAGCCGACGTCGCTCGTTCGCGGTGTCGTCGTCCTCGACGGGAGTGCCGAGGCTTTGCCGGACGACGTTGTCCATGCCGGGGCGCTGCGCGGACGTCCGCTGGTCGAGCAGCGCGACGACGGCAGTAGCGGCGGCGCGCGCCGTGGCAGAAGGGGCCGGCGACTCGGTGCTCGTGGCGTAGTGCCAGAGCTGGTTGACCAGGCGCTGGACGGCGTCGTCGGTCTCAACCGTGGCGGCCGCGGTCGGGCTGACGGCAGCCAGCCATGCCTGCCATGCCCTGAGGGGCCGCATGGAGCAGGCGGAGATGAGTAGGGCTGCCAGGGCCGGATCGTCGACCGGGGCGAGCCCCGCCACGCAGGACTCGACGAGTTCGCGCAGCGCGCGGCGGTTGCTCTTGAGCAGTGCCCGCATGAGCGTCTGAGCCGGACCGCCGGTAGCGCCGTCGAGCTGGTCGAGCAGCGCTGCCAGCGCGGCCTTCAGGGGGTCGTCGAGCCCGGGCTCGTCGTTGGTGCCGCCGGACGCTGGCGGGGCCGGTGCGGGGCGGCCAGGGGTGGCGGCACGGGCGGCGGGCGGCTCGGGAGGCGCAAGTCGTCCCCGCAGGACGCTGGCCATGCGGCTCTCGGCGGCGTCGAACAGCCGCGCCGCCTGATGCGGCTGCATGGCGAGCAGCACTTTGGCCGTGGCGGCTGCGGCGTCGCCGTCCTCGGCGAGCAGGTGGGCGACCAGGATATCGGCCGTCGTGGCTGGGTCGACGGCGATGGCCGCGTCGGAGTCGCCCAGGACCATCATCGCGATGTCGGGGTCGTCGGCGTTCTCGGCTGCGTAGCGGAGGACGATCTCGCGGAGCCGTCCGGCGGTCGGCCTGTCGCTGTGCAGTCCGAGGCGCCAGGCGCCGTGCAGGCCGCCTTCCGCCACGAGGTCCGGCCGGTCGTTGAGCGGGGCGGCAATGGCGTCGGCGAGCGCGTCGGCGCGGCTGGCGACGTCGAGCTCCGGGATCGCGGCCAGCGCGAGCAGCGACAGCGCGACGTTCTGCGCCTGCAGGCCGACGCCTCCGAGGGACTGCCCGATGAGTAGCGTCACCGCGGCGCCGCGGCCCTGCTCGTCGAGGGCCCGTACGGCGGTCCTGAGCGACTCGATCGACGCGTTCTCCGCGTCCTCCTCCAGCCGCTCGGCGAGCTGGCCGTCCAGGCCGACGGCGCTGCCGGTGCTCTGCATGAACAGCAGGTCCCTGCCCGGCCCGGGGACGGACCTGGTCCGGGACAGGTAGTCGAGGAACTGCCTGCCGTGCTGCTCCGAGACGTCCTGCGGAGCGTCGTCACCCGCGGCGTCGGCCCCCGTCGCGTGCTCGTCGTCCTGCTCGTCCTCGTCGTCCCGTTCGGCGCGGTCCTCGTCGGACAGCAGGGTGGCGACGGGCAGCTCGCGGTGGGCGAAACCTCGGGCGATGGCCCGGGCCTGCGGGGTGGCGTGCGGGTGGTCGTTCCACACCTGGTCCTCGGTCTCGCCCTTGTGGAGGCGCAAGACGTACTCGGGCAGCCGGGCGTCCAGGACGAGGTCGCGGGCGAACAGCGGAAACTCGACCCGCAGGCACACCATTCGGGCGATCTCGTCAGAGCGCAGCGCCATGTCGCCGTGGAGCCGGCCGTCCTTCTGCCGGGCCTCGGCCAGCCGGTAGGTCAGCACGAACGCGTTGAGGAGGCTCTTGACCCGCCGGGGGCTGCGGACGTGCGACGGCACAAGGATGGAGACGGTGAGATCGAGCCTGTCGCCGAGCTCCTTCCACACCCCCGGCCGGTCCTTGACCAGCTCGACGGCGTAGCGGGTGATGCTCGCCTGCAGGAGCGGCGGGACGAGGATCTGGTACTGGAAGACCTTGTCGAGGTAGGCACTGCCGGAGCTGTAGTACGGGTTCACCGGGTCGGCCGGAGTCGCCTGCTTGAGCTCCTTGTTCAGCGCCTCCTCGACGGCCTGCCGGTCGGCGGCGATGACGAACACGCACCGGTCGGCGCCAAGGAAGGTGCGGACCGCGTCGAGCGTGCCGACGACATCGCTGGGAGCGCACCGGTCGAGCTCGTCGACGAAGACGACGATCCTGTCCTTACCCGCGTCCTTCACGAGCTCCTTGAACAGGTCCTCGAACTGCTCGCTGCTTTCGGCCTTGTCAGTCTTGTGCTCGACCCCAAGGGACTTGCCCGCGAGCACGATGAGCGCGGACAGCAGGGCGGCGGGAGTGAACGAGGCGACGACGACCTGCTTCACGAGCGGTTGGAAATCCTCCCACCATCCGCCCTGCTGAAAGCCGGCGGCCGCTGCCGCGATGAGCAGAAGGCCGGTGAAGATCACGAACAGCAGCCCGACGTAGATGCCCGCGAGCCGTAGGAGCGCCGTGCGCGGGACGTCGAAGGTGGTCGTGGTCGTCCCGGCGTACAGGTCGGCGTGGTACTTCGACTTCTCGACCTTGAGGTCGGTGGCGACGGCGCTGATGAAGTCGCGCCTGAGCGGGTTCTCGGCGTATTTGAAGGCGTCGAAGCGGGCGTAGCCGAGCTTCTTGTCGGCCTCCACGTACTGCCGGAGCAGGTTGCCGATGCCGCTCTTCCCGGACCCCCACGGGCCGTAAAGCGCGATGTTCGAACGTTCGGGAACGGTCGCCGCGAGCTGGGCGAGCTGCTGAGCGATCTGCTTGTGGCCGAGCTCGTCCGGCTGCGTGACGAGCGGGTCGCGCTTCTTGGTGTCGGCCGCGACCTCTCGGTCCGGGATGAGCTCGCCGGGCACGGCCAGCACGGGGGTGTCGGGCATGGTCACGCGCTGCCTCCTCCGGCGTAGGTGCCGCTGCGCACGTTAGGGCTTGGGGACGACACTTTGTCGGTGTTGGGCGGAACCCTCTCGCTCGGCGAGCGGCGTGTGGAGGACTGGCACACGACGCCGACGTCCCAGGCTCGGCGCCCACCGGCCGCGGTGATGGCGCCTGACACGCACGGCAGACCAGCCACTTCCACCTGACGCGGCGGTAGCCGGACTTCCGCTCATCGGCAGATGAGTGCAGCGAAGGGTCAGGCGGGCGTGAACTCGTCGGCCTCGGGCCACTTCTCGAGGAGCAGGACGCGCGATCGCTGTGCATGGCGTAAGCCACCCGTCCTTCCCAGAGGCCTGTACGAGGACTGCGTCGCCATGCAATGAGCAGGCCGGGATGAACTTGGCCCTGGCCGCGCATCTTGACCCAGACGTGTCGCAGGGCGGGCCTCTCGGTACCCGACGTGGTTGTGGCGGCGCGAACCATCCCAGCCCTGATCGAGGTCGACGTCGGCAACTGCCGCTCGGGAATCATGCCGCCAGCCACGCGAGCAGGATGACATAAGGGCTCGAACAAGCGTTCGACGACTGCTGGCGCGGGGAAGGGATTCAGGGCATCCTGTCTGCTGTGTCTGGCCGACCTGGGCGAGAGGTGTCGCGGGCGCCGTACCCTGCGCCGGCTCGGTGCGCTTCGAAGACCGCAGAGCCGCGTCAGGCGGCGGGTTGTCTAGCCTTGGACCTGGCCGCGGGCTGGTGGGCGCTTGAACGCCGGGCAGTGGGCAGTGGGCAGACTCCCGTCGATGCTCTCCTCGTCGGTCCGGCGGGCGTCGTGCTGATTACTCGCCGGGCTGCGGTAGGCGTACGGGTGGGGCTGACCGGCGAGCCCGAGGCATCAGGGGTACCGCTCGCAGCCGAGCGCGACCTGGCGAACTGGCTCACGCAGCAGGTGGTCGACGAGGCGAGGATGCGCCTTGGCGTCGAGTGGGAGCTCTGCGGGTTCCCGGTCCTGCTGCTCGAGGGAGTCGCTGACTTCCCGCCGTGGCGGCCCGACCTGTCTCCACCGGCCTCGCTGCTCCTGCCCGCTCAGCTCTCGTGGTTCCTGGCCAGCCTTCGGCCCGGCCTTCATGACCTGGCAGTACGAGACCTGCTCATGGCCGTCGAGGGAGCTTGCCCGCCCCTGTGATCGACTAAGTGCAGATCAGCGTGGAGCGCGACGCCGGCTGGGCGTGACGAGCACCGCCGGGTGCGCGCTGCCCGCCGGGGTCGGCGGGCGGACAGGCGACGCTGGGCGGCTCAGTTCGAGCCTAGCGAGCGGCGTTCCGAGCGCGAGCCCTTCCTGAGCCTCGAGCTTCGCCGCCGACGTCAGCGCGCGGCAGGCCTGGTTGAGGCCGACGAGGAAGGGTCGCGCGTGCGCATCCGCGGAGGAGACGCTGCACCAGAGCCGGTGCGGAGACCTGCGTGCCTGCCCGTCGTTCGGCGAGGAGTAGAACCGGCCAGCCTCCGCCGCCGATCGTGCGGCCGATCGCGCCGCCTGCAGGAGCACGAGCAGCTGGCGCGCCGCGGGCTGGGCAGTGGGGTCGTCGACCTGCCTGCTTGAGTGCCGGAGCTGTGTCGCGAGTTCGGTGCTGAGGGCCTGGACGCGAAGGTCCCGTGGTCCAAGGGTCGCCAGGCGATCGGTGAGCACTGCTTGCAGGCCGCGGGCGACCTGTGCCTGCGCCGAGTGAGGCAGTGCGTCCGCGACGAGGGGGAGTGCGAGGGCAGCCACCCGGACCGTGGCCCTGAGGTCGAGTGCGCTGAAATCGGGGCCGACCCGGTCGAGAACCGCCGCGAGCCGGCTGAGCCCTTCGGGAACGTCCTTGAGTGCGCGGAGCAGGGTGACGTGCGGGGGAGCGGTGGACCGTTCTCTGAGTCCTGCACGCTCCGGCAGGCCGTCCGTCTGGTCGGCGAGCTCGAGAGCCGCCACGCGCAGCAGGCGATGGGGTGCGCCGCAGCGGAGCGACCGTTCAGCGCTGACCAGCTGCGGCGGTAGGCGTACCGCGAGGTCCTCGTCGAGGACTCCGATCGTCCGTGCGAGGGCTGCGACGTCCCGCAGGACGCGCCACGCTCCGCTGGCCGGCAGTCGCCGCACGCCGTCCAGGTGGAGCTCGAGCTCGGCGGATGCTCGGGCGCACCGCGACCAGGCGTCTTCCGCGGCGAACAGCTCGCTGGGCGGGCGAGCGGGTACCGCGCCCCGTGGCAGCGAGCACAGCGCGTCGTGCACGACGTGGGCCGGGTTGCTCACGACGTGCTGAGCGGTGAGACGGGCGACCGACTGCCGGCGGACCCCGATGGCGGCCGCGGCGAGCTCGCGTGTCGCACCGACGAGGGCGTCCCTGGCCATGAGGTGGTGTGCCGCCTCTCCGACACGCAGCGGTCGGCGCGGAGGCGTCGCGCCGGCGACCAGCAGGTCGTTGACCGCGGCCGCGAGCCGACCGGTCGTCTCCTCGTACGTCATGGCTGCGCCGGCTCGAGCTCGCGGACGGCACTGACCAGCTCGCGCGCTGCGTGGGCATAGCGCGCACTCTCGCTGAGCGACCGCGCATGCAACGCAGCGTCGCGACAGCGCTCGTAGAGGTCCTCGACGCGTACGGCGAGCGGCAGGTCCACCGGAGTCGTAGTCGGCGCGAGTGGCAGCGCCTCGGGGTCCGTCAGCGCGTCGGCGGCTGCGGACAGCGCCACGGCCGCCAGCAGGGGCACGGCGCTTCCGTGGTCCTCGAGCAAGGCCAGGAGCTCACTCGCCTCGGGTCTGCGCTTGTCCACAGCTCACTCCTGCGACTCGTCCCCAGTTGCTGTTGACCTCGACGCTATCAACTGATGTACGGTCCGTCACGACCTGCCGCCAACTGAGATGTAGAGGTTCGCGATGGCTCCTGCAGTGCCGGCTCACGACGGGCCCGCGGCGCTGGTCGTGCGATGTGTTGGCGGATCGGGGGCTACGACGCTGACCACCGCGCTGGTCCGTGTCGGCGTCCTGGCCGTCGAGAGAGAGGTCCACCACGGCGCCGCCCGTGACGTCGTGCTGGTCACGCGCTCGACCGCGGCAGGACTGCACCGTGCGGTCCTGCGGACGCAGGCGCTCCTGCGAGAGCCCGCTGTGCGCGTGCACCTGGCGGTCGTCGCCGACGGCGTCGGCCCGATGCCGCTGGCAGCTCGGGCTCGTCTGCGGAGCCTGCGGCCCCACATGGCCAGCGTCACGACCGTGCCCTACGTCGCGCGCTGGCGCTACGTCGACGAGGACACCAACAGGCCGCTGCCCGCGGACTACGAACGGGCTCTGCACCGCATCGCGGCGGCCCTCGACCACCCCCGCGACTCACCCGGCGCGGCCCGTTCCTCCGGGTCCGGCGCCCAACCCGCACGAGAGGACGTCCCGGCATGAAGTCCCGCCTGCTCGCTGCTGTACCCAACCCCGCGCCGCAGGCGCCCCCCGGTCTCGGCGACGCCGCCGACACGCTCCTCGGGTGGATGAAGTGGGGCGGGCTCGTCGCCGGCGTCGCCGGCCTCATCATCTGCGCCATCATGATGATGGTCGGGCGCCGCAACCGTTCGTCCACGGCGGCCGACGGCGCTGCGGGCATCCCCTGGGTGCTGGCCGGGCTCACCGTCATCGCCTTCTCCGCCGGCCTCGTCGGCGCCGTCGCCGGCTGACCTGAACATGGCCACCAACTCGACAGCCAAGCGCCGGGCGCTGGCCCTGAGCGGGGTCGTCGCACTCGTCGCGGGCGCCAGTCTCGTCCTGCAGCGCGGCGACGCGCAGCAGCGGAGTGGCAATCCCTCGCCTCGGACGTCGGCTAGTGCTGCAGCGCCTGCGCCGTCCGCAGCTGACGTGGCATGGGTCGACTACCTGGGCGTGCAGCTGCCCGTGTCGCGGATGGCAGGACCCGCCATCCTGCAGCGCGGACGCGCCGCCGGGTTCGCTCCGACTGACCTCGGCGCGGCGCTGGCCGCCGTGCACTTGCTGGTCCGCGCGTCACCGAGCCCTGGGCCGGCCGTGTTCGGACCGACCCTCGTGGAGCAGGTGGTGGGCCCGGACAGCCAGGCGCTTGTCAAGTCCGTCGAGCGCGACTACGCGACCGTCCTGCAGCAGTCGGCGTTGCCCGCTGGCGCCGCGGTCCAGGGCGGCCGGCTCGAGCTCCTGGGCTACCGCATCGCCGGCGGCTCGTCAGGCGTTCGCCAGGTCACGCTCGTCGAGCGGGCTCCTGACGCCAACGGCGTGGGGCAGACGTACGAGGTCGCGGTCGACGTCCAGTGGGTCGACGGCGACTGGCGCCTCGTCGCCCCCCGGGACGGCAGGTGGGAAAACGCCTTCACATGGCTGGACGTCGCCCCTCAGCCGTACCTCGTCTTCGGCGGTGCCTGATGCCGTGCATCCCCACGATCCCGGCGACGTGCGCCGTCGCCGACGACCTCATCGGCGCTGCTGCGGGCGCCGCGGCCGGCGCCGCCGGTGACGCCGCCGCCGACACCCTCGGCAACTCCTTCGCCGACGCGATGCGCGAGGGCGCGGCGTGGGTCATCCGCACCACGATCGGCTGGTGGATCGACGTCCCTGCCGTGGACCTCACCGAGACACCGGTCGACGACATCCGCGGCTACCTGTGGTGGCTGGCCCTCGCTGTCGCCGCCGCCGGGGTCGCCTGGCAGGGCCTGCGCATGGCGATCAGCCGCAAGCCCGACCCTCTCGTCGACATCGGCCGCGGCCTCGTGACGCTGGCCCTGTGGGCCGGCATCGGCGTGGCCGGGCCGGCAGCCGCCCTGCGTGCCGGCGACGCCTTCTCGTCCTGGGTCCTCGAGGAGGCCTCGCGCGGCCAGGTCGCAGACCGGCTCGTCCGGCTCGCCGGGCTCGGCGGCGTCGACTCCGCCGGCGCCGTCATCCTCTTCGGGCTGGTCATGATGGTCGCCGGGATCGTGCAGGCCGTCATCATGGTCTTCCGCGAGGGCGCTGTGGTGATCCTCGCCGGCGTCGTGGTCCTGGCCGCGGCCGGCAACTTCACCGCCTACGGGCGTCCCTGGCTGATGAAGGTCCTCACCTGGATGGTGGCCCTCATCGCCTACAAGCCGGTCGCCGCACTCGTCTACGCCACCGCGCTGACCCTCGCTGGCGAGGGTGAGGACCCGCGCACCGTCGTCGTCGGCCTCACGATGATGGCGCTGAGCATCGTCGCGCTCCCCGCTCTCATGAAGTTCTTCACCTGGGCGGGTGGCACCGCGAGCGGCATCGGCGGTGCGGCGGCCCTGGTCGGTATCACCGCGGCCGGGATCCAGACCGCGGCCGCCATCAAGGGCGGCATGGTCGGGGGCGCTGCGGGCGCCCAAGCCGCGCAGCTGCGGCAGGACCTCGGCCCCGCTGCGGGCCCCGCAGGCTCCACAGGCGCTGGCCCGAGCGGTGCCGGTGGCTACTCCGGCCCGGCCATGGTCGTCGCGGCCCCTCCCGCTGCTTCAGCCACTACCGCGGCAAGCAGCGGCCCGGAGTCAGCGTCCGCTCGCACCGCCGCCGCCAGTCGTGGTGCCGCTCGTTCGACCGAGAAGGGGCACCAGCAGTGAGCGCGAGCAGCCTGCAGTCCTCGATCCCCGTGCGCACGTACGGCGGCTGGCGCCGCACCCGCGGCATCGGCCTCTTCGGCCTCGGCGCCGGCACCAGCGTCGTCGTCATGGGATGCGTCGTCGTGCCGCTCATCGCCGTCGGCTTCTCCCTGTCCGCCGGACTCGCGACCGCCGCACCAGCGCTCGTCGTCGCGGGCCTCACCCTCGCGCGCTGGGACGGCGTCCCCCTCGCGCACGTCGTCCAACGCCGCCTGCACTGGTGGTGGGCATCCGCACGCGGCTGGACCACGCTGCGCGCCAGCACCGTCGTCGACCACTCGGGCGCCTGGACACTACCAGGCCCGCTCGCCGCGACCCGCCTCCTCGAGGTCGAGGACGGACGCGGCGGCACCTTCGGCGTCGTGCACGACCAGCGGGCGGGCCACCTGACGGCGACGCTGCGGTGCGCCGCGACGTCCACGTGGCTCGTCGACGGCTCCGACGCCGACGGATGGGTGTCGAACTGGCACGCCTGGCTCGCCTCCCGCGGGTTCGACCCACTCGTCGCTTGGGTCGGCGTCACCGTCGAGACCGCTCCCGAGCCCGGCTCCACCCTCGTCGGAAACGTGCACCGCCGCCTCGAGCCCAGCGCGCCGCCCGACGTGCGCCGGCTCATGGACGAGCTGGTCTCCCGCTCCCCGGCGGCCGCCGCCGACGTCGACACCCGCGTCTCGGTGACCTTTGACCCGGCCCGTGCCGCTGAGCGGCTGCCCGACCTCGCCGACCAGGCCGCCGAGGTGTCCCGCGCCCTCAACGGCATGGAGTCCGCCCTCGGCGAGTGCGGCGTCTCGGTCCTCGGCCGCGCCAGGGCCCACGAGCTCGCCGGCGTCCTGCGCACCGCCTACGACCCGCGCAGCCGCGGCGAGGTGAACCGCATCGTCGAGGACACCGCCGACCCGCAGACCCTGCTGCAGTGGACCGAGGCCGGCCCGGTGGCCGCCGACGAGGGCTGGGACACCTACCGGCACGACTCCGGGCTGTCGGTGTCCTGGGCCTGGCACGAGGCGCCGCGCCAGCAGGTCACCTCCGACGTCATGACCCGACTGCTCGCACCGGGACGACACCCGAAGCGGGTCACGATGCTCTACCGGCCGCTGCCCGCCGGTCAGGCCGCGCGACTGCTCGAGGACCAGGTCAACGCCGCCGCGTTCCGCGAGGCGTACCGGCGCACCCAGGGCCGCGACGCCACCGCCCGGGACCAAGCCGACCGCGACCAGGCCGTCGCCGCGGCCCGTGAGGAGGCGATGGGCGCCGGGGTCGTCCTCATGAGCCTGTACGTCACCGTCACGGTCACCGACCCCGACGAGCTTCCCGCCGCGGTCGCCGACGTCGAGGCCCGCGCCGACCAGTCCAAGATCCGGCTGCGCCGCCTGTACGGCTCGCAGGCCGCCGGCTTCGCCGCCACCCTCCCGGCCGGCGTGCACCCCCAGCACCTCGCCGACCGCGGCCTCCGCTGATCTCCGGGAGCCACTCATGCGTACCCGCACACCGCTCATCGCCCCACCTTGGGGCTGGCGCCGCGCTGGTGGCGGCCGGCTCGCCCACGTCTCCCGCGCCCCCGAGTACCAGGCCACCACGGTGCAGGCCTGCGGGCTCTACCCGTTCGTCGCCGGCTCCGGCTCACCGTCGGTCGGGGTGCCGTTCGGTCGGCACATGATGTGGGGCGAGGTCGTGTGCCTCGACCCCTTCGCCTGGCTCGACACCGGTCTGGTCACCAACCGCGGTCTGACGCTGCTCGGGCAGCCCGGCACCGGCAAGAGCTCCGCGCTGAAGCGGCTGTCGCGCGGGCTCATGGCGTACGGGGTGGTGCCGCTGTTCCTCGGCGACCTCAAGCCCGACTACTCCTCGGTAGTCCGCAGCGCGGGCGGGCAGGTCATCCGGGTCGGGCGTGGCTTGGACCGGCTGAACCCGCTGGACTCCGGGCCGCTCGGGCGCGCCCTCGCCCGGACGAGCGGGCAGAGCGCGCAGCGCCTGCGCGCGGAGGTCCGCGGCCGACGGCTGTCCGCGACCCTCGCGCTGTGCACGCTGGTGCGCCGGAACAGCCCGATGAGCAACGGCGAGGAGATCGTCCTCGGCGCCGCGGTGGACCTGCTCGCGGACCGGCTGCCGGCGGTGCAGGACCCGACGATCCCCGACGTGCTCGCCCTGGTCCGCGAGGCGCCGGACCGGCTGCGGGCCGCGGCCGAGGTGGAGACGCTCGCGGAGTACCGGGCCGAGACCAAGCCGCTGCGCCAGACCCTCGGCCTGCTGTGCGAGGGCTCGCTCAAGGGCGTGTTCGACGGACCGACGTCGCGGCCCATCGACCTCGACGCCCCCGCGGTGAGCGTGGACATCAGCCAGGTCGCCGCCTCCGGGGACACCCTGGTGGCCGCGGCGATGCTCTCGACCTGGTCGTACGGCTTCGCCATGATCGACGCCTCCGCCGCCCTCGCCGAAGCGGGACTCGCCCCGCGCCGGCGGTACTTCGCGGTAATGGACGAGCTGTGGCGGGCGCTGCGCGGCGCCCCCGGACTCGTCGACCACGCCGACGCCCTTACCCGCGTCTACCGCGGCAAGGACGTCGCGCACGCCATGGCCACCCACGGCATGCAGGACCTCGACGCCCTGCCCAGCGAGGAGGACCGGGCTAAGGCCCGAGGCTTCGTCGAGCGCAACGCCATCACCGTGCTCGCCGGGCTACCGCCGCGCGAGCTCGACGACGTCACCCGCGTCGTCCCGCTGTCCGCTCAGGAGAAGCGCATGGTCGCCTCCTGGTCCGCCCCGGAGTCCTGGCAGCCAGGCGCCCGCCACCCCGGCCGCGGGAAGTACCTCATCAAGACCGGTCAGCGCGTGGGCATCCCCGTCGAGCTTGAGTACGTCGCCGACGAGGCCCACCTCTACAACACCGACGCGCCACGGCCCGTCGGGGACGTCTCGTGACCCGGCCGCTGGAGCCCCGCGTCGGGATGCTCCCGCCGGGCACCGGCCTGCCGTTCACGCTACTCGGGCTCGCCTGGGGCGGCGTCGGGCTGCTCGGGCTCCTGTACGGCGCCGGGGCGACAGCGTCTTGGCTCACCGGCCACGGCTGGCACGTCCCGCCCCTCCGGGCCGCGGCTGTCGACCGGTTGCTCGAGGGCGGTCCGGCGACGCTGTGGCCGCAGGTCCCGGTCGGCCTGGTCTGGTCGCTCGCGGCGATCGCCGTGCTCGCCGTGGGTGCTCCCGTCCTCGTCGCCGCGGCGCGCCTGCAACGGGGTCAGCGCGAGCGGAGCCTCGAGCGCTCGCTCAGCGGCGGCGGACGGCTCGTCGCGATGACGCCTCATGGTGTCGCCGAGCGCGCCCCTCGGCTGCGCGTTTCTCTGCAGGCCACGCCCGTCCGGCGCATTGCCCCACGGGACGCGGGGGTGCCGCTGGGCCGGCTCGGGCGTCGTGGCCCGGAGCTGCGTGCCTCCTGGGAGGACGTCCAGCTGGCGGTGATGGCCCCGCGCGCGGGCAAGACAACCTCCCTCGCGGTCCCGGCGGTGCTCGACGCCCCGGGCGCGGTAGTGGCGACGAGCAACAAGGCCGACCTCTGGGCCGCCACCGCCGCGCTGCGCGCGCAGGACACCGACGAGCCCGTGTGGGTCTTCGATCCACAGGGCATCGCCGCGACGCCCCGGACGTGGTGGTGGAACCCGCTGCGCGGGCTCGACACCGTCGAGGAGGCGTCCCGCCTCGCCGGGCACTTCATCCAGGAGGTCCGGGGAGACAAGAACGGCCGCGACTTCTGGACCTCCGCTGCACACGATCTGCTCACCGGCCTGCTCCTGGCCGCCGCGGCGGGACGACGCCCGCTCGACGAGGTGTACGAGTGGCTCAACGACCCCGTCATCCCCACGCCGGCGATGCTGCTGCGCGAGGCCGGCCACCCGGCCGCCGCCGCCTCCCTCGCCGGGCGGCAGAACGGCGCTCCGGAGACTCGCGACGGCATCTACGAGACCGCCCGGACCGCCGCGCAGTGCCTCCGCGACCCGCGGATCATGGCCTGGGTCAGCCCAGACCAGGCCGCGCGCGTCCGTCTCGACGAGTTCGACACCGCGCGTTTCGCGTCCTCGCGGCAGACGCTCTACCTGCTGAGCAAGGACGGCGCCGGCGCAGCAGCTCCGCTGGTCGCTGCCCTCACGGACCGCGTCATGCGCGACGCCGTGCGCGTCGCCGAACGCCGCGGGGGCCGCCTCGACCCCCCGATGGTCGTCGTCCTCGATGAGGCCGCGAACGTCTGCCGGATCAGCGACCTGCCCGACTTGTACTCCCACCTCGGCAGCCGCGGCGTCGTCCCCCTGACCATCCTGCAGTCCTACCGCCAAGGCGTACGGATCTGGGGCGAGCCCGGTATGGACGCACTGTGGTCCGCAGCCACTGTCAAGCTGATCGGGGCCGGCATAGACGACGCCAAGCTCGCCGAGGATCTTTCCCGCCTCGTCGGCGAGCACGACGTCTCCGTGCGCTCCTACTCCTACGGCTCGCGCCAGCGTAGCGACACCACAAGCCTTAGGCGCGAGCGCATCCTGCCCGCGGACAAAGTGCGCGCTCTGCCGCGTGGCACCGCACTGCTGCTCGCTACTGGCAACCCTCCCGCTCTGCTGCGCCTCACGCCCCACTACGCCAGCACTCGAGCGGACGCTGTCGCGACAGCCGTACGAGCCGCCGACGGGCTCTTGGCCGAGCGGATGAGCCAGCTCCCGAACAACAGGCAGGAGCCATGACTGTGACGCAGGGGACGGGATGAACGGCGGTGCAGCAGGGAGCCCGACGTACGAGGCGGACGAGGTACTCGCACGCCTACGCCGCCTCGAGCTGCGCCTCGACGAGCTGGATGCGCTGGCCGCCGACTACGCGAGGCAGGTTCCCGCCGGTCAGGCCTACGACGACGTACAGGCTTGGGTCGCCGACTTCTTCGCCCACCACTTTGTCCGACCTCTCGGAGGGGAGTGGCGATGGTGCCTCCGCTGGCAGGAGCACCCCGAGGCGCTCAGCCGCCTCACCGCACTCTGGCGCACGTGGGAGGTCCTGCGACGCGACGCCGACCTCGGCATGGCCACCTGGTACCGCGACTACCTCGACCCGCAGCTGGCCACCCTGCTGAGCAGTCGCGGGCCCTTCTCGCTCTGCTCAGAGGAGCGGCACGCCCTTCCTGGTCCGCTCCTCACGTACTGACGGCAACGTGTGCCCCCGAGCGTGCGACCCGACCGCTCGCATGCGGGACCCCTCGTGAGTCGGATCTGCTGCGAGTCGCGCAGTGGCCGGCGGTGCTCCAGGGACCGTCCTGCTGCATTGGGCAACAACCCGAGGGCGCGCGAGATGCAGCGGGGATCAGCCCCGGCGGCCTGACCGGCAGAAGGTCCGGCTTGGGACAGCACTGCTGCGAGCAGCGCGTCCTGCTCTAGAACCCACCGTTGATGGCGCGCAAGGGCGATCAGCCGCGGAACGCCCTGGATCGTGTGGCGCGCATCGGCGTGGGCGATGCGGCTGATCTCGGCGCGCTTCGTCCCGCCATGCTCCAGACGGAAGGCGACGATTCGGTCTGGCGCGCGGGCCCTCAGCGGTCGTCAGCTGACGATCTCGCTGTCGTCCTCCTCGCCTCGAACCTGGCCCTTCAGCGCCGAGGGCGTATCTAGCCAGGCCTGTACGGCCTGGGAGACGAGGTGCGCGTTGACGACGTGCCCGCCGTCGAACTCGTGGTAGTCCACGCGGTACCCGTGCTTGCGGAGCCGGGTCACGACTCTGCGCCCGCAGAGATCGATCGGCAGCACGGCGTCGCTGGTGCCGTGCGACACCCAGATCCTGGGCTGCCCCACGGGCTCCAACGCTGCGTAGTACCCGGGCGAGAACGCGAGAGCCTGCTCGACCAGATCCCCGTTGGCCAGGGACAGCGACAGCGCGTAGGAGCCGCCGTCGGAGAAGCCACCGAACGCCACCCGCCGCACGTCGTACGCGGACATGACCTCGTCGAGGCGGGCGTCGAGCGCCCGCACGTCTGGCCCGGTCCGCCCTTGCGCGAGGTCCCAGGTGGCGCGCCGCGAGCTTGGCAGCAGGACGAGGAGTCCATGCTCGGCGGCCACCGGCCTCAGCAGGGCTAGGCCGTCAGACGCTCGCGCGTTCGCGCCATGGAAGAACACCAGCAGCTCGCGCGGCGCCGGCTGCTGCGGCACCACCAGCAGGGAGCCACCGAACAGCGGACGCAGCCCCGGCGGCCAGGCCTGGCCCGTTCTCGCTGTGGGAGCCCTGCTGTGCAGGCGCGCGTCACTGCCGTCCATCCCGCGGCTCTACCCACGACCGCGTTCTCCGGCACCTAGCGACCGCCTCCGGTCGGCTGCCCGCTCGCCGACCTGCCAGGCCCCGACGCGGGCCGGACCCTCTTGCCGGGGTGGCAAACGGGCTGGGATGTGCCGGCGCGCAGGCGCGAAGCTCCGGACGAGGCCGGGCGACCAGCGGCGCGGCCGGCGGCGTACCGACCGCCGCGGGGAAGGAGATCGCGATGAGCACTCGCCTGCCTGATGGGCCGATGGAGGACTGGATCGGGCAGCACATCCGCCGCGCCCACGAGCAGGGCGCGTTCGACGACCTCCCCGGCGCGGGCAAGCCGATCCCCGACCTCGACAAGTCCTGGTCGGCGGACGAGTGGGTCGTGCGCTGGGCCAAGCGCGAAGGCGCGGACCTCACCCTTGCGCTGCCCCCGGCTCTGGCCCTGCGCAAGGAGCGCCAAGAGCTGCCCGACGTGCTGGCCTCGCGGAAGTCCGAGCAGGCGGTCCGTGACTCCGTCGACGCCTTCAACGAGCGACTGCGCCAGGCGTACCGGCGGCCGCAGGAAGGCCCGCCACTCACCGTGGCTCCCGTCGACGTCGAGCAAGCGGTCCAGCGATGGAGGACCACCCGTCCCGCCGCCCCACCTGACCCCACGCCGGCTCCCGCACCCGCAGACCAGCGAAACCGGCGTCGGTGGCCCCCCGCCTCTGGTGGCGCTGACGCCGACCCTCACAGGTCAGGCCTCGTCCCACAACCGACCGTCTGTGCGACTGGCCCCGGCACGGGCCTCGACTGTGCCGTAAACGTCATCGAGGCCGGGTAACTATACGTAAGTTCCGCTACAGAGGTCTGCTACACACGTGCCCGCTTGGGGTCGGGGTCGAGCAGCTGCCGGCCGTAAGTGTGCCAAGAACGTTGGTGTGGGAGACGGTGCCCCACCGTGTCCGAGGCCAACGCTGCCCAGGCGCGCCTGCGCCGCGCGCCTGCTCGTTCTACGCCTGCTCGGGTCCGTCCCAGCGCAGGTAGAGCATGCTGGCGTCGTCGCGCAGCCGAGTGGTCTGGTGAGTCAGGGCGGAGCGGACGAGGCGGCGCAGCACCTCCTGCGGGGGACGGCCGGAGACGTGCTCGCGCTCGAGGAGGTCGCGCAGCCGGTCCTCGCCGAAGTACTCCCCGCCGGGGCCGCGGGCGTCGACGACGCCGTCGGTGTAGAAGAGCAGCCCGTCGCCGGGCTCGAGGGCGACCTCTATGATCTCGCCGATGACCGGGGCGACGGCGCCCAGGCCCAGCGGCGCGCCCTGCTGGACCTGCACCTCCGGCAGCGTCGTGCCGTGGCGCACGTGCAGCGGCTGGGGGTGCCCGCACGCGGTCCACGTGAGCCGACCGGTGCTGACGTTGAGCCGGGCCAACAGCGCGGTGGCGAACGCCGGGTCGCCGGGGTACTGCCGCACGGCCTCGTCGATGCCGGTGGCGAGCTGGTGCAGCCCCTCGCACTCGCGGCGCCCGTTGCGGTACGCCCCGACGACCAGCGATGCGAGGACGGCGCTGCCCAGGCCGTGCCCGACGGCGTCGAAGACCGCCAGGTCGAGGTAGCCGAGGTTGAGCGCGTAGTCGAAGCAGTCTCCGCCGACCTCGTACGCCGGCTCGAGCAGCCCCGCGATCGTCGTCCCGGCGACGGAGAATGACAGCGGCGGAAGCAGGGACCACTGCATCTCCGCGGCCAGGTCCAGGTCCTTGCGCCGGCGCAGCAGGTGGGTCAGGTCGGTGTAGCGGGACGAGGCCAGCAGCAGGTGCGCCGCGGCGTAGCCGAGCTCGACGCAGTAGTACTCGACGTCCTCGTCCCACTCAGGCAGCGTCATGGACAGCACCCCGAGCCGGTCCGCCCGCTCGACGACCGGAACCCACACGTGCCACCCGTCCTCGCGCCGCGAGGCGAGCCGGGTGCTGGACAGGAACGCGCGTCCGGCCATCGTCCCGTCGAGGGCGGCGGGTTCGGGGCGTTCGCCGTGCGGGAGCTCGTCGGGGTGCGGGATGAGCGTGGCGTGCTCGTAGTCGATGAGGTAGATCAGCACGTCGGACCCGCCGAGCTCGGCGACTGCGAGGGACAGCGTGTCGACCAGGGCCTCCGGGTCCGCGGTCTGCGCGGCGCGCAGCAGCCGCCCGATTGGCCGGTCCAACGGATCGATGCTCGCCACGCGTCCTCCTTGCTCGCGGATCGGACGGTAGCGCCCCACGAATGCCGGCCGCCCCACGACCAAGGACACCACTCCGGCTCAGCGCCTGCGGCCCGGCCACCCGATGCTGCGCCACGAGCTGACCGACGTAGGTCTCGAGCTCTGGGTGTCGCCGGTGCGGTCGTCTGCGTGCGGGTTCGCTGCTGACTGGGCCGTCGCTCGTGGCTGCTCGGCCCTGGCGATCACGTCGGAGGGAGGTGGGTGTCGAGGCCGATGAGGGCGAGGACCTGTTGGGCGACGGTGCCGGGGCTGCTGGCTAGGTGGACGTCGACGCCGGCGAGGCGCGCCTGGTCGAGGCGGCGTAGGACAGCGTGCAGGGCGGCGCTGGAGAGCAGCGTGACGTGCTCGAGGTCCACGGTCAGGGGCGGTGCGCCCGAGGTGACCGAGAGCGCCAGCTCGGCGTCGAGCTCGAGGACGTTTTCGGCGTCGACCGGTCCGCGGACGGTGAGGATGGACCGGTCGGTCCGGTGCTCGGTGTAGACGTCGAAGAGCTCCTCGACAGCCCGCGGTCGCTGCGCCTGGGCGCTGTGCGGGGACTTCCACGGCCGGAACCGCACCGTGACGGTCGTCCCCGCCGGTGAGGGGTCGACCTCGACGCGGTCGCTGAGGTCCTCGACGATCGCCAGGCCGAGCCCGCGGCCGGGGCAGGGGCCCGCCCGGAGGCGCCACCGGCCCCGATCGGCGACCCGAAGCGTCAGCCACCCGAGCTCGTCGAGCGCGGCGTCGAGAAGGACCTGGCCGGCGGCACCGTCCTCCACTCTGTCGTTGTAGGCGTGCTCGATGACGTTCTCGCACAGCTCGGTGACGATCTGGTCGAGCTGCTGCAGGGCGAGGGGGGCTGCTCGCTCCGTCCCCAGCCATCGACGCAGGCCCGAGCGCAGCTGGGGGACGTCGGCCTGCGTGCTCGAGGCCTCGAGGTGCAGGTCCGACAGGGGAGCGGTGGGTTGCAGGGCGAGGAGCGTGATGTCGTCGGTCGACCCGGTCAAACGGGTTAGCCGCTCCAGGGTCTGGGTGGTGACGCGGTCCGCTGCGGACGGCAGGGTGAACACCGGCATAAACCGGTCCGCCGCGGCTGTGGCGGCGGCGCGGGCTAGCTCGACCGTGCCGGCGGTCGCGGGCACCCCGGGGCGTTCGACGATCCCGTCGGTGTAGAGCAGCACCAGCTCTTCCGGTCCGAGCGTGCCGGTTTGGACGGTCCGGCCCGCGGTGTGCCCGGCGGCGTACCCGGTGTGGTGCCCGAGGGGTGGTGCGCCGCTGGGGTCGAGGAATCGGCTGCTCCCGTCGAGGTCGACGACGAGCGGGGGCGGGTGCCCGGCCGCGCACCAGGTGAACG
The DNA here is from genome assembly GCF_003594885.1 of Vallicoccus soli. Lineage (NCBI taxonomy): Bacteria > Bacillati > Actinomycetota > Actinomycetes > Motilibacterales > Vallicoccaceae > Vallicoccus > Vallicoccus soli. The sequence goes on from NZ_QZEZ01000004.1 coordinate 28,780, forward strand.
AGCGGGCATCGGGCTGCAGGTCGAGCACGCAGATCGTCGCCGAGCGCCCTTCGGGGACGACCTCGACGAACCGGTCGAGCGTGCGGACCACCTCGCCCGGCCCGGCCCCGGCGTGCAGCCGCTCGAGCGCGACGGCCCGCAGCTGGGACATCACCGCCGAAGCCGCGACCCCGTGCCCGACCACGTCTCCGACCACCGCGGCGACCGAGCCGCCCGGCCGGGGCAGGACGTCGAACCAGTCCCCACCCGCGGCCTGCTCCGCGCCGCCGACCACGTAGCTGGCCGCGACCTCCACCGCGGGCAGCACCGGCAGCCGGGCCGGCAGCAGCGCCCGCTGCACCTCCTCGATCACATCCGTGGCCCGCCGGTATCGACGGGACAGCTCGGCCGCGGCGGCGGCCTGCTCGCGCTCGGCGCGGACCGCGTCGGTGACGTCCGTACCAAAGGCGATGGTGCCGGCGATCGCGCCGGAGGCGTCCCGTAGCGGCAGGAACTCGATGTCGCTGAAAACCTCCCGCTGGGACCCACCGGGCGTCACGACTCCGAAGCGCACCGCGCGGGCGACGAGTCGTTCACCGGCGTAGACGCGGTCGAGCATCTCGATGAGCCCCTGGCCCTCCGCCCCGGTGAGGTAGTGGGCGATCCGCTGCCCGACGCCGTGCTGGCCCCCGTAGAGCGCCACGACCGCCTCGGTCTCCCCGACGTTCACGTGCTGCGGGCCGCGGAAGACCTGCAGGTAGAGAGGCAGCTGGCGCAATGCCGCAGCCCGCCACCGCCGGTCCCCCCACACCGCCTCGTCGTCACCGAAGTCGACGTCCTCGATGTCGACGTCCTCGATGTCGACGTCCTCGATGTCGACGTCCTCGATGTCGACGTCCTCGATGTCGACGTCCTCGATGTCGACGTCGGCGACGTCGACATCGAGGTGCTCGGGCTCGTCGCCGCGCTCGCTGTCCTCCCTGCGCCCGCTGTCCTCCCTGTCCTCGCTGTCCTCGCTGTTCTCGCTGTCGGTCCTGCCACCTACGTCGTCCGGACTCACCGCGCCCGGCCCCCGGCAGCGCTGTGGGACGGCGCTAGGGTCGCAGCGGCCGGACCGCATCGCGCGGCTCGCCCGAGCGGCGCCGCACACGGCTGAACCGGTATCCGGGCATCCGGGACGCCTGCCAGGGCGGTGCCGCTGGCCGAGCGATGGCACGGGTCGGGCATGGTTCACGCGCTACCCCCGGTCCGGCACGTCACTCCCGACCAGGGGCCGTTGTACCTGCTGCTCCTGGTTGGAGGCGATGGGCACCCCCGCGGCTCGTCGACCCGACGGGCGCGGGTCGTACCTCGACCCGGTGATACAGGCGGGGCCCGCCCCGGAACCCGCTCACGGGGGAACGGGAGCCCCGAGGCCGGCATGAACAGCGTCGCACCCGATGCCACGCGGAGAGCGGGAGGCGGCGCGGCTGTAGCGCTTCGGCCCAGGCGAGCCACCACCAGAAGCAACGGATGGGTGCGACATGAGATTGCCGATGCGGCTAGCTGCGACGACTCGCTGCAGGAAACTGACGTCCATCCTGTTGGCCCTTGTCGTCGTCGCGGGCATGGCCGCCGCGGTAAGCACTGAGCGGACTGCCCAGGCCACGGAGGCCCCTGGGGGAGGGATACTTTCCTCAAATGCACCCGTTAGGGTGTTTGACTCACGCGCGAACGGACCGGCGCTTGGAGCGGGGCAAGCCGTGCCTGCGCGATTCGCCGGAATGCAGGGCATTCCTGCGGATGCTTCCGTAGTGCTATCGTAAGCCCGTCGGCTAATGCGAGTATTCACCTGTACCCTTGAGGTGCAGGAAGGCCGATCGGCAACACAAGCAGCTATCGGCTGCCTCGGCGCGTCAAATAGCGATCGACGCCTACCGCTGCAAAGAGTGCAAGGGCTAGGGCTGCCCAGATTATGCGAGCCGCAACTGTCTCGGCGCGAACCGCGAGTAGTCCGCCGATAGCAACCGCAACCAGGGCGGGCAGTACCTGCCACCTGCGCATCTCCTATCCTTCTCCTTCTCTTGCCACCGAGGTTAGCCGCAGAACGTACTGCGGCACCCGCCCACGCTCGCAGCCTCGCGGTAATCACGCAAGTTCCGGGCGGGGTACTGGTTGCGTTTCGGGTCCCTGGCCGGCCAAGCGAGGCAGGGCGCGTTGGAGCGCTGCAAGTGCTTAGGCAGTTGCCGACTCGCAGTTGCAGCGTCTTGAGTGAGTCTCCTCACCGCCGGGCTCAAAGTTCCGCGCAGCCACTTTGTCAGCAGGGGCGGTCACAGAGGCGCGGGGTCGTCATCTGACCGGTCACTCGGCGAGACGACGAAGGAGCACGCCTCCGCCTCCCACTAGGGACGCCAGCAGCATCGTTCCGAGGACGACCAACAGCGCTCGGCCAGGTGGAACGGGCGGTGGGTACTTGTCAGACACAGGGCGCCTCCCAGTCGGCGTTTGCACAAGATTGTTGGTCCAACACCCCCATCACCGCAGCCGCCTAGTCGGCAGCGTTGTGCCGCAGTGCCGCGGCGGGACCATCGGCCAACTCACGAGGTATCTGAGAGGTGGCCCGATGCCGGACGGCGATCGGTCACGCAGTCGAGCCCGGTACGTGCTTGACACCTCGTGACGACCAGCGAGGACCACCAGCAGGACTCGTAGGGCGAAGCCCTCAGTAGGTGGGCTCGTCCGTCGACATGAGTGGCGTGGATCGGACAGGGGTCGTCGCGCGTCGCCTCGGAGCGGTCGTCGCCCTGCTGCCCGAGGGCCGTCTGCTGCCCGAGGAGGTGTGGAGGCGGCGCCACGCGGCGATCGTGCGCCTCGCCCTCGTGCAGGCGGTGCTGCTCGCGGTCGCCGCGCTCGTGCTCGAGGAGCGGTCGGTCGTGCCGGGGTCGGGGGCCGCAGGAGCCGCGTCGGGCCTGGGCTGGCTCCACGCCCTGCATGTCCTGGCCGCGCCGCTGCTCGTCGCGCTGCCGCTGCCGCTGGCGCGGGCCGAGCACCTGGGGCGCAAGCTGCGCGGCGGGGCAGCGGCGACGAGCCTGTTCACCGCGTCGGCGGTGCTGGTGCACCTGGCCTCGGGTACGACCGAGGCGCACTTCCACTTCTTCGTCATGGTCGGCGTCGTCGCGCTGTACCAGGACTGGGTGCCCTTCGGGGTCGGGCTGGCCATCACGGTCGGGCACCACGGCGCGCTCGGCAGCCTGCACCCCCGCGAGGTGTACGGCACCGAGGCCGCGGTGCGCGACCCGTGGCTCTGGGCGCTCGTGCACGGCGGCTTCGTGCTCGCCGCGAGCGCGGCGCACCTGGCCTCGTGGCGGCTCAACGAGCAGCAGGGCCTGCGCGACCCGCTGACGGGCCTGGCGAACCGCACCATGCTCGGCGAGGTCCTGGCGCACCGGCTCCGGCGCCCCGGACCGGTGAGCGTGCTGTTCATCGACCTCGACGACTTCAAGGACGTCAACGACTCGCGCGGGCACGCAGCGGGCGACTTGCTGCTGCGGGCCGTCGCGGACCGCCTGCGCGGCTGCGCGCGCGGCAGCGACGTCGTCGCCCGCCTCGGCGGGGACGAGTTCGCTGTCGTCGTGGGGGCCGACCCCGCGACCGCCCGGTGGGTGGGCGAGCGGGTGCTGCGCGCGCTCGGGGACCCTGTGCACGTCGACGGGCGCCAGCTCTACGTGGGGGCCAGCGTGGGGGTGGCCGACACGGCGACGAGCGGCGAGCGCTCGGCGGAGGTGCTGCTGCGCAACGCCGACCTCGCGATGTACCTGGCCAAGGCGGCCGGCAAGCACCGCCTCGCCGCGTTCGCCGACGGGATGGACAGGGCGGTGCGCGAGAAGGCGGACCTCACGGCCGACCTGGCGCGTGCGCTGGCGGAGGGCCAGCTGGCGGTGCACTACCAGCCGACGGTCCTGCTCGGGGATGGGACCGCCACCGGGTTCGAGGCCCTGCTGCGCTGGCACCACCCCGAGCGCGGGCTCGTCCCGCCGGACGAGTTCGTCCCGCTCGCCGAGGAGACGGCCCACATCCACGCCATCGGGGCCTGGGTGCTGCGCACCGCGGTCCGCCAGGCCGCTCGATGGTCCGTGGCGGCGGGCCGGCCGGTGGGGATGGCGGTCAACCTCTCGCCGCGGCAGCTGGGCGACGACGAGGTGCTCACGGTCGTCGCGGGGGCTTTGGCCGAGACGGGGCTGGCCCCGCAGCAGCTGACGCTCGAGGTCACCGAGGGCGTCCTCGTGCGCGATGTCGACGCCGCAGCGGAGCGCCTCGCCGGGCTGCGCGCGATGGGTGTGCGCATCGCCATCGACGACTTCGGCACCGGCTACGCGGGCCTGTCCTACCTGCGCCGGCTGCCTGTCGACACCGTGAAGATCGACCGCTCCTTCGTCAGCGGCCTCGCCGCGGGCGGCGACGCCGCGGCTCTCGTCTCCTCCATCGTCGAGCTGGCCCGCGGGCTCGGTCTCGACGTCGTCGCCGAGGGGGTGGAGACCGAGGCCCAGGCGAGCGTGCTGCGCGACCTCCGCTGCCACCGGGCGCAGGGGTTCCTGTACGCCCGCCCCCTGCCGGTCGCCGACGTCGAGCGCAGCGGACTCGTCCCTGGACTCGCGAGGCCGAGCGAACACGCGGGGGCAGCGACCACGTCGAACTGCCCGGAAGGCGCTCACGTGAGCTGAGGGCTGAGGTGACCGCGCCGTGGGGCCGCTCGTTCGCCCCGACGGGCCGTTCCGCCACTCAGGCCGCTCGGCGACACCTACCCGAGCAGGGCGATCGCTGCACGCCTGCAGGATCCCTAGAGGTGTCGCACGAGCGCGAGCACCCGTTCGGTGGGGGCCCCGGCGTCGACGGCAGCCCAACCGCGCAGGTGCGCCCATCCGTCACCGAACAGCACCAGCACTTCCCCCTCGCGATCCTGCGCCTCCTGCAGGCCGCCCACGACCACCTGACCTCGCGCCGCACCAGGTAGGAGTGCCGCGCTGGGAGCTCTCAAGGCCTGCGCCCCGGCGTGCCGATGACGAGCAGCCTCTGCCTGACAGGCGGGGTAGGTATCGGCCCCACCGGTCAGTTGAGCTGGCGGGAGCGCGGGGACCGCGGCGCTGCTGATCACGTCATCGGGTACCGCGACCGCCCAGAGCCTGCGAGCGATGCCCTGCAGGTCCTGCGGGTCAGTGATGGCCTCGTGACGAAGGAACTCCGCCCACGCGCCGTCCGCGGTGTCGGCGAGGTAGTTGGCTGGCCCGCTTCCGTGCGAGTGCCAGCGGGCTGCCGGTTGAGCGGAGCCCTCCCACAAGAAGGGGAAGCGGGGATCTGCGTGTCGGAACAGGATCGTCATGGCGCAGGGTCAGGAAGCGCCGGCGGCGGCGCCGGCGAGGGCAGCGGCGAGGTCCCGTACCCGCGCTGCCGCCGGTCCGTCAGGGTCCCAGCCGCCCCCGAGAGCTTCCCACGGGGACTGTCCGTCGAGCTGTGGCCGAGGACGCAGGAACCACCGACGGATGCCGTAGTCGTTGTACGCCCCGCTCAGATCCGCGACGATCAACGCCAAGACGTGCAGCCGGTCCGCGACGTCCTGAGGAGTGCTCCGGGTTCCGGACGCGTAGCGACGCACGCTGCTGGTGCTGATGCCCAGAAGCAGGTTCAGGAGGTCCTCGCCAAGAGTCTCGAGCAGACTCGGCCACTCCCCGGCGGGCATCGGCGAGTGCTCGCTCTGCTCGAGCGCACGCTGCAGGTTGTAACGCCACGAGTCGGCGCCGGTCTTCACCTGCGTCGCCAGCAGTGCAGTGCTCACCCCGTGCTCGGCCAGGCCGCGGAAGACCTGCTCGAGCAGGTGGGCGTCGAGACGACGGGTGTCGCTGTCCTTCGGCAGAAAACCCATCACGGCGCTGCGGGCAACCAGCCGGACAGCTGCCTGCGCATCGGCGGCATCAGCGCCAAGGGCGTCACTGACGGACTCTATTCGGACCTCCATCATGCTCCAAACGCTACCCGAAGGCGGTCCGCAGTGCGAGTTGTCAACTGTCCCGTCCGCCTCAACTGCTGACATACGCGCGGATCGCGCTGAGCGAGGTGCTCGATGACCGCCCCGTCGGTCCGGCACGCGCACTCGCCATCGCCTGCCTGCCTGCCTGCCGCCACAGTGCGTGCAGCTCAGGTCAGGCAGCAGAGGTGCGAGCCGAGCGTGTCCCGGGCTCAGCTGCGCCTCGCGTCGGCGCCTGGCGCGGTCAGGTCCGGGACGGCGGCGCAGGCGCGGATGCAAGTCAGCCGGCGGTAGCGGTAGCGGTGGCGGTGGCGGTGGCGGTGGCGGTGCGTCGGACCAGTAGGGCTGGTCACCGCGTCGCGCGGCCGACTCAGGAGGCGCAGGTAGGGCCGACTCGCAGACTCGGAGATCGCTGCTCCGTGTCGGTCTCGGACCGGACACGACAGAGCAGCGCGTCCTCGTCGTCGTGCAGGGCATCGACCTGGTCTTGCAAGGCGCGGCGGTGCTGCTCGAAGCACTCGTACTGGCTGCAGTCCACGAGGATCTGAGCGGCTTCGTACGCGTGCCGTCGGTCGCAGGCGTACAACCAGCGGACCCGCCCCGGCACAGCCGTCGGCACGGCCGCTTGAGCCACGACCGCATCGAGGGCCATGACGTACACCTCTAGCGCCAGCACTGCTTGTGTGCTGCACCGTGCTCGGTGCCGTGGGTCCTGGGAGTCTTCGGCACAGCGCGCAAGCACGGCTTGGACTCGCAGGCGTGCCCCTTCGAGCGGAAGTGCAGGCTTGCGCATGACGAACGTCATGGCCCCTTGCTCCAACCCATCCTCATATCACCTTCTGTACCCCGAACTGGGACAGAACGTGCACACTGACGGGTGCGTGACAGGGGGTGTGGCGCTCCCGCAGTCCCGGTGCGCCACGGCTCGGGCCTCGGCTCGACTCCAGCTGGCTGCCGGCTGCCCCAGCCGCTCCGGTCCGCGGCTTCGGTTGGGCTCAGGACGGGTCCAGCCCACGCCGGCAGGCCGTGGCTGGCTCCGGCGGCAACGTCACGCTTCGAGCACGGGTCCATCCGCGCTCCGGTGCAGCATCTCGACCCGCTCAGGCGTCGACCATGCGGACAGTCCTTCTTACGGCTGTCCTGCGTACGGCTTGCCTGCTCGCGGCTTGCCTGCTCGCGGTCTCCCTGCTCGCGGCCTCCTGCTCACCGCCTCGCCAACCCGAGCTGGTCACGACCCTGCAACGTCTGTGTTCTGGCGGTGGGCCCTGGGCAGGTCGAGGTCATGCGAACCTCGCGACGTTCCACCGGCGTGGTCTTGGTGTTCAGTGCCGCTCTACTGCTTGCCGCGTGCGCGGGGGATCCTGCAGTGGACGCTGAGGGCGAGTCCGCCGCCACCACGCCGGACGTGGCCGAGTACGACGACGACCGCGGGGTCCTGCTCCGTGGCGGGTACCTGGCCGAACCTCCAGCGGGCGCGCGGGCCTGGCCCGAGGGCAGTGATGTTGCTCTGCAGGGCCGACTGCTCAACGAAGCCGCGACTGACGACGCGATCCTGTCCGCGTCATCGCCGGTTGCGGCCAGCGTCGTGCTGCTCGATGCGGACGGGCAGGTGGTGGAGGCCTTGCCGCTGCCTGCCGGCCAGCCCGTTGACCTCAGTCCGGCCGGGCCGACGGTGCTGCTCCGCGGCATCACCGGACCCCTGACCGAGGGTGCTTCGGTGCGCCTCGATCTCGTTACCCGCGAGTCAGGCACCCTGCCCACCTCGGTCCAGGTGCTCATCGAGGACCCGGCTGTGGCGCTGCGATGAGACCTGCAGCCAGAGCGTGAGTTCGCCCGCCCGCTGGCTGCCCCCGTGGTGATCGGGGCTGGCGGCACACCGCGTCCGTTGTCCCGTGCTGACGTCAGCTCGGGTGCTGCGCTACTGCCGCGGACAAGAGCAGCAGACTCGGGGCTGGGTCAGCGGCTGCGCGCGCAGTGGAGCCGAGGGGTGTTCAGGCGCGGAGGGGTGCACACCGGCAGGCGGTCCGCGGGCTACGTCCCGACGTCAGCTCGATCCTGGGTGATCTGGAGTGGTGGTTGTGCAGGTGGTGGCCGTGCGAGGCGCTGCCGATGGTCGGCCGTAGAAGTAGCCCTGTGCGAGGTCGACGTCGAGCTCGCGCAGCAGCGAGGCGGTCGAGCGGTCCTCCACGCCCTCGGCGACGGTGGTTAGGCCTAGGTCGCGTCCTGCGGCGGCGACGCGTCCGAGAAGTCTGCGGGCGCGTCGGTCGCTGGCGATGCGGCTGACCAGGCTGCGGTCGAGCTTGAGCCCGGTTGCGGGGGTGTCGAGCAGGGCGAGCAGGTTCGCATAGCCGGTGCCGTAGTCATCGAGCAGGACGGTGATGCCGCGCTCGCGCAGCTGGCGCAGCTCACGGTCGCGGATCAGCGGTTTGCTCATGGCGGATTCGGTCACCTCGACGGCGAGGCAGCTGGAGGGCAGGTCGTGGCGGTCCAGGGCGGCTAGCACGCGGGCTGCGGCGCCGGGCGCGGTGAGCTCCCGCGCAGACAAGTTGACCGCGACATGCAGGGGGGCGCTGGCGGTCGCGCGCAGGCGGGGCAGAGCGTTCAGGGCGTGCTCGAGCACGGCTGCATCGAGGGCGCAGATGAGTTCGCCGGTCTCGAACGCCGGCAGGAAGCGCTCCGGTGTGAGGAGGCCGTGCTGGGGGTGCTGCCACCGGGCGAGCGCCTCGTGGCCGACGACCTGGTCGTCGTGCAGACGCACGATGGGCTGGAAGTGGGCGGTGAACTCGCCGCGGGTCAGGGCGCGGCGCAGGGCTCGCGGGTCGCGTGCCTCGGCGACCAGGCGGTCTTCGCTCGTACCGAGGGGGGCTAGGCCCTGCTGCTCGTCGCTGCGGCGCAGGTCCAGCAGCGCTGCTGCCTGCTCGGCGAGCGCGGTCAGCGTCTGCAGTTCAGTGGGGCCGTAGTGCCGGGGTGTGGTGTCGAGCACGCACAGCGCTCCTAGCGCCAGCCCGTCGCGGCCGATCACCGGTACGCCGGCATACGCGCGGATGCCCGGGGCTCCGATGACGCTGCTCAGTTCGCGATAGCGCGGGTGGCGGTGAGTGTCAGGCACGACCAGCGACTGCTCGACAGCGACGACGTCGCTGCAGATGGAGGCCGAGCGCGCGGCCGACGCCTGCAGCGGCCCGACGCTGGCCTTGTGCCACTGCCGGTCGCTGTCGACGAAGCTCAGGGCCGCCATGGGGGCGTGCAGCAGTGTCGCGGCGAGCTGGACCAGCCGGTCGTAGACGGGCTCTGGAGTGCTGTCGAGGATGGCGTAGGAGCGCAGCGAGGCGAGCCGCTCCAGCTCCTGCGGATGCAGCCGGACCGCGTCCATCGTCCGCGAAGCCCTGCCCGCGCTGAAGGTGTCTGATCCGCTGAGGGCGTGGTGCAGCGGCCAGCGGATCGAGCTCACGGTCGTTACCTCCAGCGAGGGCTTGCGGTGTAAGGGGGGGCTTGCGTTGTAACGGGGCTGGCTGCCGGTCCGGGCACCCATCGGCGCGTCACGCCGAACCCTGAGGCAAGATCATCGACAAGCATGATGGTCCGCGTCGATCAGGAGCCGTCCGCCGCGGCCCACTGGCGGCTGACAACGTTCGTACGGTGCCCGTGCGGCCGTTCACGTGAGGTAGCAGGGCTCTAGTAGCAGGGCTCTAGCGTGGCTGTGGCGCCGTGCGGCGCTGCGTTCGTTCCTGACGGGCCGCAGTGGCGGCGCGGGCCCTCGCAGCGCGTCCGGCGCTCGTCTCCGCTACGGTCCCAGCGTGGACGGGCTCGACGTGCGGGAGTCCCGGATCGCCGGCCTGACGGTGGTCGACCTGGTCGGCGTCCTCGACCTCTACAACGCGCCGGCAGTGCGTTCGCGCCTGCTGGGACTGCTCGCCGGGGGCTCGCCGAGGTGCGTGCTGGATCTCGACGGTCTCACGTTCATCGACACCGCTGGGCTCAGCGTCATCGTGGGTGTCGTCAAGCGGTGTCGGCGCGCCGGAGGCGACGTCGTACTGGTCGTCACCACACCGGCGGTACTGCGCCTGTTGCGGATCACGGGTCTGGACACGGTGACGGTCATCAGAGAGTCGGCAGCGGCCGCGGCGGCGGCGTTGCAGGAGTCGACGACTGGCCGTGCTGCTGAAGGATGGCCAGGCAGTGCGCGCTGGCCGCGGACGTGACACCAGCGCCAGCGTGTAGCAGCGGGTTTGATCGCGCTGGGCAGAGCGCCGTCGACAAGGGCCCAGCCGGTAGATGAGACGGCGTGCAGATGAGACACCGTGCAGATGAGACACCGTGCAGATGAGACGCCGTCGGATGAGGCGCCGTGCAGATGAGACACCGATGAGAGTCCGCTAAGCATCGGACCGGCAGCGGGTGCACCTGCCTAGCGTGTGCGGGATGTGGACCGGCAGGCTGCACCTCTCAGACCAGGCTCTTCCTGACGCTTCGGGGTCCTCCTCGTCCTCGTCGTCGTCGTCTGCGTTGAGCCGGGCACGCGAAGCGATGCAGCTGGTCGAACTCGCTCTGCGCGAGACCCGCCTCGGGGTTAACGGTGCTGTCAGTGACGTCGACTGGGTCTTGCACGGTGAACGGCTGCTGCTGCCGGCGAGAGCGAGAGCCCGCGAGCATGGCAATCTGCCGCAGAGCGTGCTCGAGGGGGGGCTGCTCGGTCACGCAATGCAGCGTGTGCCGTCGGCACGCGGGGGCGAAGGGTCCTGGAGCAGGCGCGCCCGAGGGCAGGGGCCGGCGCCTGCTGCGAGCCTCGAGCCGTCGCCGCAGGGATGGTCGTCCGTGCCGGAACCGCCTGCGGGGAGCCGCTCCGCCTCGTCCACGGCCGGAGGACTCTGCGCGATCCTGCTACCGCGGCTGCACAAGGATCAGGCGCGGGTCCGCGCCTTCCTCCTCGACGAGGACGAGGTTCCCCTCACGCTGGCGGCGGAGCGCCCGCGCCCACCGCGTCCACCGCGTCTGCGCCCTGGCCGGTGGCGGCGTCCAGCTGCGGCAACGCGTGACGGTGAACGAGCTCGGTCTCTGCTGGTCGACGCGCTTGCCCTGCGGACCCCTGCTCTGCGGGCACGCGGCACTGCGGGCTCCTGCGCATGGCTGCTTGAGGAGAGCCTGCCGGGTCGCCACGTGAGCGAGGCCGAGGCAGCTACGGTCGCAGGGCTGGTCGCGCAAGAACTCGTCGAGGCTTGGGGCACCCTGGCGCACGCACTGCGCGAGGCTCCTCCGCCCTCGCGCAGCCGGTCGAGGTCTGCCCGCGCGGAGTTCGATGCGCTGCTGCGCCTGCCCCACGTTGACCCGTCGGTACGCCGGATGGGGCGGCAGGTGGACGCGTTGGTGCGCACTGCGGGCTCGGTGGTCGTGGGCCCATGCCACGGAGATCCTGTGCTGGGGAACGTCCTGCGCTGCGACACGGGCGGGCTGGCACTGATCGACTGGGAGCTTGCCGGTTTCCGGCCGTTGGCAGCTGACTTGGCGAAGCTCGCCTTGACGTATCCGCGCAGTGACGACGCGCTCGCGCTCTTGGAGCGCGAAGCCGCCCGGGTATGCGGAGCCCGCTGGCGCGGACAGGTCGCCGCGGTGCTCGTGCACTGGTTGAGCCGGTGGCGTGCCACCGCCGCGGTGCATCAGCGCAGCGGGCGAGCCGTGCACCAGCAACGCTCGCTACGGCGCCGGCTCGCGCTGCTGCAGGCACTCGCTCGATGAAGCCGGCGCGCCCACGGGGAAGCAGCTCGAGCAGTACGAGTCGTCGGGGAGGCCGAGGTCGACGTGATTGCGCCGGCTCCGGGCCGGCCTTGGCGAAGCGTGTTGAGCGCTACTGGGCGGGGAGGGTGTCACGGCTTGCAGCCGACCATCCCAGCGGCCGCCCGCACGAGACGCTGTCCTGGCATGTGCGGCTCGCCCAGCCGCGAAGAGGCTTCCGTGCAAGGGCGGACTCCGTGCGCCGGCGTCGGCTCCGGTGGTGCGCGGTACTGCCGGTGGCCCTGCTGCTCGGCGCGCTGGTGTTGCGTAGCACGACGCAGGACACGTACGACTGGGTCGTCGACGAGGACGGTCCCGTTGAGTGGGCGACGGTGCTCGTCTACCTGGCGGCCGCGCTGCTGGCCGTGACGGCGGTGCGTCGCATGCATCGGGCCCAGCAGCGGTTCGCTGTCGTGGTGTGGTCGTTGTTGGGGGCGGCGTTCGTCGGTGTCGCTGTGGAGGAGGTCAGTTGGGGTCAGCGCGCCTTGGGTTTCGACGGCCCGCAAGCTCTGGTGCAGCGCAACCGCCAGCAGGAGGCGAACCTGCACAACCTGCTGCGCAGGCCCTACCTGCACGGGGCCTACATCGCGGTCGGCGTCTACGGAGCCGGCGTGGGGCGGTCTCTGCTGCGCAGGATCCCGTGGACGCGCAGCCGTTGTTGGTACCTCGCACCTGGGCCGCAGGCTGGTTGGTGCTTCGGTGTGCTCGCCGCGGTCTACCTCTACTACGAGCTCGGGGAACCGGTCGCGGAGTCGCTCATCGGCCCGCACGCCGATTCGCTGGCGTTGGGCCTGTCGCGGCTGCAGGAGGTAGGAGAACTGTGCCTCGCACTCGGGTTCCTGCTCTTCGCTCTCGCCGCCGCACGCGAGGCGCGCTGCCGGGCCCAACGTGACGCGCCGCGTCCGATGCCTGAGGCGAGTGGGCGACCTCGGGGGTAGCGGCGATCGCCACAGCAGGCGCGCCACCCCCGCCGCACCGAGAGTCACTCAAGCGCGTCACGACGACGGCGCTGGTACTCGGGCACGGCGTCTACGACACCGCCGCGGCGCCGGCGCTCGACATGGCGTGTTCCTCGACATGGCGCGTTCCTCGACATGGCGCGTTCCTCGACATGGCCTGTTCAAGGACTCGACGGGCCTTGAGGACCCTGCCCACTCGTACGGGCGCGGGCACCGCGGGCGCGGGCGCTGCGGGCGTGGGCGCTGCGTGACCAGTTCTTCGCCATCATGGGACGACGGTCAGCAGAGGTCGTACCAGAAGCCTCGGGTTGGTGATCGCCAGAGCTGCCCGATCGTGCACAATGTGTCCGCCCGGCTACGGGTGCGGTGCAACTAGGACAAGGACCGGCAGGGGTAGTAGTGACGAGCGCGGACGGGTTCGACAGCGCCACGCCGGCCGCGCAGGTCCCAGCGCAGTCTGCTGCAGTGCCACGTGCCACCTCACCGCACCGGGCCCGACGCCGTCGTGGCGGTCCGGGCCACAGCCCGGCGCTGGACCGCATAGCCGGCCTGGCAGCGCGCCTGCTGAGCAGTTCGTCGGCCCAGGTGTCACTGCTGACCGAGGTCCAGACTGTTGCTGGAGGGGCCGGCCTGCCGACTGGTGTCCTCGGCGCAGACACCCCGCTGTCCGAATCACTGTGCGCGGTGACCGCTGCCCTGGGCAGGCCGCTCGTCGTTGCCGACGCCGAGGCCGATGAGCGGGTGGCCGGCTTGCCGCCGGTCACCTCCGGGGCGGTGCGGTCCTACCTCGGTGTCCCACTGATCGCCGACGGCACGCCTCTGGGTGCGTTGTGCGTGTTCAACGCGCAGGTCCACTCGTGGTCCGAGTCGGACATCAACCTGCTCGAGCAGTTGGCGGCGTCGGCGGTCGCCGAGCTCGAACTCACGGCGCTTAACGTGGAGGCCGAGACCAGCCGGCTGCTGTGGGAGCTGGCGATCGAGGCCGGCGGTGTGGGGACCTTCGACTGGGACCTCGCCAGCGGCAAACTGAGCTGGGACGACCGCCTCGTCGAGATGTTCGGCTACCGCCGCGACGACTTCGACGAGAGCATCGAGGCGTTCAACGCCCGCGTACACCCCGCTGATCGGTCCCGGGTGAGCCAGGCGCTGCAGGAGGCGATCGACACCTGCGGAGTTCTCGAGGTCGAGTACCGCATCCTGCTGCCCGAAGACACGACCCGCTGGGTCGGAGCTCGGGGTCGAGCGTTGTGCGATGAGCAAGGCCGCAGCGTGCGCCTGCTCGGCGCCGCCTACGACATCACCGGCCAGCGCGAGGTCGAGGCCCGCCTCGGACGGGTGCTGGAGTCGATGTCGGCGGCCTTCTACTCCCTGAACCGGGACTGGCGCTTCACCTACGTCAACGCCGAGGCCGAGCGCCTATTGGGCCGACCCCGTGAGGAGCTGCTCGGCGGAGTGCTGTGGGAGCTGTTTCCCGCCGCCGTGGGCTCGGACTTCGAGACCAACTACCGCCGAGTGATGGCCACGAACGAGCCGGTCAGCTTCGACGCCTACTACCCGGCGCCGCTCAACGGCTGGTACGAGCTGCGGGTCTGGCCGAGCGAGGACGGGCTCAACGTCTACTTCCTAGAAGTCACTGCTCGTCGAGCCGCCCAGGAGCACGCCGAAGCAGCAGCACTGCGAGCCGGACTGCTCGCTGAGGTCTCCGAGGAGCTGTCCAGCCACCTCGAGCCGCAAGCAGCAGCCAAGCGCCTGGCCCGCCTGGTCGTTCCCACCCTCGCTGACTGGTGCGTGGTGAGCCTGGCCGAGGACTCCGCTCACGCCGACACCGCCCGGGGGCTGCAGGACGTCGCCACCTGGCACACCGAGCCGGACATGGCCGAGGTCCTCGAGCGCTGCTCCGAGCAGCGGCTGGGAGCTCTAGCGGCTGAGGTGGTGCTGGCTGAGGCAACCAGCGACCGGCCCGTGGCTGTGCTGTCCAACGCGGCAGCGACGATCGCCGCCGAAGTCCAGGACGCTGGGACTCGCCAGCTGCTCGAGAGGTTGGCGCCGGACGCGGTGGCGGTGCTGCCGCTCGGTGCCCGAGGTCGCACGGTGGGGGTGCTCAGCCTCTACAACGGCGCTGAACGAGGACCGCTCAGTTCCGCTGAGCAGCACACCGCACGAGAGGTCGCCGAACGCGCCGGCCTGGCGCTGGACAACGCCCGGCTCTACCGCCAGCAGCGCAGGCTCGCCGAGGAACTGCAGCGGGCCATGTTCACCGCTCCCCCCGAGCCGGACCACATGCAAGTCGTCGTCCGCTACCAGCCAGCGACAGAAGCCGCTCAAGTCGGCGGCGACTGGTACGACGCCTTCTTGCAGCCTGACGGCGCCACGGCCGTGGTGATCGGCGACGTCGTCGGCCACGATGTCGTCGCAGCAGCGGCGATGGGGCAGGTCCGCACGCTGCTGCGGGGCATCGCCGCCGACCGGGGCGAGAGCCCAGCTCAGATTCTCAGCCGGGTCGACCACGTCATGGAGACCCTGCAGGTCGGCACGACAGCAACTGCCGTGCTCGTCCGCTTCGAGCAGAGCGCCGACGAGCGCGAGCGGGGGATCACCCGGATGCGATGGTCCAACGCAGGCCACCCGCCGCCCATGATCATCAACCCGGACTCCACGGCCACCGTGCTGGCGGGAGTGGAAGCTGATCTGCTGTTGGGGATCGAGCCCCGCGCCCGACGCATCGACGCCGAAGTGATCCTTGACCGAGGCGCCACGCTCCTGCTCTACACCGACGGACTCGTCGAACGTCGAGGTCAGTCTCTCGAGGACGGGCTCAACCTGCTCAGGGACCGCCCGTCCAGCGTGAGAGGATCAGGGTCGCCGACCCTCGCAGTTGCCAGTGGCCACGAGGGCCCGGATCTGCTCCAAAGCGAGGTTCAAGCGGTGCTGTGCGACGGCGTAGTCGCGCATCGGGGGAGGGGCCAGCAGCAGCGTCCACGCCAGTGGGGCCGGGAAGCCGCAGGTACCTCTTCAGCCTGTGAGCCTGTGAGCCTGTGAGCCTGTGAGCCTGTGAGCCTGTGAGCCTGTGAGCCTGTGAGCCTGTGAGCCTGTGAGCCTGTGAGCCTGTGAGCCTGTGAGCCTGTGAGCCTGTGAGCCTGTGAGCCTGTGAGCCTGTGAGCCTGTGAGCCTGTGAGCCTGTGAGCCTGTGAGCCTGTGAGCCTGTGAGCCTGTGAGCCTGTGAGCCTGTGAGCCTGTGAGCCTGTGAGCCTGTGAGCCTGTGAGCCTGTGAGCCTGTGAGCCTGTGAGCCTGTGAGCCTGTGAGCCTGTGAGCCTGTGAGCCTGTGAGCCTGTGAGCCTGTGAGCCTGTGAGCCTGTGAGCCTGTGAGCCTGTGAGCCTGTGAGCCTGTGAGCCTGTGAGCCTGTGAGCCTGTGAGCCTGTGAGCCTGTGAGCCTGTGAGCCTGTGAGCCTGTGAGCCTGTGAGCCTGGGCACCCCGCCTCTGTAGGTCCAACGGCCCCTGCCGTTCAGGTGCTCCTGAGGGCAGTCTGCCGGAGAGTGCCATGACAGAGAGTCGAGAACCCCAAACTTTGAGTCATGACTTTGGATGTCGCCACTGCCACCTCGGTAACCGGGGCCGCGGTCCACACCTTCAGCTGGCCCAGCTGGCGGCGCGCCCGCCGGTCGGCGTTGGCCATGAGCCTCGCCTTGACGGCGACCCTCGCTCCTGTGGGCCCAGTCGCCGCTACGGCCATGGGTGGGCAGGCGACTGCTACTGGTGCCTTCCTCGAGGAGGAGTGGGGCGACGACGACACCTACGAGGACGAGCAGGCGTCGCGGTTCGACGGGACGTGGAAGGCTGACCACGACCAGGGCTCGCTGTACTGGATCACCAAGCACTACGGCGCGCATGATGCATGGGGCAAGTCCGCGCCCAACGGTGGCAAGGTCACCGGCCGCGGCGTGACCGTGGCGGTGATCGACACTGGCGTCGCCAAAGTCCCCGGCCTGGACCTGCCCGGCAAGGTCATCGACGGGCCGGACCTGTCCTACGACAGTCAACGCGCTGGCACCCGGTACGTCGACGGCTACGGGCACGGCACCCACATGGCGGCAATCATCGCCGGCCGCGACGCCTCGGTCCCGGTCGGCGGGGAGAACGACGCCAAGCACTTCGTCGGCGTGGCCCCCGACGCGCGGATCCTCAACGTCAAGGTCGGAGCGAGCGACGGCGGCGCCGACGTCAGCCAGGTCATCGCCGGTATCGACTGGGTCGTCGCGCACCGCAACGACAACGGCATGAACGTGCGCGTCATCAACCTCTCCTACGGCACCCTGTCCCAGCAGTCAGCGGCGGTCGACCCGCTGGCGCGCGCGGTGGAGAACGCCTGGAAGAAGGGCGTAGTCGTCGTCGCCTCGGCCGGCAACGACGGCGCCGCCGCCGCTCGCCTGGCGATGCCCGCTGAGGACCCGTACCTGATCGCCGTCGGCGCGGTCGACCACCGCGGCACCGAGGACCTCAAGGACGACCGGGTCGCCGGGTTCAGCAACGCCGGCAACAGCGCCCGCCGGCCCGACCTGCTCGCCCCCGGCAAGTCCGTCGTCTCGCTGCGGGTACCCGGTTCGGATGCTGACCGCCATCACCCCGCGGGCCGCGTCACCGGCGACGTCGCCGGCCGGTACTTCCGCGGCAGCGGCACATCTCAGGCAACCGCCGTGGTCTCCGGTGCGGCCGCTCTGCTGCTGCAGGCCCGCCCCACGATGACCCCGGACCAGGTCAAGGCGCTGCTGCGCGTCTCGGCGGACAAGCTCGTGAGCTACCCCAGCCCGGCCATGGGCTCCGGTGTGCTCGACATCAAGGGCGCCCTCGATACCTCGACCCCCAGCGTCAACACCGCCCGCCAGGTCTGGACAGCGTCCACCGGCCTCGGCACTCTCGAGGCGAGCCGTGGCGGGGACAATGTCGTCGACCCGAGCAACGGACGCTCGCTCACTGGTGAAGTCGACGCCCTGGGCGCTCCCTTCGACGCCGCCCGCTGGGTCGCGGCCTCCACCGCCGGCACCGCCTGGGTCGGCGGCACCTGGAACGGACGCACCTGGACCGGCAGCGCCTGGACCAGCACCGGCTGGGCGCCGGCCGGTTGGACCGGCACGTCCTGGTCCGGACAGGACTGGGCCACCCGCACCTACTCCAGCGACACCTTCCTCGCGCGCAGCTGGCGCGGAGAGCAGTTCCTCGCCCGCAGCTGGCGCGGCAGCACCTGGCTCGCCCGCAGCTGGCGCGGCTTCTAGAACAACATCGGCTGGTGACAAGCAGTGCCGGTGCCACTGGCTCCGGTGTTGCTTGTCTGCTGGGATGGCCCGGGCGGCAGAGCCTCGGACCGACTGACAAGCGCCGCGGGCGTTTCGGCCAGCGGCTGTAGCGCCCTGACTGTCAGAGGTACTTGCAAGGCTCGACGGGTGGACGCACAGCTGGCAGACCTGAACGCACGAGCGGCCGCCCTGGTCGACGCCTGGCTAATCGACGGCGACCACGAGGTGCTCGACCGGCTGCAGGCCGTTGTGCGGGTCAGGCGGGACTACCTGCAGCCGGCGCTGCTGCCGTTGCAGTCCGGCTGGGAGGGGCTGATCGCGCGCATCGAGCGTAACCAGGTCGCGAACCCGGAGCATGCCTACCCCGCCGTTTTCGCTGCACTAGCCGGCCCGCTGCTCGCCGGGCCTGGTTGTCGGTGACCCTGCGCTGATGGCATAGCACGACGACAACGAGCCGGGCCGACGCGCTGCGGGGTCGCTCAGGAGTTGGACGCGCTGCGGCGGCTGTACTAGGTCGACGTGCCCGGAAGTTCGGGGTGGCACTGCTCGCTGAGCCTGCGCGTCGCTGAGCCTGCGCGTCGCTGAGTCTGCGCGGCGGAGGAGGGCTAGCTCAGCGACAAGCAGTGGCCGCGATCGCGGGCGACGCGGACGACTTCGTCGACGGCATGAGCGTCGCCGGTGACGCTGTTGACGCCGGGTGGGGCACGTCGGGGGAGGGGAGGCACCCGTACCGGTCGGTCGCCGTGCGCCACGGGCTGAGCTCCGCGCGCTTCGCCCGCGCGTGGTGTGCCCGGCGCCGCGGCTCTCCAGCACCTGAAGCATCGGCGGTCGCGCGGCTGCGCCTTGAACAACGCCAACATGGAGGTCGTCGTGGCTGCGGAGGAGGCGAACATGTGAGTGCGGACTACCCCGACCTGCCGATCGAAGGCCGCGACCAGTGGCGCTCATGGCTGGCAGGGCACGGCACCGTCGCCCGCGGCGTGTGGGTGGTGACGTGGAAGAAGGGCTCAGGCGAGCCCCATGTCTCGTATGGCGACCTCGTTGAAGAAGCGCTTGCTGCTGGGTGGGTGGACTCGCGCCCCCGCGCCGTCGACGACCGGCGCTCCGCGCTGCTTGTCACCCCGCGCAAGCCCACGAGTCGATGATCCCGAGCCAATAAGCAGCGCATCGAGCGCTTGCTCGCCGCCGGCCTCATGCAGCCTCCCGGACTCGCAGTTGTCGAGGCCGCCAGAGCCTCCGGCACCTGGAACGCCCTCGACGACGTCGAGGACCTGCGCGAGCCCTCCGACCTGGCCGGCGCACTCGATGCCCAGCCTGCGGCCCGCGCCCACTGGGACGCCTTCCCCCGCTCCACCCGGCGAGGCATCCTCGAGTGGATCCTCACCGCGAAGACCGACGCGACCCGACTTCGCCGCATCGAGCAGACCAGGCGTCGCGCCCTGACGGCCGTCAAGCGGGACCCTGGTGGGGCGCTCCCGCCCGAGCCCGCATCCGAGTGGAACGCGTCACGAGACGCTAACCGGGCTCGCGGAACCGGACACCCGATCGTTCCTCGACTTGGTGGCAGCGCTACTGCCGTAATTGACCGAGAACCCCTTGCGCCCGCCCCTTCGCTGGGGCGAGGACCTGCGGCCTACCTGTCGGACCTCAACGGCGCCCCGTCGGCGAGAAGGCGCTCCTGCACGCGGCCGACCCGAACCGCCCCTCATCGCCCGCATCCGCCATGCCATTTTCTGGCGCTAGTCCCTGAACCCCCTTTAGTAGCGGTCACGGCTTGACTACCGGCCATGTCGGTCTCGCTCGGCGTGCTCACGCCCCGTGTCGCCACCAATCGAGCTCGTAGGTCTCCCGCGGCCGCATGGGAGCAATACGTATGCTGAGTTCTGCAATCTCTCCAGCCAGAACTAGCACGTCTCCCTCCTCTACGCGAGTAGCGGTCAATTTGCTCTTGTTCGGAGAGAGGCCTACCCAGGCTTGTGCCAGTACCTCTTGGCGCGCAGGCATGCGGTGCGCCCGGACCTGCTGCTGAGCGAGCCCGGTCGCTGCGTAGTGCTGTCTCACGCGCTCACGATAGATGCTCGCGAGGACCTCCGGTGGACCCGCCATCCCCCTCCGGGCAGTCATTATCAGAACTAGGGAAGCGTCTGCGATTTCTCCTTGCTCCAAGGTCAAGCTCCTCATGCGCCGCCCCCGCCAACGCGCTTCGAGTAGGGTCGGCACTCCGTACCTCGAGAACGGAGTCAGTGCAAGAGGAGGGATCCCGGCCGAGCGCAGCACCTCTTGAGGCAATCGCGGCTTCCAACCATCTGCGTCTCTGAGTGACTCCACGTCTTAGCTTACCCCTACTGAGCCAGGTCCAGGTGCAGGGGCCTGGAGATAGAGACCCCGAAGCCGATGGCAGTGGCAGTAACGATCACATAGACGGGCCCAAAGGTGTCCGCCTCGAAGTCGTACGAGTCATATATCTCGTACGTTCCAAAGAGAGATTCTCCACTGTCGATTTCGGCGTGGTAGTCGCCAGAGGCGATGACGAGGTAACTGAAGCTCCACGCGAACACCCTGAAGTCTGAGACTATTCCCACAATGACTTCGCACACACCAAAGTCGCAGGTCAAGCTCGCCGAGAAAGTTCCAGCGTCACCTCCAGAAGTGGCAGAGGCTTTGCCAGCGATGCGGCCACTCGGGTCGACAAGAGTGGTCGGCTTGTTGTTCACGTATACGTAGCGGCCAACATATGGGTCCGCAACCTGCGCTGGGTGCGGGTCGGTTTGGGTGAAGCGGCCGAGGTGGGTGTCGTATTGGCGGGCGCGGAGGTGGTAGGTGTCGGTGAAGGTGTCGTAGTACTCGCCGGTGTAGCGCAGGGGGTTGGTGGGGGCGCCGGCGGTCTGGGTGCTGCGGCGTAGGTCGCCGTAGGCCTCGTAGTTGTACTGGGCTTGGACGGTGCCGGTGGCGTTGGTGAGGGCGGTGACGGAGCCGAGGCCGTCGTAGTGGTAGTAGAAGGTGCCGGCGCCGGTGGTCATGGCGATGGTGTCCAGGCCTTGGGTGTAGCGGCGCTGGAGTGCGTTGCTGCCGTTGGTTTCGCGGGCGAGCTGGGGCAGCGGGTTGTTGAGGTCCCACTGGTACTTGGTGGTGTTGGCCGCGGCGGGTGCGGTGGTGCCGGTGCTGGTGGCGGCGGTGAGGCGGTTGCCGTCGCCGTCGTAGGTGTACCGCTGGGTGCTGCCGTTGGTGGCGCCGCCGGTGCTGGTGGCGGCGGTGAGCTTGTTGGCGTCGTTGTAGGCGTAGGTCATGCCGCACTGGCGGGTCAGGTTGCCGTTGTCGTCGTACTCGTAGTTGGCGCAGGGCCCGGAGGGGCCGTCCTTGGCGGTGAGCTGGTCGGCGGCGTTGTAGGTGTAGGTGGTGACCTCGTTGACGCCGCCGACGGGACGTTCCTTGGTGGTGCGGTTGCCGTTCTTGTCGTACCGGTACTTGAAGTAGGTGTCGGTGGTGGCGCCGCTGGTGTCGCAGGAGGTGGTGTAACAGGCCTGCAGCAGCATGTTCCACACGTTGTACTGGTAGGTGACGACCTCGTCCTGGCGGGTGATGCGGGTGGGGTTGCCGTTGGGGTCGTAGTCGTAGGCGGCGCTGGACAGCACGGTGGTGCCGCGCTTGTTGGTGAGGGTCTTGAGCTTGCCGGCGTTGTCGTAGGTGCGGGTCTCGGCGTGCCCGTTGCCAGTGGGCAGGGTGGTCGTCTTGAGCAGCCCGTCAGGGCGGGGTACTGGGTGACGTATGCGGGCCCATGGCCAGCGAGCGAGGCGGGGCGCGCTGCGGCGGCGCAGGTGCGTCGTCAGTTCGACGGCTCGCAACTGCAACTTCTCGAGTGAGCTCCGTGCCGCTGAGCGCCGAAGTCCCGCGCAACCACTTGCCAGCAGGCGAGCCAGCCGCCTTCAGCGCCCGCACGCGAGGCGAGGGACCAGCGCGACGGGCAAGGGGGGCCGACGTCATCGCGTCACAGTTCCACGACGGAAGAGGAGAGACATGACTGCAACCTGACATAAGGATTATTTTCGGCTTTCGGTAGAAGAGCTCGTGCGCTCGATTCGGGCGTGCGACTGCTGCTGATCGGCGTCGAGCGGTAGAGATCAAGACGCGACGCGAACGCCTGGTCTCGAACGTCGCACCCCGGCCATCCGCTTAGCGGCTCCTCAGTAACCCCTCTGGCCGTGGTTGCATACCATTACACGCCCCGTGCTTCTATCGGGCGTCCGCGGAACCAGGAAGCTTAGAGCCTTGCACCACTGACCTAGTCTGTGGTGTCAATGAGTAGATCGTTCACGTAGTCGGTCAGGGGCTTGAGCCTCCGACCATATTGGTTGAGCTGATCCGGCCAATAGGCGTGTAGCAACTACCGGGTCAACCACAGGTACACCTGGGTCAGGTCCCGCCCGGCCAGGGCCGCGGGCGAGCAGCATGTCGCCGAGCAGCTGCTCGCCGCGCGGGTCGAAGTAGGCGTCGGTCCGCGCACCCGGGTCGCGCGCCGAGGTCGAGAACCGCGCCTCCCGCGATTGAGAGCGGGCGTTGGTTGGACGCGGGATCGGGGTGTCGGGGGCGCAGCTGTGGGCTTGACGCACGTGTTCTGCTGGCTCGCCGTCATCGTCGTTGGGGCGACCGCCCCAGGTTCACCCGATCGTGCTGGCTCTTGGCGTGCCTGCTCGCAGGACCCTGGCCGTCGGTTGCAGAGGCCGGCGCAGTGGGCGGCGGCCCGACGACGGCACGGCCCAGTTGTTTGTGTCCGTCAGGCGCCAGGTGTCGTCTGACGATCGGAAGGAGGGTCGCCCAGAGGGCTGCGGCTGAGGGCTCCATGCCCCGTTCGTGGTGCGTCAGCGCGTTGCTGAACGCTTGGAGGGCCCGAGCGTCGGCCGTGGACCTCGTGTCTGGGTCGGGCCTCGCGCCCCGGAAGTGGAGGTTGTCGACGGCGTCGGTCAGAAGGCCGCCCCGAGTTCCTTCCACAGCACGAGCGAGAAGTTGCAGCAGGTCGTGCAGGGCTGCCAGGCCGTCCGGCTCGCGGAGCATGAAGGAGTGATGGTGCAGCTCTCGCTCAAGCCGGCGCAGCTGAGCGAAGAGCGCGACGGGCAGCTTGACGGACTGGCCCCGGCCAGCCGGTACGTGGACGTCCTCGCGCCGCGCGACAGCGTCCGCCGTGCGAGGGTTCGGGCCACGCCTGGCCCATCGTCGTTCGAGCCGCGGTAGGGCGAGGTCGGGGGCGAGTTTGCTGCCGCCGAACCACACCGGCTGCCCGCGGTCGTCGTGGTCGCCGGGCCAGGCGACGGCGTACCCGGTGCGCAGTGCGGGGTGCTGTCTGCTGTGGCGTTCGCGGATGAGCAGGCCTTGGTTGCGGAGCCGGTCCAGGAAGTCTTCGGTGCTGGTGGCGCCAGCGGCGGCGATGCGGACCTCTCGGCGCAGGGTGAGGCGGGGTGCCTCGCGTCGGGCGTGCCGGGCGGCCTTCTCGGTCTCGGCGCGGGTGGGCCGGCGCGGTGCGGTGCGATCGCGGGGTGCTGTGCGGACGAGGTGGTAGCGGTCCTCGAGGTCGCGGCACGCTCGCCCGACGCGGTAGTAGTCGTTGGACGGTCGGGCCGGGCGCCCGTCCTCGCGGGCGAGGGTGACCACCAGGTGGATGTGGTCCTCGGCGTGTCGTACGGCGACCCATCGGCACCCAATGATGTCCTCGGGTGAGGCGCCGGCGGCGGGGGGCACGAGACCGGTCCGGTCGAGGACTTCGCGGGCGACCGCGCCCCACTGCCCGTCGGACAGTCGGGGGTCGGTCGGTGCGACGCGCAGGGCGCAGTGCCAGACGGGGTTTGCCGGCGGGCGAGGGCAGGCCTGCAGCGGCTGCTCGAGCAGGTTAGCGAGCCGGCGGACGTCGTGCCGACCCTCACGTACGGCGGGCTCGAGCAGTTGCGGGTCGTCCCAGGCGCCGACGAGGTGCGGGTCGGTGTGCTCGTTAGCGCGCCCGGGGCCGTAGAGGTAGCGGAGCAGCCCGGCGACGTCGCTGCCACGGACGATCTTGCCGATCATGCCGCGGACGAAGTTCCCCGCTCGAGGCTGGCGAGCTGCCCCTGGGCCTGACTGCGCACGCGCTGGGCGGTCCGTACCGACAACTCATGCCCGCGGCCGCGCAGGTGCTCGGCCAGGGCGACAGCGGTCAGGTGGGGGGCGTGCTGCAGCAGCGCGACAGCATCGGCCACTCGATCAGGGTGCCGCTCCGGCCGTCGGCGGCCTCGCTCCTGAGCCTGCGGTGTGACGGCCGCTGGCTCCGGCAGGTCCGCGGGTTCGATCCCCTTGAGACCGTGGGTGGGCAAGGCCGCAGGAGGACTCGAGGCGGCGTGGTCGGCGGAGGGTGCAGCAACGTGGCTCGGATCAAGCGCTGCGAGGGCTTCCTGCCGCCAGGCAAGCCACGTCCTGAGCGGTGCGAGGAACCAGAGCACCGGGTGGCGGCGGGGCAGCGCAGGCTTCACGGAATGCGGGGCATGGGTGAGTCGGGCGTCCCTCCGGGCGTCGCTCACCGCGGACTCGAGGCAGACGACGAACATTGCCGGGGGTACGGCGTGCACGAGCACTCCGACCAGCCCGCGCGCTGCCGCGGCGTTGGCCAGGACCGACGCGGTGGAAAGGGTCAGGACCAGCGCACGCAGACCTGTAGCGCTCCGACCTTTGCGTGCTGCCATGGCGACCTTGAGGCTGAGCACGACGATCCCGAGGTCGAACGAGAGCGGCACGGCGGGGGCAAGCCAGGGAGAGAACCCGCCGACGGACAGGGCCAGGTCGCGCAGCGTCTCGTAGCTGGCGGCGAAGCCGATGACCGCCAGCAGACCCAAACCCCCGGCCACGACGCCACGCGTGATGCTGTCGCCAACCCGGCTCGGGCTGTGCGGACTGCCGAGACGGTCGCGGCGCTCGCAGATGTGCTGGCTGTTGGGAGCGGGCTCGGGCTGTGCGACGGTCACGAAGCCTCCCGCTCCTGCGCCCCGCTCTGGCTGTCCGGCGGAGCCTGTGCCCCTCGTCGCGGCTGCGGACGACGACGTTCGGCGCGGCTGGCGTCGGCCACGACGCCGGCGGCCGCCTCAAGCCTGCTGACCGCCTGGCTCGTGAGACGCACCGCTTGCGGCAGCCACTCGGGCGCCTGACCGAGGCTGTTCAGTTCGCGCACCGCCTGGTTGACGTTGGTCCCGAACTTGCGCACCTGAGTGCGCGCCGCCATGAGCTCCACGAGGGCCTCGCGGAGCGGCAGCGTCGACGGCGCGTGGACGCCTCGGGCGGCGGCGAGGGCTGCCTCGGCGACGTAGCCGGTGAGGGTCAGACCCGCGGCGCGCGCGGCCTCGGCGAGCAGGGCGTACTCGTCGTTCGAGAAGCGTGAGAACACCGAGCGCTCACGTCGCGGCTGGCGGTGGTCTCGGTCCCGCCCCGGTCCGCGGTTCCCGCGGTTCACCGTGCACCCCCAGGACCGCGCCCGGTCCGACGCCGCGCCCGGCGTCCTGCCCAGCGAGCCGCCGCGCCAGCGGTGAGCGGCGCCGCCGCGGCGGGCGTCTGCTTAGCAGACGCATATCTTGCTCCCGCCGTTCGAGCATGCCTGCAGGCCGCCGTTGCGGTGGTGGTGCCGCCGGTGCAGCGGAAGTAGCCCACAGCGGACGTGCCGGTCGCGGTGGTGCTCATCGTGCCTCCTCATCGTGGTCGTGGGGTCCGGGGTCCTGCTCCAGCAGCTCGACCGACCGGCGGGCGACGGTGGAGCGGGTGAGGGGTAGCCCGGCGGCCTCGAGCTCGGCGCGGGCGCGCCGCTGCAGCGCGACCCGGCGCCCACCGAGCTCGGCGAGGCGCTGCTCGAGCGCCGGCAGGTGGATGTCGTGGCGGGTGCCGGCACCACGGGCCGCGGCCTGCTCCGCTGTGTCCCACCAGGGCCCCGGGCAGGTCAGGCGCATCGGGCTCTTCGTAGCCGGGTCGGCGGCCACCGCGCGCAGCGCGGCCGCAGCGTGCTGCGCCGGCCAGCCGCCGTCGGTCACCGCGACGGCCAGCACCTCGGCCACCCGTCGTGCGGTCCAGCGGGTGGCCGGCTGGCCGAGCGCCCGGCGCAGCCGCTGGCACTCGGCCGCCAGCGCCTCGAGGTCCACGGCCACCCCGAGCGCGGCCAAGTCTGCGGCGGTCACGGCCGCGGCAGCGGGGTGGGTGTCGCCGTGACCCGTCCCGCCGCCGCCCCGCCGGTCGGCGGTCCGGTCGCAGGAGGCGGGAGGAGGAGGAACCTCCTGGGTCAAGGCTCCTGGGTCGGGCCGCAGGACTGCGGCCAGGATGGCCGCACGGGCCGGGCCAGGGGTGGCCGCACCGGTGCGGCCAGGGGTAGCCGCAGGACTGCGGCCAGGGGGAGTGGCTGCATCCGTGCGGCCACCCCTTCCAAGGGGCCGGGCGGCAGGCGACGTGCTCATGAGGTGGTAGCGGTTCGTTAGGTTCTGCCGGCCGCGCCGGCGCCGCTCGACGACCACGGCCCCGACCGCAACGAGCTCCTTCATCGCCCGGTCGACAGTGTCCTTGGAACGCTTGCGCAGCCGTTGAGCGAGCAGAGCCCGCCCGGGCATGCGCTGCCCAGAGGACTGCCCGTAGCGCAGCAGCACGCTGTAGAGCCGGTAGGCGCAGTCGCTGATGTCCGCGTCGATGACCCACTCGGGGACGATCGCGAAGTGCTGCTCGACGACGAGCGTGCCCTCGTCCTCGAAGTCGTCGATCCGGTCCTCAGCCATGCCGGGCCACCCCCGAGAACGGGGGCGACTGCAAACCGACTGCTAACGGAGCCGCGAGGACGACGACGCCAGCGCTGGTACGAGGTGGGACGGGTGGAGCGTGCAGCAGGCTCGGAAAGCGCACAGCCGAGCCTACGCGTCACCGTCCGGCACGGGGGGCTGCGCCCTTTTAATCCGCGGGTTGTGGGTTCGATCCCCACGGGGCCCACCGCCTCCGCGGGCCCCTACCGCCCCTCGGGCCCCGGGACCGGCTCGAGCCACGGGCCGCGCAGGTGCTCGTACACGACGCTGGTCCGCACGTCGGCGACCTCCGGCCGCTGGGTGAGGCGGTCGATGACGAAGGCGTACAGCGCCTCGTTGTCCGGCACCGCGACGTGGATGAGGAAGTCCTCGGAGCCGGAGACGACGAAGACGCCGAGCGTCTCGGGCAGGTGCGACACCCAGTCGCGGAAGGCGTCGATGGTCCGCCGGGACGGGGGCCGTACCCGCACGGCGATGAGGGCCTGCACCGGGCGGCCGATCGCGGCCAGGTCCACGTCGAGCACGGCGCCGCGGATCACGCCGCGCCGGCGGAGGCTGCGCGTGCGGTCCAGCGCGGTGGTGGGGGAGATGCCGACGGCGGCGGCGACGTCGCGGTTGGTGCGCCGTGCGTCCGACTGCAGGGCGCGCAGGATCGCCGTATCAATCGCGTCGAGACGCGCCATGACCGCTCCTCGTCCGTACGTCGTACGGGTCTGCTTGTGCCGTGCCGGGCGCCTGCCTAGCGTCCGCGCGTCAGATCGTACGAGCGGAGGACGCCGTGGAGCAGTCGCTGGTGGTCGGGTTCGCGCCCGAGGAGGTCGTGACGGACGAGCCGACGCGGTCCGCGCGGCTCAAGTGGGTCGTGGTCGTGGACGCGGCGCTGCCGCCCGGGCGGGCCACGAACGCGGTGGCGTGCATCGCCGCGACCACGGGGGCGGCCGTGGACGGGCTCGTCGCCCGCGGGGGCCCGGACGCCGCCGGCGACGTCCACCCCGGCCTGCCGTGGGCCGGCTGCTCCGTGCTGGCGGCGAGCGCCGAGCAGCTGGCGGACGTGCGGGCCCGCGCGGTGGCGGCCGAGGGAGTGCTGGTCGTGGACATGCCGGCCGCCGCCCAGGCGCACCGGGAGTACGACGACTACCTGGCCGAGCTGGCCGGGACCGCGCCCGAGGACCTGCGGGTCGGCGCGGTGAGCGTCGTGGGGCCGCGCAACCGGGTCGACAAGCTGGTCAAGCGGCTGGCCCTGCTGGCGTGACGCCGGCCTGCGCCGCGGCCCGGGCCCGCCGCGGCGCGCGCCGGGCCGCGCTCACCGCGGCCCGAGCATCTCCGGGAAGCCCAGGATCCGGTAGAACTCGCGACGTACCCGGTCCCCGACGCGGAAGACCTCCTCCGCGCCGTCCTGGGCCGGGTCGACGTACACCCGGAACGGCCGCCGGCCCTTGGGCAGCCCGACGACCTCGACGATGCGCCGCGCCACCTCGCCGGGGTCGGCGTCCGGCGGTGACTGCGCGGCCTGGCGCCGCAGCAGCTCGTCGACGGCGCCGTCGTGCGCGTCGGCGTACTCCCGGGCCACGCCCTCGTCCTCGGGGTGCCCGGCGTGCGCGTAGTGGTTGGTCCCGGTCGTGAACGAGCCGGGCACGACGATGGTGGTGTCGATGCCGAAGGGCGAGAGCTCGGCGGCGTAGCTCACGGCCAGCGAGTCCTCCGCCGCCTTCGCCGCGAAGTACGGCCCGAGGTAGGGCGGGGTGCCGCCGCGGGCGCTGCTGGAGCCCACCCAGACGAGGAGCCCGTCCCGCTGCCTGCGCAGGTGCGGCAGGACGGCCCGGTTGAGCCGCTGGGTGGTGAGGACGTTGCTGTCGTACACCGCGGCGAGCTGCTCGGGGGTGAACGCCTCCGCCGGCCCGAGGACCATGTGCCCCGCGTTGTGCACGACGACGTCGATCCGCCCCGCCTCGTCGAGGACGCGCTGCACGGCGGCGTCGACCGACCCCTGGTCGCCGACGTCCAGCTCGACGGCGCGGGCGCTGGGCCCGTACGCGTCGAAGTCGGCCGCCGCCGCGGCGTTGCGGCCGGCGGTGGCGCGCATGCCGCCGTAGACCAGGTGCCCCGCGTCGGCCAGGGCGCGCGCGGTCATCGCGCCGAAGCCGCTCGAGGCGCCGGTGACGACGACGGTCCTCCCCGTCCCGGCGGCGGGCCTCATGCCAGGCCCCCGTTGACGTAGAGGACCTGGCCGTTCACCCACCGGGCCGGTCCCGCGAGGAAGGAGACGACTTCCGCGACGTCCTCGGGCCTGCCCAGGCGCTCGAGCGGGGACTGCTCGGCCATCCGCTCGATGACCTCCTCCGGCTTGCCGTCGAGGAAGAGCGGCGTGGCGGTGGGGCCGGGGGCGACCGCGTTCACCGTGACGTCGCGCCCGCGCAGCTCGAGCGCGAGGATCCTCGTGATCGCGTCGACCGCCCCCTTGCTCGCCGCGTAGGCGGAGTACGTCGGCAGCGACAGCCGCACGACGGACGAGGAGAAGTTCACGATCGCCCCGCCGGGCCGCACGCGCCGGGCGGCGAGCTGGCTGACGACGAAGGTGCCGCGGACGTTGGTGCGGTGCAGCGCGTCGAGCTCCTCCAGGTCCAGCTCGACCAGGGGTGCTAGCCGCATGACGCCGGCGGTGTGCACGACGACGTCCACGCCGCCGAACGCGCGCTCCGCGGCGTCCAGGACGCCGGCGACCTGGTCGGGCTCGGCGACGTCCGCGCGGGCGGCGAGCGCGCGCGCCCCGGCGGCGGTGAGCCGCCCGACGAGGTCCTCCGCCCGGTCCGCCGACCCCGAGTACGCGACGACGACGGCCGTCCCGTCCTGCGCGAGGCGCTCGCAGACGGCGCGCCCGATGCCGCCCGAGCCTCCCGTGACGACGGCCACCCTGTCGACTCCTGCCGGCATGCCGGTCCTCCCTCCCGGAGCGGACCCGCGCCGCCCGTGCGCCGATCCTCGGCGGGCGGGGGGGCGCGCCGGGCGCCCGTGGTTGCGGCAGCTGCGCCCGGCGTTGCGGCGTCAGCGGCCGCGGCCCCGGTACGCCGTCGGGCTGCAGCCGTAGGCCCGCCGGAAGGCCGCGGCGAACCGCGCCGGGCTGCGGTAGCCGCAGGCGCCCGCGACCTGCTGCACCGTCAGGCGGGTCCCGCGCAGGAGGCCCTCCGCGGCCTGCAGCCTCACCCGGGCCAGGTAGCGGTGCGGGGTGAGACCCGTGGCCGCGCTGAAGCCGCGCAGGAAGTGGTACTTGCTCAGGCTGACCACCGCCGCCAGGTCGGCGAGCGGCACGTCCTCGGCCAGGTGGTCGTGCATGTACGCGACGACCCGCTCGACGTCGCGGCCCGCGAGCGGCGTCGGGGCCGGCGGGCGGCTCGGTGCGCTGCGGTGCGCCAGGTGCGCCACCAGGGCCTGCGCCAGGGAGTCCGCGTAGAGCGCCGGCCCCCGCTCGTCGAGCGCCTGCTCGAGGGCACGCGCCCCCGCGGCGGCGAACGGGTCGTCGACCGACAGCGCGTCGGGGAAGCGGTTGCTGTCCGGGACGAGCGAGGGGTCGAGGTGCAGGTGCAGCGACCTCAGCGGGGACCGCCCGTCCGAGCGCCAGCGCAGCGTGCTGTCCCGGCCCGGTGCGCTGACGCCCATCGACCCCGGGCGGTAGTCCGCCTGGCGCCAGGTGCCGTCGTGCCGGCTCTCGATGCGGTAGCGCCCGGCCGTGACGAGGACCAGGAGCAGGTCCTCGGACCGTACGGTGAACGCCTCGCTCGCCGCCGGGTCCTCGTAGACGCGCGCCGCGACCGCCGTCCAGCCCAGGCCGTCGCTGGAGCGCAGCAGCCGGGAGGGCAGGCCGACCGCCGCCATCAGGGGAGGACCGTGCGGTCGGCGGCCGGCAGTCCCCAGCTGGCGAGCGTGCGCAGCCCCTGCACGGACGCGCTGCCGGGCTCGGCGGTGTAGACGAAGAGGGTCTGGTCGGGGTCCCCGGGCAGCGTCAGGGTCTCGTAGCCCAGGACGAGGTCGCCGACGACCGGGTGGCGGAAGCGCTTGCTGCCGGACGTGCGCTGGTAGACGCGGTGCTCCTGCCACCAGGTGCGGAACTCCGGGCTGCCCGCGGCGAGCTCGGCGACGAGGTCCCGCGCCGCGCGGTCCCCCGGGTCGCGGCCGGTGTCGAGGCGCAGGGTCTCGACGACGGCGCGCGCCTGCACGTCCCAGTCGGCGAACAGGGCGCGGGCCTCGTCGGACAGCAGGACCCAGCGCGCGTAGTTGCGCTGGCGCGCCGGCATGCGGTCCCAGTCGACGAGCAGGGCCCGCGCGACCCGGTTGGCGGCGAGCACGTCGGTGCGGCGCCCCAGGACCATCGCCGGCTGCCCCTCCAGCGCGTCGAGCAGCTGGTGCAGGCCCGGTCGCACGCGCTGGACCTCCGGGGCCCGCGTGGGCCTCGTCGTGGTCCCCTCGCCGAGGAGGTCCGCGAGGTGCGCGCGCCCTGCCGCGTCGAGGTCGAGGGCGCGGGCCACCGCGTCGACGACGCCGGTCGACGGCCGGACCGGCCGGCCCTGCTCGAGCCGCGTGTAGTAGTCCGTCGAGACGCCGGCGAGCAGCGCGACCTCCTCGCGGCGCAGCCCGGGGACGCGGCGCACCCGCCCGTCCGCCGGCAGCCCGGCCCGCGCAGGGTCGACGCCGGCGCGCGCCCGGCGCAGGAAGTCCGCGAGCTCTCGTCGGGTGCCGTCCACCCGCCCATGCTCACACGCCGGAGCCCCCGCCGGCACGGTCCAGGGTGGGTCCGGCGGTCCTGGGCGGCGCGGTCCCGGGCAGCGCGGTCCCAGTCACGACCGGGCCCGTCGTGGACCCCTCGGCGGCCCCGCGCGCTCCCACGCTGGAGGGGCGCCGCCGGACCGCGGCGGCGCCCCCACCGAGGCGAGGAGCCACCATGACCACCACCACCCGCACCTGGTTCGTCACCGGCACGTCGCGCGGACTGGGGCTGCAGCTCGTACGGCAGCTCCTCGAGCGCGGCGAGGCCGTCGCGGCGACGACCCGCTCGACCGGGCGCCTGCTCGCCGGGCTCGACGGGGTCGGCACGGAGCGGCTGCTGCCGCTGGAGGTCGACCTCGCTGACGAGGCCGCGGTGCGTACGGCCGTCGCCGCCGCCGTCGAGCGCTTCGGCGGCCTCGACGTCGTGGTCAACAACGCCGGGTACGGCCACCTCGCCGCGGTCGAGGAGGTCAGCGACCGGGAGGCGCGCGCCATGTTCGACGTGCAGGTCTTCGGCGTCTGGAACGTCCTGCGCGCCGCCCTGCCGGTCCTGCGCGAGGCCGGCCGCGGGCACGTCGTCAACGTCTCGTCGGTCCTCGGCCTGACCTCGTTCCCCGGCTGGGGCCTCTACTGCGCCGGCAAGTACGCCCTCGAGGGCCTCACCGGGTCGCTGGCCGCGGAGGTCGCGCACCTCGGGGTGCGCGTGACGCTCGTCGAGCCGGGCTACCTGCGCACGGACTTCCTGACCCCTGCCTCGCTGGCCCTGCCGCAGCGCACCCTGCCCGGCTACGAGGCCGTGCGCGAGATGACGGCCGCCCACCAGGGCATGCCGGGCACGCAGCTGGGTGACCCCGCCCGCGCCGCGGAGGCTGTCGTGGCCGTCGTCGACGCGGGCGACGCGCCGCTGCACCAGCTCCTCGGGTCGGACTCGCTGGCCCTGGTGGGCGCCCGCCTGGAAGCGCTTGCCGCGGACGTGGAGGCCGGCGCGGCGCTGGCGCGCACCACGGACATCGTCGACGGCTGAGCGAGGGGCGGCTCAGGCCGGCAGCGGGTGCTCGCGGTCCGGCCCGGGGCCGGCCCCGGGCGCCTCGCCGCCGTCCGGGAACGCCACCCCCGCGAGCCGCTCCGAGAGCGTCCAGACGCGCTGGGCCTCGTCGGGGCTGCGCAGCGGCCGGTACGGCTCCTGCTCCGCCGGCGGCCCGCTGATGTGCCGGAAGCGGCGGGGGCCGTAGAGGCGCCCTCCGGCATCCGGCGCCGTGGCGGCGAGCAGGGCGGGCAGCGCGGCCGTCTCGGGGGTCCCGGCGATGCCGAGCGCCGACAGCCGCCGGATCAGCCGGACGTCGCGCGTCTCCTCCGGGCGGCCGATGCCGGGCTGCGCCGCGAGCAGGTTGGTCGGGGCGATCCCCGGGTGCGAGAGGGCGCTCGCGACCCCCCAGCCGCCCGCGGCGCTGCGCCGGTCCAGCTCGAGGCCGAAGAGCCCTACGGCGACCTTCGACTGCGCGTACGCGGCGAACGGCTCGTAGGAACGCTCCCACTGCAGGTCGTCCCAGTGCATCGCCCCGCGGTCCGCGGCGACGCTCACCTGCCACACCACGCGTGCACGGGCGGCCCGCAGCAGCGGCATCAGGCGCCCCGTGAGCGCGACGTGGCCGACGTGGTTGGTCCCGAGCTGCAGCTCGTACCCGTCGGCGGTCGTGCGCCGCTCGGGCGGCGTCATGACGCCGGCGTTGTTGACGAGGAGGTCGACGGGGCGGCCCTCCCCGAGCAGGGCGTCGGCGAACGCGCGCACCGACGCGAGCGAGGCCAGGTCCAGGGCGTGCAGGGTGACCCGCGCCCCGGGCACCTGCGTCCGCAGGTGCGCGGCGGCCGCGTCGCCCTTGGCGGAGCTGCGGACCGGCAGGACGAGGTCGGCGCCGGCCGCGGCGAGGCGGCGGGCGATGACCAGGCCGATGCCGTCGCTGCCCCCGGTGAGCACCGCCCGGCGTCCCGACAGGTCGGGGAGGGCGGTGCCGGTCGTCGTACGGGCCATGGTCGGGCTCCTGTGCTGGGTGGGTGCGCCGTGCGGCGCCGTGCGGCCACTCTCGCCCGACCCGCGGACCGGAGGCAGGGCCTGCCGATCCCCCCTTCCGGAGCCCCGCGGCGCGGGGCGAGGGGGGGATCGTCGGGCCGTGGCTGCGCCCCTCGCGCTCCGGTAGGAACGGCGGTGCCGCCCCGGCAGGGACGGTCCGACCCGCACCCCGAGGAGCACGTGGTGATCGATCGAGCCGGCTTGGCGGAGTTCCTCCGGCGGCGCCGCGAGGCGCTGCAGCCCGAGGACGTCGGGCTGCCGCGCGGCCCGCGCCGCCGCACGGCGGGGCTGCGGCGCGAGGAGGTCGCCGCGCTCTGCCACATGTCGACCGACTACTACTCGCGCCTGGAGCGCGAGCGGGGTCCCCAGCCGTCGGAGCAGATGGTCGCGTCGATCGCGCAGGGCCTGCACCTGACCCTCGACGAGCGCGACCACCTGCACCGCCTGGCCGGGCACCAGCCGCCGCCCCGCGGGGCGAGCAGCGAGCACATCAGCCCCGGCCTGCTGCGGATCTTCGACCGCCTCGCGGACACGCCCGCCGAGATCGTCACCGAGCTCGGCGAGACGCTGCGCCAGACGCCGCCCGGGGTCGCGCTCGTGGGTGACGCCACCCGCTACACCGGCCCGGCGCGCAGCAGGGGCTACCGGTGGTTCGCGGACCCCGCGGCGCGCGAGCTCTACGTCCCCGAGGACCGCGCCCTCATGAGCCGCATGTACGCCGCCGGGCTGCGCCAGCTGCTCGCGGTCCGGGGCCCCGGGTCGAGGGCGGCGCACCTGGCGGAGCTGCTGCTCGAGCGGAGCGAGGAGTTCCGCACCCTCTGGGCCGCGCACGAGGTCGGCGTCCACCGCGACGAGGTGAAGCGCTACCTGCACCCCGAGGTGGGTCGGCTCGACCTCGAGTGCCAGACGCTCGTCGACCCGCACCAGGCCCACCGCCTGCTCGTCTACACCGCCGTCCCCGGCTCCGAGAGCTACGAGAAGCTCCGGATGCTCACGGTGATCGGCGCCCAGTCCCTCGCCCTCAGCCCCCCAGGCGCCGCCGGCGCAGATCCCGGAGACCCCCGATGACCCGCTTCCTGCACCACCTCGGCCGCTCCTCGGCGGCGCACCCCTGGCGCACCGTCGGCGCGTGGGTGCTGGCCGCCGTGCTGGCCACCCTCGCCGGCGGTGCCCTCGGCGGCACGACGCGGGACGACTTCGACGTCGAGGGCGCACCCGCCCTCGCCGGCATCCAGTCGCTGCGCGAGCACTTCCCGGGCTCCGGCGCGGCCGGCAGCTCCGCCCAGGTCGTCGTCCACGACCCGGCGGGGACCCCGCTCGACGGGGCGTCCGTCGCCGACGTCGCGTCCCGTCTCGCGCAGGTCGAGCACGTCACCTCCGTGGGGGCGCCGCGCTGGTCCGGCGACCGCGACACCGCGCTGCTCGCCGTCAGCCTGGACGCCCCCGTCACCGACCCGGACCTCGCGGGGGGCCGCGGCGCCGAGGCCCTCGAGGCCGCGGTGCAGGGCGCCGCGCCGGGGCTGCAGGTCGAGCTCGGCGGCGAGCTGCCGAACGTCTCCACCGGGGAGGTGCGGGGCACGGGCGAGCTCGTCGGCGCGGCCGTCGCCCTGCTGCTCATGGTCGTCGTGCTGGGCACGGTCGTCGCCGCCGGCCTGCCCCTGCTCGTCGCCCTCACCGGGCTCGCCGTGTCCGCCGCCGGGGTCACGCTCCTGGCCGCCGTGACCGAGGTCAGCACCACCGCCCCGACCGTCGCGGTCATGGTGGGCCTCGGCGTCGGCATCGACTACGCGCTGCTGCTCGTCACCCGGCACCTGGAGCACCTGCGCGCCGGGCTCCCCGTCACCGAGGCCGCCGGCCGCGCCGCCGCGACGGCCGGGCGGTCGGTGGTCTTCGCCGCCGCCATCGTGCTCGTCTCCCTCATGGGCCTGCCGCTGGCCGGACTGCCGATGTACTCCTCGTTCGGCTTCGCCACGGGCATCGCCGTGGTGGCCGTCGCCGCCGCCGCCCTCACCCTCGTCCCCGCCC
This sequence comes from Vallicoccus soli, assembly GCF_003594885.1. Taxonomy (NCBI): domain Bacteria; kingdom Bacillati; phylum Actinomycetota; class Actinomycetes; order Motilibacterales; family Vallicoccaceae; genus Vallicoccus; species Vallicoccus soli. The sequence goes on from NZ_QZEZ01000004.1 coordinate 64,407, forward strand.
TGTGCGGGATCCTCGGGCGGCGCCTGCTGCCGCGCCGCGAGCGCCGCGAGCGCCGCGACGGCGCCCTGCGCCCGGCCGTCCCGGCCCAGCGCACGCGCCGGCCCGCGCCCTGGTCCGCGCGGTGGGCGGCCGCCGTCGCCCGCAGGCCGGTGCCGTGGGCCGTCGCCGCGTCGGCCCTCGTGCTCGCGCTCGCCGCGCCCGCCCTCGACATGCGCACGTTCCCGCGGGACGTGTCGAACAACCCGGCGGACAGCACCACGCGGCAGGCGTACGACATCGTCGCGGCCGAGTACGGCGCGGGCGCGAACGGCCCGCTCACGGTGGTCGTCGACCGCGCCGCCGTCGGCGACGCGGGCGTGGCCGCGGCCCGGGAGCGGCTGCTGGCCGAGGACGAGGTCGTCGCCGTCGGCGAGCCGGTCGTGTCGCCGGACGGGCAGGTCGCGGTGCTCGAGGCGCAGCCGGCCTCCGGCCCCGCCGACGAGCGCACCCACGCGCTGGTCGAGCGCCTGCGCGCGGAGCTCGACGGCGCCCAGGTCACCGGCAGCACGGCGATGCAGTCCGACATCGCGGTGCTCCTGTCGGAGCGGCTGTGGCTCGTCGTCGGCGTCGTCGTCGCGGTGTCGATGCTCCTGCTGGCGGCGATGTTCCGCTCGCTCGTCGTGCCGCTCAAGGCGGCGGTGCTCAACCTGCTCTCGATCGGCGCCGCGTACGGCGTCGTCACCGCGGTGTTCCAGTGGGGCTGGGGTGCCGGGCTGCTCGGGGTCGACCACCCGATGCCCGTCTCGAGCTTCCTGCCGATCCTGCTCTTCGCCATCCTCTTCGGCCTGTCCATGGACTACGAGGTGTTCCTGCTCTCGCGGATCCGTGAGCACTGGCTCCGCACCGGCGAGGCGCGCTCGGCCGTCGTGCAGGGCCTCGCGGCCACCGGCCGGGTCATCTCGACCGCCGCGGCCGTCATGGTGGTCGTCTTCCTCGGCTTCGCCACCGAGGCCGACGTCGTGGTGCGCCAGCTCGGGCTCGGCATGGCCGTCGCCGTCGCCCTCGACGCGACCGTCGTGCGCATGGTCCTCGTCCCCGCGTCGATGGCCCTGCTGGGGCGGGCGTCCTGGTGGCTGCCCGCGTGGATCGACCGGCTCCTGCCGCGCATCGAGGCCGAGGCCGCCGACCAGCAGCCCGGCCGGGACCACGAGGGCGAGCGCGCCGGCGCCCTCGGCTGAGCACGCGCGGGGCGGCCCGCAGGGGCGGGCCGCCCCGCCGACGCGCACCCGCCCCGCCGCCGCGCACCCGCCCTGCCCGTCCGACCCGAGGAGCACCGCCGTGCCCGTCCCGCCCGACGTCGCCGTCCCCGACCTCACCGGCCGTCGCGCCGTCGTCACGGGCGCCACCCGCGGGCTCGGCCTCGTCCTCGCCGCGCGGCTCGCGGCAGCCGGGGCCGAGGTGCTCCTGCCCGTGCGCGACCCGGGCAGGGGCCGCGCCGCCGTCGCCGCGGTCCGGCGCCGGGTGCCCGGTGCCGACGTCTCGCTGCGCGAGCTCGACCTCGCCGCGCTGCACTCGGTCGCTGCCCTGGGGCGCACCCTGTGCGCCGAGGGCCGGCCGGTGCACCTGCTCGTCAACAACGCCGGCGTGCTGCCCCCGCCGGAGCGCCGTACGACCGCCGCGGGCCTCGAGCTGCAGCTCGGGACCAACCACCTCGGGCACTTCGCGCTCGTCGCCCACCTGCTGCCCCTGCTGCGGGCGGGGCGCGCCCGGGTCACCTCGCAGGTGGGCCTGGCGGCCGCCCGCGGCTCCCTCGACTGGGACGACCTGGGCTGGGACGGGGGCTACGAGGGCCGGGCCGCGCACCGCCGCTCCAAGCTCGCGCTCGCGCTCTTCGGCTTGGAGCTCCAGCGGCGGAGCCGCGCGCTCGGCTGGGGCGTCACGAGCAACCTGTGCCACCCGGGGCTGGCGCCGACGGGCGCGCCGGGGCGGGGGGCCGGCCGCTCGCGCGCCGTCGAGGCCCTCGCGGGGTGCGGCCTCGTCGGCACGGTCGAGACCGCCGCGCTCCCCGCGCTCCTCGCCGCCACGGCACCCGCCGCGGGCGGTCGCCTGTACGGCCCGAGCGGCCCGGGGCACCTCGGCGGCCCGCCGGCCCAGCAGCGCCCCTGGCGCCCGCTGCGCAGCACCGGGGACGCCGAGCGGCTCTGGCGGGCGTCGGAGGTGCTGACCGGGGTGGCGTTCCCGGCGGGGGCCGTCAGCGGTCGTAGTGACCGGCCGCGATGTCCTCGAGCAGCGTAGGACCCGTGGGCTCCCAGCCCAGCAGCTCGCGGGTGAGGGCGCTCGAGGCGGGGACGTCGGCGGCGAGGAACGCCCCGACGAAGGGCAGGTCGTGCGCGAGCTGCTCCGCGGTGACGGACCGGGCCGACAGCCGCAGGCGGTCGGCGAGCGCGGCCGCGATGCGGCGCACCGGCACGCCCTCCTCGGCCGCCGCGTGGACGACGGTGCCCGCGGGTGCGCGCTCCAGCGCGAGGCGGACCAGGACAGCGGTGTCCGACCGGTGCACCGCCGACCAGCGGCCGCTCCCGTCGCCCGGGTAGGGGACGGCTCCGGCGCGCCGGGCGTGCTCGGCCAGGAGCGCGACGAAGCCGTGGTCGCCCTCGCCGTGCACGGTCGGCGCGAAGCGGGCGCTGACGACGCGCACACCGCGGTCCGCGTGGTCCAGGGCCAGCTCCTCGGCGCCGCCCCGGGGTGCGTCGACGCCCCGGGCCCCGGTCCGGTCGCGCTCGGTGGTGGGACGCCCGAGGCCGGGCACGGCGAGGCCGGCGGCGATCACCAGGGGGCGGCCGGTGCCCGTGAGCGCCCCGGCCAGGGTGCCGACGGCGGCGCGCTCCGCGCGGTTCGACGCGGCCGGGTCGGTCCAGTCGTGCTTGTTCGCCAGGTGGACCACGCCGTCGGCCGCGGCGGCGCCCCGCCGCAGCGACTCGAGGTCGTCGAGGTCGCCGCGCAGGACGTCGGCGCCCTGCGCGGCGACGGCGGCGGCGGAGGCGTCGGAGCGGGCGAGGCCGAGGACCTCGTGGCCGGCGGAGAGCAGCTCCGGGACGACGGCCGAGCCGATGAAGCCGGACGCTCCCGTGATGAAGACGCGCATGAGGACCCCTCGCGATGGCAGGAACTGTCATCACCACCGTAGCAGGTGATGTCAGGAACTGTCACCGGCTAGCCTCACGGGATGGGACGCTGGGAGCCGGGAGCGCCGCAGCGCCTGCAGCGGGCGGCGCTCGAGCTGTTCACCGAGCAGGGCTTCGACGCCACGACGGTCGCCGGCATCGCCGAGCGGGCCGGCGTCACCGAGCGCACGTTCTTCCGCCACTACGCCGACAAGCGCGAGGTGCTCTTCGCCGGAGAGGACGAGTTCCGGGAGCCGTTCCTGCGCGCGGTGACCGAGGGGCCGGCCGGTGCGCCGGCGCTCGACCTGGTGCGGGGCGCGCTGGCCGCCGCGTGCGCGGCGTTCGAGGCCGGGCGCAGCCGTGACCACGCCCGGGCACGGCAGCGCGTCGTCGACGCGCACCCGCCGCTGCGCGAGCGCGAGCTGCTCAAGCTGGCCGGGCTCGCGGCTGCCGTCGGCGACGCCCTCGTCGCCCGCGGGGTGCCCCCCCTGCGGGCCCGGCTCGGCGGGGAGCTCGCGGTGTCGGTCTTCGCCGCGGCCTTCGCCCTGTGGACGGCCCCCGGCGAGGAGCGGGACCTGGTGCGCCTCCAGGCCGAGGCGATGGCCGAGGTGCTCGCCCTCGTCGACCGCCCCGGCGAGCTGCCGGGCCAGGTGCCGGGCCAGGTGCCGGGCTAGGCGCCGCGGCGGGCCTCGAGCAGCTTGTCGAGCGTGATGGGCAGGTCGCGCACCCGCACGCCGGTCGCGTCGAAGACCGCGTTGGCGACCGCGGCGGCCGAGCCCACGTTCCCGATCTCGGCGACCCCCCGCGCCCCCAGGCTGCGCGTGCCGACCTCGCCCTCCGCGCCCAGGGGACCGGTGATCACGGGGTCGGGACGGTCGAGCCAGTGCACGTCGACCGGGGGCACGTCGGCGTTCACGGGCACCAGGTAGTCGGCGAGGTTGGCGCACGCCAGCCGGCCGGTGGCCGGCTCCACCGGGTCGTCCTCGAGCAGGGCGTGGCCGATGCCGAAGACCACGCCCCCGACGAGCTGGCTCCTCGCCGCCTGCGCGTTGAGGACCCGGCCGACGTCCAGGACCGAGGTGAAGCGGCTGACCCGGACCTCGTACGTGAAGCGGTTGACGCGGACCTCGCAGAAGTGGGCGCCGAAGCTGGCGAAGGCGTGCCCCGGCGGGACGCCGCGCTGGCCCGAGGCCGTGGCGTCGACGCCGCGGACCCCGAGCCGGGTGAGCAGGCCCCCGAAGCCCGCCGAGCGCCCCCGCCCCACCAGGCGGCCCCGCTCGTAGCGCAGCTCCGCGGGGTCCGCGCCGTGCCAGGGCGAGTGCGGGTCGGTGACCGCCAGGCGCTTGAGGGCGGCGACGGCGTCTCGCGCGGCCGCGACGACCAGCGCCACCGTGGTCGTCGTCGCCGAGGAGGCGATCGAGGGGGCGCCGGGGGGCAAGGCCGTGTCGCCAATCTCCGGGGTCACCCGCTCCAGCGCGATCCCGAGCGCGTCGGCGCCGGTGATCGCCACCATCGTCCACGCCCCGGTCCCCGGGTCGGCCGTCGCCGTCGACACGGTCGCGGTGCCGTCGTCGAGGAGCCGGAGCCGGACGCTCGCCGCGCCGCGGCTCGCCGGGTACGTGGCCGCCGCCGTCCCGGTCCCGACCAGCCAGTCGCCGTCGACCCGGGTGCCCGGGGCGTCGCGCCGGCGGGACCACCCGAAGCGCTCCACCCCGACGCGGAAGCAGTCGGCGAGGTGCCGGCTCGACCACGCCAGCCCCGAGCGGGGGTGGACGGGCGCGTCGTTGCGCAGCCGCAGCTCGACGGGGTCGACGCCGGTGGCGACGGCCAGCTCGTCCATCGCCGTCTCGAGGGCGAAGGCGCCGGGGGACTCGTTGGGAGCGCGCATCGCGCGGCAGGCCGGGAGGTCGAGCGCCACGGCGCGGTGCGCGATGTGCAGGTTCGGCGTCCGGTAGAGGGTGTCGGTGACGGCGTGCGCGGGGAGCAGGGGCGGGCCGCCGACGGCCGGGGCCTCGGCGTCGCACTCGTGGCTGACCGCGGTGAGCACGCCGTCGCGGGTCGCGCCCAGCCGGACGCGCTGGACGACGTGGCTGCGGTGACCGGTGAGGGTGAACATCTGCTCGCGGGTCAGCGTGAGCAGCACGGGCCGGCCCGTCTCGCGGGCGGCCGCGGCGGCGAGCGGCGCCTCGCTCCAGAGGACGACCCGTGCCCCGAAGGCGCCCCCGACGAACCGGGAGACGAGCCGGACGTCCTCGGGCAGGACCCCGAGGCGCGCCGCGAGCAGCATGGCCCACTCCGCGGGGAGCTGCGCGCCCGCGTGCACCGTGAGGCGGTCGCCGTCCCAGGCGGCCAGGACGCTGTGCGGCTCCATCGCCGCGTGGTGCTGGACCGGGTTGCGGGACTCCGCCTCCACGACGACCTCGCTGGCGGCGAGCGCCTCGTCGATGGAGCGGATGCCCGGAGCGAGGGCGGTGTGGCTGCTCGGCGAGCCGTCCGACGCGGGCGGCGACTCCACGCGCGGGCCGTCGGCCAGCGTGGTCCGCGCCGGCTCGGCGTCGTAGGCGGCGGTGACCAGGGCCGCGGCGTCGCGGGCCTGCTCGACGGTCTCCGCCACGACCATCGCGACGATCTGCCCGTGGAACCGGACGATCGGGTCCTGCAGGGGGGCGTAGCGCTCCGAGAACGCGGCCAGCTGGCCGGCCAGCGGGTAGAGCCGCAGCCGCGGGTCGGGTGCCGCGTAGACGCGGAGGACCCCGGGGGCGGCCAGGGCGGCGGCGGTGTCGATGCTGCGGACCGTGCCACGGGCGACGGTGCTCGTGACGACGTGGGCGTGCACCGTGCCAGGGGGCCGGTGGTCGGCGGAGTACCGGGCCGAGCCCGTCACCTTGAGGCGTCCCTCGATGCGGTCGACCTCGCGTCCGACGGGGGAGAGGCTCATGCGGGCTCCTTCAGGTGCTGCGGGTCCGTGGCGGTGGGAGACGGGGCGTCGGGCCGGTGGAGCGGGACTCCGGTGCTCAGGGGCGCGCCGGTGCCGCCGTGACGGGCCGCGACGAGCTCGGCGGCGATGGAGAGCGCTGTCTCGACGGGCGTGCGCCCACCGAGGTCGAGCCCGACGGGGGACCGCAGGCGGGCGAGCTCGCGGTCGCCCAGGCCGGCTGCGTTCAGGCGCAGCAGGCGCTCCTCGTGCGTGCGGCGCGAGCCCATGGCCCCGACGTACGCCAGGGGCAGCCGCAGCGCGACCTCGAGGGCCGGCACGTCGGCGCGCGGGTCGTGCGTGAGGACGCAGACCGCGGTGCGGCTGTCCAGCCGCTGCGAGCGCAGGTAGCGGTGGGGCCGGTCGACGACGACCTCGTGCGCGGCGGGGAACCGCTCGGGCGTCGCGAAGGCGGGGCGCGCGTCGCAGACGGTCACGCGGTAGCCGAGGCAGGACCCCAGGACGGCGAGCGGCGCAGCGTGGTCGACCGCCCCGACGACCACGAGGCGCGGTGCGGGGGTCGTGACCTCCACGAGCAGGGTCGACGGCTCCCGGCAGAGCCCGTCGGCCACTCCGACCTCGATCGTGCCCGTGCTGCCCGCGTGCAGCGCGGCCGCCGCGCGAGCGGCCGCCGCGAGGTCGAGCCGAGCGTCGCCGAGCGACCCGCGGTGCCCGTCGGGGCGGACGACGACGGACCGGCCGAGGTGCGGGTCGGGGCCCTGCACCACCGTGGCGACGGCCACGGGCACGCCCGACGCCGCATCGGCGAGCGCCGGGCCGAGGTCCGGCTCCCCGCGCGGGTCGTGGTGCCGCAGGAACAGCTCGATCGTCCCCCCGCAGGTGAGGCCGACGTCCAGCCCCTCGCCGTCGGAGTAGCCGAACCGCGCGGTCTGCGGCCGCCGGTCGCCGAGCAGCACCTGCCGGCAGCGCTCGACCACGTCCCCGTCGACGCACCCGCCGGAGACTCCGCCGAGGACGGCGCCGTCGGCGTCGACCACGAGCGAGGACCCGGGCGAGCGCGGGGCGCTGCCGTCCACGCGGGTGACGGTGGCGGTGACGAACGGGGTGCCGCTGCGCACGCGGTCGAGCAGCTCGGCGGCCAGCTCAAGCACGGTCGCCCCCCAGGGCGGTGAGCGCCCGCACCAGCGTGCGTCGCAGCAGCGCCGGCTTGAAGGCGTTGTGCTCCAGCGGGCGCGCGCCGTCGGCCGCGTGCACGACCGCGGCCTCGTACGTCTCCTCCGTCGCCGGCCGGCCGACGAGGGCCCGCTCGACGCCCCTGAGCCGCCAGGGGACGGTCCCGACCCCGCCGGCGGCCACCCGGGCGCCGCGGACCCTGCCCCGCTGCACGTCCAGCGCGACGGCCGCCGAGGCGAGGGCGAACTCGTACGACTGGCGGTCGCGGACCTTCACGTAGGTCGAGCGCGCCGCCCACGGCGAGCGCGGGACGGACACGGCCGTGACCAGCTCGCCGGGCCGCAGGGCGTTCTCGACGTGCGGCGTCGAGCCCGGCAGCCGGTAGAAGCGCTCGAGCGGCACCGTGCGCCCGCCGGCCGCGGAGGCCAGGTGCACGGCGGCGCCGAGCGCGACCAGTGCGACGGCCAGGTCGCTGGGATGCGTGGAGACGCAGTCCCCGCTGGTGCCGAGGACGGCGGCGCCGCGGTTCCAGCCGGTCAGCGCGGAGCAGCCGCTCCCCGGCTCGCGCTTGTTGCAGGGGGTGGAGACGTCGCGGAAGTAGCCGCACCGGCTGCGCTGCAGCAGGTTGCCGCCGATGCTGGCCATGGCGCGCAGCTGCGGCGACGCGCTCAGCTCGAGCGCCTCCGCGATGACCGGATAGCGCTTGCGCACCACGAAGTGCGCAGCGACGTCGCTCAACCGCTCAAGTGCCCCGACGTGCAGCCCGGCGCGGCTGGACGTGATGCCACGCAGCGGGAGCCACGTGATGTCCACGACCCGCTGGGGCGACACCACCTCGAGCTTCATCAGGTCGACGAGGGTCGTCCCGCCGGCGAGGTACGCGGTCCCCGCGCCGGTCTCCTCGAGGGCCTCGGCGACGGAGCGGGCGCGGGCGTAGGCGAACGGCCTCATCGGCCCACCGCCTCCTGCGCGGCCCGCACCGCGGCGACGATCGCCGGGTAGGCGCTGCAGCGGCAGATGTTGCCCGACATCCGCTCGCGGACCTCGTCGTCGGAGCGCGCCGGGCCCTCCTCGAGGAGGGCCACCGCGGACATGACCTGCCCCGGCGTGCAGAAGCCGCACTGGAACCCGTCCTGCTCGAGGAACGCCTGCTGCACCGGGTGCAGCAGGTCCCCGCGGGACAGCCCCTCCACGGTGGTGACCTCGGCGCCCGAGACGGTGGCGGCCAGCGTGAGGCAGGAGAGCACGCGCCTGCCGTCGACGTGCACGGTGCAGGCGCCGCACTGGCCGCGGTCGCAGCCCTTCTTCGTCCCGGTCAGGTCCAGCCGCTCGCGCAGGGTGTCGAGCAGCGTCGCCCGCGGGTCGACCTGCAGGCGCACCCGCTCGCCGTTGACCCTCGCGCGGACCTGGACGACCAGGTCGTCGGCCCCGCCGACGGCGGCCGGCCCGGGCGCGGCCTGCGCGGGTGCGGGCGCGCCGCCGGCCAGCAGCGGCGCAGCGGCCGCGGCGAGGCCGCCGCCGAGGAAGCCCCGCCGGGAGACCTCCGTCCCCGCGCCGTCCTCGTCCTGGGGTGGGTGCATGTCGGCTCCCCGCTCGTCCATGGGTCAGGTCCGCACCGGGTCCGGTCGGGCGAGCGGCCCCCGTGCTCCCAGCAGGCTCGCCCCTCGGCGGGACCGCATCCAGGACCTGCCGGTCCACGGATCCGCACCAGCCCCGACCCGGCGGCCGCACGCGGCACCCGTCTGCGGTACACGTGACCGGTGAGCCAGCCCTCCCTCCTGCTGCTCGGGCTCGACCTGCTCGGCACCTCCGCCTTCGCGCTCAACGGCGCGCTCACGGCCCTGCGCGCCGCGCGGCTCGACCTCGTGGGGGTGCTGACGCTGGGCGCGATCACGGCGCTCGGAGGGGGCATCGTCCGGGACGTCCTGCTCGGCGCCGTCCCGCCGGCGACGCTGCAGGACTGGCGGTACCTCGTCGTGGCCACGGTGGGCGGGCTGCTCGCCTTCGCCGCCGGCCACCGGCTGGCGCGGCTGGCGACCCCGATCCTCGTCCTGGACGCGCTGGGGCTCAGCCTCTTCGCGGTGACGGGGGCCGGGAAGGCGCTCGAGCTCGGCCTCGGGCCCGGGCAGGCGGTCCTGCTCGGCGGGATCACGGCGGTGGGTGGAGGGACGCTGCGCGACGTCCTGGTGGCGCAGGTCCCCACGGTCCTGCGCAGCGGCCTCTACGCGGTGCCTGCGCTCCTGGGGGCTGCCGTGGCTGTCGGGGCCGAGGTGGCGGGCGCCGGCGGCGCGGCCTCGGCGGTCCTCGCGGCCGGCACGTGCCTCGCGGTACGGCTGCTCGGGGTCCGCTACGGCGTCGACCTGCCGGGGCCGCGCGGGCTGCCGGGCGACTGACGGCCGCCGGTCCGCCGGCCGGCCCTCAGCGGGGGCGGTGCAGGTGCTCGCGCCCGGCGGCCAGGACGGCGGCGGCGACGCGGTCCAGGGCGGGCGAGCGCAGCTTCCACTGCTGCCAGTGCAGCGCCACGTCGACCGCGCCGCGCGGGTCGAGCACGACGAGCCCGCCGTCCGCGGCGCCGAGCTGCAGGTCGGGCAGCATCCCCCAGCCGTAGCCGAGCCGGACGGCCTCGAGGAAGTCCGCGCTCGCCGGCACCCGGTGCTGCGGCGGGCGCGGGACCTCGCGGCCGCGGGCGCGCCGGTGCAGGTAGTCGTGCTGCAGCCGGTCGTCGCGGTCGAACACCACGACGGGTGCGGCGGCGAGGGCCGCCGGCGTGGCGCCCTCGGGGAACCAGCGCTCGGCGAAGGAGCGCGCGGCGCGCGGCCGGTAGCGCATGGCGCCCAGCCGCTCGACGGAGCAGCCCGGCACCGGGGCGGCCTCGGACGTCACGGCCGCCATGACCGCGCCGCTGCGCAGCAGGTCGCCCGTGCGGGCCTGGTCCTCGCGGTGCAGCTCGAGGCACAGCTCGCCGGCGAGCGGGGCGAGGGCGGGCAGCACCCAGGTCGACAGGCTGTCCGCGTTGACCGCCACCGGGACGACCGGGGCGCGGCCCGGTCCGGTGCCCTCCAGGAGCGCGGCGGCGTCGGCGGTCAGCAGCTCCACCTGCCGGGCCAGCCGCAGCAGCGCCTCACCGCTCGCCGTGGGGCGCACCGGCCGGCTGCGCACGAGCAGGACGCGGCCCGCGGCCGTCTCCAGCGCCTTGAGCCGCTGGCTCACCGCGGACGGCGTCACGTGCAGCCGGCGCGCCGCGCCGTCGAGCGAGCCCTCGTCGACCGCCGCGGCGAGGGCGCGCAAGTGGGCGAGGTCGAGGTCCGGTCCGAGCGTCATGAAGCGACGCTAACGGTGCTGCAGCGACGTGAGCTGGAGTGCAGGGCGAGGGCGACCTAGCGTCGGGCGGGTGGACACCGGACAGACCTTGCTCAGCGCCGCCTCGGGCCTCGCCCTCGGCCTCTCGCTGATCGTCGCGATCGGGGCGCAGAACGCCTTCGTCCTGCGCCAGGGGCTGCGCGGGGAGCACGTGGCCGCCGTCGTCGCGGTGTGCGCGGTGTCGGACGCGGTCCTCATCGCCGCCGGGGTCGCGGGCACGGGGGCCCTGCTCGAGCGGCTGCCGTGGTTCGTGCCGGTCGTGCGCTGGGGCGGCGGCGCCTTCCTCCTCGGGTACGCGCTCCTCGCCGCCCGGCGCGCCCTGCGCCCGTCCGGCGCGCTCCGGGTGGAGGGCGCGTCGGCGCGCCAGGGCCTGCGGGCCGTGCTGGCGACCTGCCTGGCGCTGACGTGGCTCAACCCGCACGTCTACCTCGACACCGTGGTCCTGCTGGGCTCCGTCGCCGGCGGGCACGAGGAGCGGCGCTGGTGGTTCGGCGCCGGCGCGGTGCTCGGCAGCGTGGTGTGGTTCACCGCGCTCGGGGCCGGCGCCCGGCTCCTGCGCCCCCTCTTCGCCCGCCCACGGGCCTGGCAGGTGCTCGACGGCGGCATCGCGGTCGTCATGGTCCTCATCGCGGTGTCGCTGGTGCGGCACGCGTGAGCCGGTGCGGGTTAGCCACTAACCCCACCGGAGAACTAGGGTTGACGGTCGTACGTCCCGTCGTCCCCCGGAGGTCCCGGTGCCGCTGCCCGACGTCCTCATCATCGGCGCGCCCAAGGCGGGCTCCACCGCGCTGCACGCGGCGCTGGCCCAGCACCCGCTGCTCTTCGGCTCCGACCCCAAGGAGCCCAAGTACTTCCTCTGCGACGACCGCCCGCCGGAGCGCTCGGGGCAGCGCGGCCCGGGCGACGCGCACAGCGCGCGCGAGTGGGTGTGGCAGCGCGAGCGCTACGAGCGGCTCTTCGCCGGTGCCCCGGCGGGGGCGCTGACCTTCGAGAGCACGCCCTTCTACCTCTGGGACCGCCGGGCGCACGAGCGGATCGCCCGCACGCTCCCCGACGTCCGCCTCGTGGCCGTCGTCCGCGACCCGCTCGACCGCGCCTTCAGCAACTGGACGCACCTCTGGGTCGACGGGCTCGAGCCCGTCGCCGACTTCCGCGCGGCCTGCGAGCTCGAGCCGCAGCGCGTCGCCCGGGGGTGGGCGCCCTTCTGGCGCTACCTCGAGCTCGGCCGGTACGGCGAGCAGCTCGCCCACCTCTTCACCCTCGTCGACCCCGCGCGGGTGCACGTCGTGCGCTACCGCCGGCTCGTCGACGAGCCGGAGCGCACCCTGGCCGGGGTGCACGCGTTCCTCGGGGTGCCGCCCGGGCCCACCACGGTGCCCGGCTCCAACGTCAAGCGCTGGGCGCCGGACACCGCCCCGCGGCGCCTCCTGCGCCGCGGGGTCCGGCTCGGCGCGGCCGCCGGCGCGTACGCCCCGCCGCGCGTCTGGCGCGAGGTGGAGCGTCCGCTCCTGCGGCTGCTGCAGCGCGGGACGGCGCCCCGCGCGGTCCTCACCCGCGAGGACCGCGCTGCGCTGCTCGGGCGCTTCACCGAGGACGTGCACCGGCTCAGCGACCTGCTGCAGGAGGACTACACCGACTGGCTCTCGCCGTCGGGGCGTGGCACGTACACCGTCCGGAGGTCGTGAGCGCCGTCGGCGCGGGTGCGCTCGACGTACACCCGCAGCCCGCCCGGCACGGGGACGACGCTCGCGTAGCGCAGGGCGGGACCCGGCTCCTCCGGCACCGGGCCGGCGGTGGGTCGCAGCCGCCCGGGCGGCCCGGCGGCCGCGCCGGTGCGCTCGTACCAGTTCTCCGCGGCCGAGGCGCGCCCGTCGTACAGGGCCTCGTACGCGCCGCCGCCCGCGGGCCAGACCGCGCTGACCCGCGCCCCGCGCCGGTCCCACCCCTCGCCGGGCCCGAGCGCCTCGCCCCGCAGGTCCCACCGCAGGCCGTCGGCGCTCGTCGCGTACCAGCTGCTCATGCGGTCCGCCTCGTCGTCGCCGCCGTCCAGGGGGTGCCGGCAGGCCCACATCGCCCAGGCGCCGTCGTCGACGCGCACGACGACGTCCTTCCAGGCCTCGTCGCGCCCGCCCGGCAGCACGACCGTGCGCCGCCCGGAGGCCAGCGCCGCGGGGGAGCCCGCGTCGAGCGCCTCCACCCACCAGTGCTTGCTGCCGGCGGTGGAGCAGCTGACGTAGAGGCGCCACCCGCCGTCCGGGCGCACGACGAGGGCGGGGCGCTCGAGCGAGGCCGCCCCGAGGTCCTCGCTCGTCACGCGCGCCACCTCGATGAACCGCACCCCGTCGTCCGAGCGCGCGACGACGTTCGCGTAGCCCCGCCCGCGGTCCACCGGGCGGCGCAGCCGGTACGCCAGCCACCACGTCCCCTCGTGCAGGACGGCGCTCGGCCCGCCCGCCCAGTACCCCGGGCCGGGGCCCGGCGGGGCCGCGACCACCTCGCCCTCGGAGAGCAGGGCCCGCAGCAGCCCCCCCGCCCCCGCGCCCGGCGGCTCCGGGGTGCTGGCTGCGGTGCGCGCGGGGGCGCCGGTACCGGGTTCCGAGAAGCTCACCCACGGACCCTACAGAACCGCTAGGGTTCGTCGAAGTCAGTTCCAGACCCCACCCCTGAGCGTTCGGCGGTAGAGACATGCAGAAGCTCCTGCTCCTGGCCCTCGTGGGCCTCGGCGCCCAGCTGGTCGACGGCAGCCTGGGCATGGCGTACGGCGTCACCTCCACGACCCTGCTGCTGGCCATCGGCACCAACCCGGCGGCCGCCTCGGCCACCGTCCACCTGGCCGAGATCGGCACCACGCTCGTCTCGGGCGCGGCGCACTGGAAGTTCGGCAACGTCGACTGGAAGGTCGTCGCCAAGATCGGCATCCCGGGCGCCGTCGGCGCCTTCGCCGGCGCGACGTTCCTGTCGAGCCTGTCCACCGAGACGGCCGCGCCGCTCATGTCGGTGATCCTGCTGGCGCTCGGCGTCTACGTGCTCGTGCGCTTCACCCTCGCGGGCCTGCCGAAGGGCAACCTCGGCAAGCCGCTGCGCAAGCGGTTCCTCGCCCCGCTCGGCCTCGTCGCCGGCTTCGTCGACTCCACCGGCGGCGGTGGCTGGGGCCCGGTCGGCACCCCCGCGATCCTCGCCAGCGGCCGGCTCGAGCCGCGCAAGACGATCGGCTCGATCGACACCAGCGAGTTCCTCGTCGCCGTGGCCGCGAGCATCGGCTTCATCATCGGCATCGGCTCGGAGGGCGTGGACTACGCCTGGGTCCTGGCCCTGCTGCTCGGCGGCATGATCGCCGCGCCCGTGGCCGCCTGGCTCGTCCGGCACATCCCGCCGCGCGTCCTCGGCTCGCTCGTCGGCGGCCTCATCATCCTCACCAACACCCGCACGCTGCTGCGCAGCGACTGGATCGACGCCCCCGACGCCGTCCGCTACGCCTTCTACGCCGCCATCTACGCGGTGTGGGCCGCGGCCATCGCCTGGTCGGTCCGCCAGCACCGCGCGAACCGCGAGGAGGAGCAGCGCGTGATCGCCGAGGCCGAGGCCGCCGCCGCCCGCGGCGAGGAGCCCACGGGCGCCGGCACGCTCTGACCCGCAGCACCCGCAGCACCCGCAGCACCCGCAGCACCCGCTCGACCGGGGCCCCGTCCGCGCGCCGGGCGGGGCCCCTCCGCGTCCGCCTACTGCGCGTCGTCCGGCGGCACGAGGCCCCCGGCGTCGGGCTGGTCGCCGACGGCCCCGCGCTCCTGCCGGGTGGACTCCTCCGGGGTCTCGGCGGCCGTCCCCGCGAGGTCGGGCACCGGGGCCGCTGCGTGGTCGGGGCCGCGACCCCCCTCGGGCCCCCGTACGGGGCTCTCGGCGGGGCTCTGGTCGGGGCTCCGGTCGTGGCTCTGGTCGGGGCTCTGCCCGTTCTGCGCTGCCATGGCCCGCCCCTTCCCCCGCACCGCCGGACGGCACCCCCGTCGGGGTGAACGCCCCGGGGCCGCCCGGCGTCCGGCGCGCGACGGGCCGGTCCGCGCGATGCGCGTGCGCCGGCAGCCGCGGGCTGGCAGCCTGGCCCCGCCGCCCCCCACCCCGAGGACCGCCCGTGCCGACACCGCCCGCCGCCGCCGGGGAGCGCTCCCGGCCCGACGCCGCGGGGGTCGCGTGCGCGCACCCCTGACGCCCGGCGGGCCGCTGGCCCGCGCCGCGCTGCGGCACGGGCTGCGCCAGGGCCCGTGGACGGTGCTCGTGCTGCTCGCCCTCGCCGTGCTGGCCGGCGCGGCGGCGTCCGTGCCGCTGGTGCACGGGGCGGTGCGCGACGCGGAGCTGGCCGAGCGCCGGGCCGACCCGCCGGCCGCGCTGCTCGAGGACCCGGCGCTCGTGCGGGTCACCACCAGCGGCTCGCCCACCGGGAGCGGCGGGCTGGCCGCCGTGCGGGAGGACCTCGCCCGGGTCCCGTCCCTCACGCCGCCGTCCCTCGTCGGCGCGTCGGCCGGCCTGGAGCTCGTGCGCCCCGCCCGCTGGACGTCCACCGCGACCGGCCCCGGCGGCACCGCCCCCGCGCGCCTGCTCGCGGTCGAGGACCCGGCGGGCACCCTGCGGACCACGTCCGGCGGCGGGGAGGGGGTGTGGCTCCCCGACCCGCTCGCGCGGCGCCTCGGGCTGGGCGCCGGTGACGACCTCGTCCTGGAGGTGGCCACCGGCGGGGCGACCGGCGGGGCCCGGACGGCGGTGGCGGGCACGTACGCCGTCGCGCCGGACGGGCGCCGCCCGGCGGACCCGCCGGGGCGCACGACGTGGGCGCGCCAGCGCGGGGCGCTGCCCGCCGACCCCGACGACGACAGCCGCCAGGCGCACCTGCTCGTCGGCGACCCCGCCACCGTGGAGCGGCTGGCGGAGCGGGCCGGCGACATCGTCGTCTGGTCCCTGGACGCGCAGCTCGTGCCCGGGGCGACGTACGAGGAGGCCGCGGCCGCCGCCGACGGGGTGCGGTCGCTGCGGGGGGCGTACGTGCGGGGCAGCCGGGCCGACGACGAGGGGCCGGTCGACCGCCGGGTGTCCGACGGCGTCGAGGACCTCGTCGCCGCGACAGACGTCGTCGCGGACGCGGTCGAGCGCCGGCTGCTCCCCGGCGAGGCGGCCGCGGTCGGGCTGGCGCTCGCCTGCGTGCTCGGCGCGGGGCTGCTCGCCGTGCGCCGGCGGGCCGTCGAGCTGCGCCACGCGGCCGGGGCGGGGCTGCGGCCCGGCGCGGTCGGCCTGCTCTGGGCGCTGGAGCTCCTGCCCGCCGCGCTGCTGGGCGTCGCGGCCGGGACGGCCGGTGCCTGGCTGCTCGTCGTCCTCGCGGGCCCGGCCGACGCGGCGCCGGTGGCCGCGCTGCCGGTCGCGGCGCTGCTCGCGGCCGGCGCCTGCGCCACGGGCGTGCTGGGCGTCGCCGCCACCGCCGCGCTCGCCACCGCGCGCCGGGTGCGCCCGGCCCCGCCCGCCGCGCCGGCGCGGCGGGTGCCCTGGGGCGCGGTCCTGGTGGCCGCCGCGCTCGCCGGCGCCGCGGGCCTGGCGAGCGCGCCGGCGGGGGACGGCGGCGCCCGCGGGGCGGACCTGCTCGTCCCGCTGCTCGCCACGGCGGCCGCCGGGGCGCTCGGCGCGGCCGTCCTCGCCCGGCTCGTCGCGCCGCGCGGCGCGGCGCGCGGGGCCGCCGCGGGCACGGCCCCGCTGCGGCGTCCGGCCGCCTGGCTCGCGCGGCGGCGCCTCGCCCGGGGCGGCACGGAGCAGCGGGTGGTCGTGACCGTCGTCGCCGCGGGCCTCGGCATGCTCCTCTTCGCGCTGAGCGCGGCGTCGTCGACGGCGACGGCGGTGCAGGACCGGGTCGCGGTCAGGGCGGGGGCGCAGGCCGTCGCCGTGCTCGACGGCTCCTGGCAGCTCGACCCCGGCGCCCCCGTGCGGCCCGGCGAGCCGGCGGCCGGGGAGCCACCGGCCGGGGTCCCCGCCGGGCGGACGCCGCCGGTGCCGCCGGGGACCTCGGTCGTCTGGCGCGGCGACGCGACGACCCCGCTCGACGAGGTCCCCCGCGAGCTCCTGCTCGTCGACCCCGCCGGGCTGCGCGACGTCGTCCTGCCGGGCCGCGGCCCCGACCTCGCCCGCGCCCGGCAGGCCCTGGACGAGCTGACCGCCGCCGCCGCCACCGGTCCCGGCGGGGACGTGCCGGCGCTGGTGGTCGGCGACCCCGCCGCCGCGGGCGAGGACCTGCTCGACGTCGACGCCCTCGCGTGGCAGGGGCGGCTGCGCGTGCTGGACCGGCTGGACGCCTTCCCCGGGGCGAGCGGGCCGACGTACGTGCTGCCCGCGGACGCCGTGCTGGGCGAGCTCGGCCCGCTCGACCCGCGGCTGCGCCCGGCCAGCGGCCCGGGGTGGCCCTTCTTCGAGGACGTCGCGCTGTGGGCGTCCTCCGCCCGGCTGCTCGCCGACACCCTCGACGCCGCCGGGGCCCGGCCGGAGTCGGTGAGCACCGCCGCCGAGGTCCGCCGCCTGCCCGCCCTCGTCGCCGCGGAGCGGGCGCGGGGGCACCAGCTCGCGGTGGCGGCGTACCTCGGCCTGCTGGCCGCCCTGGCCCTCGCCGTGCACGCCGAGCGGGCGGCGTCCGCGGGGCGCGCCGCCGACCTCGTCCTCGGGCGGGTCGGGCTGCGGCGCCGGCAGGTGCTGGGCGCGCGCGTGCTCGAGCTGGCGGCGCTCGCGGCCGCCGGGGGCGCGTGCGGGGTGCTCGCCGTGCTGGCGGTCGTCCCGCTCGGCGGCCGGCTGCTCGACGACGCGCCGTACCTGCAGCCGGCCGTGGAGCTCGCCGTGGGTCCCGCGGCGGTGCTGCTCACCGCGGCGGCCGCCGCGGGAGCCGTGCTCGCCGGGGCGCTGGCCGCCGCAGCGCGGGCCGGCACCGGCGGGGAGGAGGGGGCCTACCGTGACGGCACCTGAGCCCGCGCTGCTCGACGCGCGCGACCTGCTGCAGCTGCACGCCTCCGGCACCGGACCCGTGCAGGCGCTGCGCGGCATCGACCTCGAGGTGCGGCGCGGCACGGTCACCGCGGTGACGGGCCCCTCCGGGAGCGGCAAGTCCACCCTGCTCGCGGTCCTCGCGCTGCGCGAGCGCCCGGCCGGCGGCGAGCTGCGGTACGACGGGCGGCTGCTGTCCGGGCTCGGCCGGCGCGAGCTGCAGCGGCTGCGGCGCCGCGTCGGCTGGGTGGCCCAGCGCCCGGCGCACTCGCTGTTCCCCCAGCTCGCCGCGCACGAGCAGGTGGCCGAGGTCGCGCGCCTGCGCGGCGCCGACGACGACCCGGGGCAAGCGCTTGCCGACGTCGGTCTGGAGGGCCGCGCCGGGGCCCGGCTGCACGAGCTCTCCGGCGGCGAGCAGCAGCGCCTCGCCGTCGCGGCCGCGACCACCGGGCCGCCGGACCTGCTCGTCGCGGACGAGCCGACGGCCGAGCTCGACGACGCCTCGGCCGGGCTCGTGCTGCGCCGGCTGCGCGCGTGCGCCCTGCGCGGCGCCGCCGTCGTGCTCACGACGCACGACGCCCGCGCGACGGCGTCGGCGGACCGGGTGCTGGCCCTGCGGCACGGGGTGCTGTCCGGGGAGCACCGGGCAGGGGGCCCGCGCACGGCGGCCGTGGACGGGCAGGGCCGCGTGCAGCTCCCGCCCGACGCCCTGGGCCTCTTCCCCGACGGCCGCGCGGTCCTCGAGGTGCACGGGGGCCGGGTCGTGCTCAGCCCGCCAGGGGAGGGGCGGTGAGCGCGCCGCTCGTGCACCTCGACGGGGTGCGGCTCGTGCGCGGCAGCGGCGCCGCGGCGACGGAGGTCCTGCGCGGCGTGGACCTCGCGCTGGGCCCGGGCCGGCTCGTCGCGCTGGCCGGGCGCTCGGGCTCCGGGAAGTCCAGCCTGTGCCACCTGGTCGCCGGCGTCGCGCGGCCGAGCGCCGGGACCGTGCGGGTCGCGGGGCACCCGGCCCACGCCGTGCGGGACTGGGGCACCGTCGCCCTGCTGCCGCAGCGGCTCGCGCTCGTCCCCGAGCTCAGCCTGGCGGAGAACGTGCTGCTGCCCCGGCGGCTGGGGCGCGCGGGGCCGTGCGCGCCGCAGGACGGGGCCGGGGACCTGCTCGACCGGCTCGGCGTCGCCCGGGTCGCGCACCGGCCGGCGCAGGAGGCGAGCCTCGGGGAGCAGCAGCGCGCCGCCCTCGCCCGCGCGCTGCACGCCGGCCCTGCCGTCGCCGTCCTCGACGAGCCCACGGGGCACCAGGACGACGACCACGTCGCGCTCGTCCTCGCCGCGGTCGTCGCGGCCGCGCGGCGGGGCACGCTCGTGCTCGTGGCGACGCACGACGAGCGGGTGAGCGGCGCCGCCGACGCGCGCGTGCGGCTGCACGACGGCGCCGTGGAGGCCGTCGAGGGGGACACGGGGGCGCCGCCGCCCGCCGCCCCCTGAGCGGCGGCCGACCTCCCACCCGTACGGCCGCTCAAGCCGCGCCGCCCCCCTGCCGATGCCGGGGGCGACCCCGGGGGCACGGGCCCCCGGGCGCGACGACGAGGAGCGCACGTGCAGGCACGGGGAGCCGGGACGACCGGCAGCAGGACGCGCAGGGCGCTGGGCGCCGGGGTGTCGGCGGTGCTGGGGCTCTGCCTCGCGCCCGCCGCGCTGGCCGCGCCGGCGCACGCCGCGCCGCCGCCCGGCGTCACGGGGACGCCGGAGTGCCCGGAGGCGTACCCGGCGGCGGACCTGACCGCCGGCCAGGTGCTCACCGGCCGGACGGTGTCGCGCGGCACCGCGCCGGAGGACTTCACCGCGACCGTCATCGGGGTCCTGCGGGACGGGATCGGCCCCGGCGTGGACATGGTCCTCGTCGACGTCGACGCGCCGGCGGTCACGAGGGCCGGCGGCATCTGGTCGGGCATGTCGGGCTCGCCGCTGTACGCCGACGACGGGCGCCTGGTCGGCGCGGTCTCGTACGGCCTCGCGGCCGGCCCGTCGCCGATCGCCGGCGTCACGCCGGCCGCCGCGATGCAGGCGCTGCTCGCGGCGCCCGCGGCGCGCTCGGCGGTGGGCGCGGTGCGCCTGCCGCAGGCCGTGCAGCAGCGGGTCGTCGCCTCCGGCGGCGCCACGCGCGGGCAGGCGGCGGGCGGGCTCCGCGCGCTCCCGGTGCCGCTCGCGGTGTCGGGCGTGAGCTCGGCCCGGCTCGCGGCGCAGCCCGACCGGCTGGCGGAGCGGGTCCCGGGGGCGCGGCCGTACCTCGCCGGCACCTCGGGCGCGACCGCCACCGGCGGCGCCGAGACCGTCGTGCCCGGCGGGAACGTCGCCTTCGCGCTGTCGAACGGCCAGTTCAGCGCCGCCGCCGTGGGCACGGTGACGGCGGTCTGCGGCGCCGAGGTCCTCGGCTTCGGCCACCCCTTCGGCTGGTCCGGCGCGACGACCCAGGCCATGCGCAGCGCCGAGGCGCTGTACGTGCAGCCGGACAGCCTCGGGGCGCCGTTCAAGGTGGCGAACCTGGGGCCGGTCGTCGGCACGGGGACGCAGGACCGCCTCGCGGGCGTGCGCGGCACGCTCGGCCCGCTCCCGGCCACCGTGCCGCTGCGCACGTCGCTGCGCCCGTCGGAGGGCGGGCCGGTGCGGACCGGCACGACCGAGGTCGTCAGCCCGTCCTTCCTGCCGACCGCGGCGTTCTACCACGTGGTGGGCGCGCTCGACGCGACCGCGGACCGGCTGGGCGGCGGCGTCGTCGAGACCACCACCACGGTGCGGGGCCACCGGCCCGACGGGCGGTCCTGGACGCTGCGGCGCTCCGACCTGCACGCCTCGACCGAGGGCAGCGCCGGCGAGGCGCCCGTCGAGACCGCCTTCGGCGTCGCGTCGAGCCTCGAGCAGCTGATCGGCAACGAGTTCGAGCGGGTCACGGTCGACGAGGTGTCCGTCGAGGGCACGACCTCCGAGGAGTACCGGGACCTCACCGTCGTCGGCGTGAAGGTGCGCGCCGCGTCCGGTCGCTGGGTCGCGGCGGGCGACGGCCCGGTGAGGCTCGTCGCCGGCACCCGGGCGCAGGTGCAGGTGCTCCTGCGGCCGTACCGCTCGACCGCGACCGTCACCGTGCCGCTGTCGGTCGTCGTGCCCGCGGGCAGCGCCGGCAGCGCCGGCGAGATGTGGGTCGGCGGGGGCGACGCGGGCTACGGCTTCGCCGGCAGCCTGCTCGTCGACGACCTCGGCTACTGGGCCGGCGACGAGCCC
The DNA here is from genome assembly GCF_003594885.1 of Vallicoccus soli. Taxonomy (NCBI): domain Bacteria; kingdom Bacillati; phylum Actinomycetota; class Actinomycetes; order Motilibacterales; family Vallicoccaceae; genus Vallicoccus; species Vallicoccus soli. Next base: position 85,290 of record NZ_QZEZ01000004.1, read on the forward strand.
GAGGGCCCGGAGGGGTTCGACGAGGTCCTCGCCGCCGTGCAGGACGCCCCGAGCGGGGACAGCGTCGTCGCCGAGCTCGCGCTCCTGCCGGACGTCGAGTGCGACGACGAGGAGTGCTACGTCGACGACGAGGACGAGGTCGAGCCCGTGCTCACCTCCGGGACGGCGCGCACCGGCGCGGTGACCTGGGGCGGGCGCAGCATCGACGTCGAGGTCGTGGCGCCCCGCGCCGCGCGCGCCGCGGTCGTCAGCGGCGGCCTGTGGAGCCTGCGCTCCGGCCTGGCCTCCGGCCCCAGCACCGTCGTGGCCCTCGGGCGGGCGTCCGACCGGCCGCTGCTCGGCGACTGGGACGGCGACGGCACCCGCACGCCGGGGCTGTTCCGGGACGGCGCGTGGCACCTCCGGGACGCGGTCGGCGGCCGCCAGCGCGCCGCCTTCGGCTTCGGCGGCGCGGGCGACGTGCCCGTCGTCGGCGACTGGGACGGCGACGGCGCCGACGAGGTCGGCGTCTACCGCAGCGGCACGTGGCTGCTGCGCGACGAGGCGTCGGCCGGCCCGGCCACGGTGCGCCTCGCCTGGGGCGACGGCTCGATGCGCCCGGTCGTCGGCGACTGGGACGGCGACGGGCGCGACGAGCCCGGCCTGTTCCACGACGGCACCTGGCGCCTGCGCAGCGACGCCTCGCCGACCGGCACGACGACCCGGGTCCGGTACGGCGCCCGCGGCGACGCACCCGTCGCCGGCGACTGGGACCGCGACGGGGCCGACGGCGTCGGCGTCGTGCGCGCCGGCACCTGGCACCTGCGCGGGTCGGGGGGCCGGACCCTCCGGTTCGCGTACGGCCGCCCGGGCGCCCGGCCGCTCGTCGGCTGACCCCTCCGGCCGGCCGGGCCCACCCGTACGGGGGATGGCCCGGCCGGCCGCGGGGCCGATGGGCGGGGGTGACGACGACCGTGGTGCCGAGCGGCCTGCTCGACGGGCCGTACGACGGCCCCGCCTGGCGCGCCGCGGTGGACGCCGCCCTCGCCGACCCCGGGCGGCGGCTGCACCTGGTCTTCCAGCCGGTCGTCGACGTGCGGCGCGGCGTGGTGGCCGGGTACGAGGCCCTGACCCGCTTCGTCGACCCCGACGGCGCACGCAGCGCCGCCACCCCCGACCGCTGGTTCGCGGCGGCGGACGCGCAGGGCCGGGGCGCCGCCCTGGAGGCGGTGGTCGTGCACCGGTGCCTGCACCTGCGCCCGACGCTGCCGCCGAACTGCTTCCTCACCGTCAACGTCAGCCCGCACCTGCTCACCGAGCCGGAGCTCGCCGACCCGCTGCTCGCGGCCGGCGACCTCTCGCCGCTGGTGCTCGAGCTGACCGAGCACCGCGCCGTGCCCGACCTGCGCCCGCTCGTGGCGCTGCGCGACCGGCTCCAGGACCGCGGCGCGCTCATTGCGCTCGACGACGCCGGGTCGGGCTACTCCGGGCTCCAGCAGGTCGCGCGGGTGCGCCCGCAGCTCATCAAGCTGGACCGGGCGCTGGTCGCCGGCGCGGACCGGGACGAGGTCAAGATCGCCCTGGCGCAGCTCCTCGGGGAGTTCGGCGGCCGGATCGACGCCTGGCTGCTCGCCGAGGGCGTGGAGACGTGGGGCGAGATGGACGCCTTCCTGCGCCTCGGGGTGCCCCTCGCGCAGGGGTGGCTGCTGGGGCGCCCCGGCCCGCCCTGGGTCGCCCTCGACCCGGCGACGGGCGAGCGGCTGCGGCGCTCCGCCGCCCGGGCGGCGCTGGCCGAGCACGTGGCGAGCCTCGTCGAGCAGGTCCCGCTCGTCGGGCCGGACGACCCCGCGGGCGCGCACCCGGCGGCCCGCGGCCCGGCGCCGGCGGCGGACGGCGTCGTGCGGGTGCGCGTCGACGGCCGCGGCCGCCCCGTCGCGCTCCTGCTGCCGCACCGCCGCTCGGGCGACGCCCCGGGGCACCGGCTGGCCGCCGTCTCGCTGCGCGTCCCGGCCTCCGCCGGCGTCGTCGAGGTCGCCCAGCGGCTCGTCGCGCGGGAGGAGGACGTGCGCTTCGACCCCGTGGTCGTCGTGGACGACCTCGGCCGGGCCGCCGGCGTCGTGCGCGTGGAGCGCGTGCTCCAGCGCCTCGCCGAGCTCGCCCCCCGCTGACCCCGCACCACCCCGCACCACCCCGCCACCAGGAGGTACCCCGTGAAGCAGTTCGCCTGCGGCGACGTCGTCCCCGGCTGCGCCCGCACGTTCACCGCCCCGGACGACGACGGCGTGCTCGCGGCCGTCGCCGTGCACGCCCGCGACGACCACGGCCTGGCCGCGGTGCCCGCGCCGCTCGTCGCGCAGGTGCGCGCGAGCATCCGCACCGCCGCCTGAGGGGCGCGGGTCAGCCCCCGGCGCCGCCCTCGCGGTACGCCGGCGCGCGGGTGGTGCCGGTGCGCTCGCCGGCCTGCGCCCGCAGCAGCGGCAGCACGCGCGGCGCGACCACCTCGGAGAGCACGATGACGCTCGTCGAGCGGACCACCGACGGCGAGCGGTCCAGCTCCAGCAGCGCCGTCTGCAGGTCGCCGTGCGAGCGGGCGGCGAGCCGGCACACGACGTCGGCCGAGCCGGTCGTCGCGTGCGCCTCGAGGATCCACGGCAGCCGCTCGAGCTCCGCGCGCACCTCGGTGAGCGCGCCCTGCGCGATCTCGAGGGTGACGAAGGCGAGGACCGGGTTGCCCGCGGCCTCGAGGTCGACGTCCGGGCCGTACCCGGTGACGACGCCGGCCTCCTCGAGCCGGCGGAGCCTGGCCTGGACCGTGGCGCGCGCGACCCGGACGACGCGCGAGAGCTCGAGGGCGCCGGCCCGCGGGTGCTCGCGCAGGGCGGCCAGCAGCGCGACGTCGAGGGCGTCGAGGGCGTACGGCGCCACGGGCACCTCCTGGCGGTCGGCTGGTCGCGGAGCATAGCCGCGGGGGCACGCGGGCGGCGCTGCGAGGCGCTGCGACCGGCGCGGTCCGGTCCGGTTGCGCACCTGCGCGGCCCTGGGCTGCCATGGTCGCCCGCCGCACCCTCGACGAGGAGGACCCGTGAGCCTGCAGGACACGCTGACCGACCAGGAGCGCCTGGCCGAGCTGGGGCTCGACGAGCTGCGCCGGCTCGTCGGCCTCGTGGACCACGACCCCGCGACCGACCCGTTCCCCGTCACCGGCTGGGACGCCGTCGTCTGGGCGGTGGGCAACGCGACGCAGGCCGCGCACTTCTACGAGTCGGCCTTCGGGATGCGGGTCGTCGCCTACGCGGGCCCCGAGACGGGGCGGCGGGACCACAAGGCGTACGTGCTGGAGAGCGGCGCGGTGCGCTTCGTCCTGCTGGGGGCGGTCGACCCCGCGAGCCGGGTCGCCGACCACCACCGCCGGCACGGCGACGGCGTCGTCGACATCGCGCTCGAGGTGCCCGACGTGGACCGCTGCGTCGAGCACGCCCGGCGCGAGGGGGCGACGGTCCTCGAGGAGCCGCACGACGTCTCCGACGAGCACGGCACGGTGCGCCGGGCCGCCATCGCGACGTACGGGGAGACGCGGCACAGCCTCGTGGACCGCTCGCGCTACGACGGGCCGTACCTGCCCGGGTTCGTCGCGCGGGAGTCGACGCTGGTGCGGCCGCCGGGCGCGCCGAAGCGGCTGTTCCAGGCGCTCGACCACGTCGTCGGCAACGTGGAGCTCGGCCGGATGGACGAGTGGGTCGGCTTCTACCGCCGGGTCATGGGCTTCACGAACATGGCCGAGTTCATCGGCGACGACATCGCCACCGACTACTCGGCCCTCATGAGCAAGGTGGTGGCGAGCGGGAACCACCGGGTCAAGTTCCCGCTCAACGAGCCGGCGGTGGCGCGGAGGAAGTCGCAGATCGACGAGTACCTCGAGTTCTACGGCGGTCCCGGCGCGCAGCACCTGGCGCTCGCGACGAACGACATCGTGGGGACGGTCGACGCGATGGCGGCGGCGGGCATCGAGTTCCTGCCGACCCCGGCGTCCTACTACGAGGACCCGGCGCTGCGCGCGCGGATCGGCGAGGTGCGGGTGCCGGTCGAGGAGCTGCAGGCGCGCGGGATCCTCGTCGACCGCGACGAGGACGGCTACCTGCTGCAGATCTTCACCCGGCCGACGGGCGACCGGCCGACCGTGTTCTTCGAGCTCATCGAGCGGCACGGCTCCCTCGGCTTCGGCAAGGGCAACTTCCAGGCGCTCTTCGAGGCGATCGAGCGCGAGCAGGCCCGGCGCGGGAACTTCTGATGGCGTACTACCGCAGGGTGGGGGACGTGCCGCACAAGCGGCACACGCAGCACCGGGCGCCGTCCGGCGCGCTCTACGCCGAGGAGCTCATGGGCGAGGAGGGGTTCTCCTCGGACTCCTCCCTGCTCTACCACGCGGGACTGCCCTCGGCGCTGGTCGACGCCCGGCCGTGGGCGCTGCCGGACCAGGCGGTCGTGCCGAACGAGCCGCTGCTGCCCCGGCACCTGGCGCTGCCGCGGCTCTTCGAGGGCCTGGACCGGGGAGCGGTCGACGCGGTCACCGGCCGGCGGCTGGTCCTCGGCAACGCGGACGTGCGCATCTCGTACGTCGTCTGCGGCGCGCCGTCCCCGCTCTACCGCAACGCCGTCGGCGACGAGTGCGTCTACGTCGAGTCCGGGCGGGCCCGGGTGGAGACGGTGTTCGGCGACCTCGTCGTGCACGGCGGCGACTTCGTGGTGCTGCCGCGCGCGACCACCCACCGGTGGGTGCCGGACGGCGAGCTGCGGCTCTACTGCGTCGAGGCCGCCGGGCACGTGGCCCCGCCGAAGCGCTACCTCTCGCGCTACGGCCAGTTCCTGGAGCACGCCCCGTACTGCGAGCGCGACCTGCGCGGGCCCTCCGGGCCGCGGGTGGTCGAGGGCGAGGACGTGGAGGTGCTCGTCAAGCACCGGGGCTCGGGCCCCTCCGGGCTCGCCGGCACGGTGCACGTCCTGCCCACCCACCCGTTCGACGTCGTCGGCTGGGACGGCTGCCTCTACCCGTACGCCTTCGACGTCGCGGACTTCGAGCCGATCACCGGGCGCGTGCACCAGCCGCCGCCGGTGCACCAGGTCTTCGAGGGCAGCGGCTTCGTCGTGTGCGCCTTCGTGCCCCGCAAGGTGGACTACCACCCGCTGGCCGTGCCGGTGCCGTACTACCACTCCAACGTCGACAGCGACGAGGTGATGTTCTACTGCGGCGGCGACTACGAGGCCCGCAAGGGCTCGGGGATCGCGCAGGGTTCGGTGTCGCTGCACCCGGGCGGGCACTCGCACGGCCCCCAGCCGGGCGCGGTGGAGCGCTCGCTCGGCAAGGAGGCGTTCGACGAGCTCGCCGTCATGGTCGACACGTTCCGCCCCCTCGGTCTCGGCGAGGGCGGCGCGGCGTGCGACGACGGGGCGTACGCCTGGACGTGGGCCGGCGGGCGGCGTGGCTGACCCGTACGGCGTCCACAACCTCCCGTACGGCTCGTTCAGCACCGGCGGGGGAGCCCCGCGGCTCGGGGTGCGGTACGGCGACGCCGTCCTCGACGTCGCCGCCGCCCTGCCCCCGAGCGGCGCGCGCGCTGAGGCCCTGCGCAGCCTGGACGCGCTGCTCGCCGCCGGGCCGGCGGTGTGGCGGGAGGTCCGGGCGGCGCTGCAGGACCTGCTGACGGGAAGCGCTGTCCCGGCGGAGCACCTGCACCCCCTCGAGGGTGTGCGCCTGCACCTGCCCTTCACCGTCGCGGACTACGTCGACTTCTACGCCTCCGAGCAGCACGCGAGCAACGTCGGGCGCATCCTGCGGCCCGGCCAGGACCCGCTGCCGGCGGCGTGGCGGCACCTGCCCATCGGCTACCACGGCCGCAGCGGGACCGTCGTGGTGTCCGGGACGGACGTCGTGCGGCCGTGCGGGCAGCGGCGGGAGGACGACGGCACGGTGGCGTTCGGCCCGACCCGCCGGCTCGACCTGGAGGCCGAGCTCGGCTTCGTCGTCGGCGTGCCGACCGCGCTGGGCGAGCCGGTGCCGCTGGAGCGCTTCGCCGAGCACGTCCTCGGCGTCTGCCTGGTCGACGACTGGTCGGCCCGCGACGTGCAGGCGTTCGAGTACGTCCCCCTCGGCCCCTTCCTCGGCAAGTCGTTCGCGACCTCGGTGTCGCCCTGGGTCGTGCCGCTCGCGGCGCTGGAGCACGCCCGCGTCCCGCCGCCGCCGCGCGACCCGCGGCCGCTGCCGCACCTGGACGACGCGGGGACCGGGCCCTGGGGGCTCGACGTGCGCCTGGAGGTGCTCGTCCAGGGCACGGTCGTGTCCCGGCCCCCCGCGGCCGGCCTCTACTGGACCGGCGCGCAGCAGCTCGCGCACCTGACCTCGGGCGGCGCGTCGCTGCGCACCGGGGACCTCTACGCCTCGGGGACCGTCAGCGGCCCCGCCCGCGAGGAGCGGGGCTCGCTGCTGGAGCTGTCCTGGGGCGGGACCGAGCCGGTGGCGCTCGCCGACGGGACGACGCGGACGTACCTCGAGGACGGCGACGAGGTCGTCGTCCGCGGCACCGCCCCCGGGCCCGGCGACCGCGTCGTCGGGCTGGGGGAGGTGCGGGGGCGGGTGCTCCCGGCGCGCGGTCAGCCCACGTAGACCTCGACGCGGCGGTTGGCCGCCTTGCCCGCGCGGGTCGCGTTGGTGGCCGCGGGGCGGTCCTCGCCGAAGCCCGCCGTGCCGCTGACCTCGAGCCCTTCGGCCCTGGGCAGCAGCCAGTCGCGCACCTGGCGGGCCCGCTGGCGCGACAGCACGTCGTTGGAGGCGCTGCTGCCGTCCGCGTCCGTGTGCCCCTCCATGCGGACCGCCGTGAAGCCCGCGCCGGCCGCCTGCTCCACCACCCCGCGCAGCGTCGCCCGCGCGTGCTCGTCGAGGTAGAACTCGCCGGTCGGGAAGTAGACGACGGCGACCAGACGGCGGGAGGCCGCGGCCGGGCGGACCGGCACGTCCACCGGCGCGGCGACCGTGCCGTCGACGCCGACGGCGCGCACCTGGACGCGCTGCGCGGGCAGCAGGGCCCGCCCGCGCACGGTGCAGCCGGTGCGCTCGCCCGGTGCGCCGGCGGGCACGCGGCAGACCTGGCGGCCGTCGACGTGCACGAGGTGCTCGGAGACCGACGCGGTCGCCGAGGAGCGCCACACGACCTCGGAGTCGGTCCGCGCGGACAGCAGGCGCGAGACCGGCACGCCGTCCTCGTAGACCGGCCGGCGCAGCGCCTCCTCCGCGCCGGGGTCGCGCAGGACGCCGGCGCCCACCGCGGCCGCCGGGCGGGGCAGCACCGTCAGGCGGAGCTCGCGGGTCGCCGTGCCGCCGTGGCGGTCGTCGACGACGACCGTGGTCGTGAGGCGGCCGCTGGTGCCGGTCGCGGCGGCCACCACGAGGCGCCCGTCCTCGACCGCGGCGACCGTGCCGGGGGCCGGCCGCGGCCGCACGGCGAGGGCGTCCCGGTCGGCGTCCTGCGTGCGCAGCGCGAGCGTGGTGCGGGTGCCCGCCACGACGGTGGTCGGCGGCAGGGGGTCGAGCGTCGGCGCCGTGTTCGCGACGTGCACGACGACGCGGGCCGACGCCGTGCGCCCGAGCGCGTCGCGGACGGTGTACGTGAACGCGTCGTCGCCCACCGCGTCGGGGTGCGGCAGGTAGCGCAGCGCGCCGCCGGCCACGACGACCCGGCCCCGGGCGGGACCGGCGGCCGCGACCTCGAGGCCGGCGCCCGTGTCGTTCCCCAGCACGTCGAGCTGCAGGGCGCCGCGGGCGCGCGTCGTGGTGGCCGCGTCGTCGCGCGCGGCCAGCTCCGGCGGCGCCACGGTCACGACCACCTCGGCCACCGCGTCCGAGCCCTCGAGCCGGTACGTGAACCGGTCGGTCCCCGCCCAGCCGTCCTCCGGGACGTAGCGGACACCCCCGTCGACCACGACGGCGGTGCCGTGCGCCGGCGCGGTGACGACGCCGGCGAGCACGCTGCCCTCGGGGTCGTTCGCCGTGACGGGCACCAGGACAGCGCTTCCCCACGACGTGCCGGCGACGTCGTCCACCGGCAGCCGCACCGGGACCGACGGGTCGGGGGTCGGGTCGGGGGTGGGCTCGGGGTCGGGGGTCGGCTCGGGGTCGGGCTGCGGGTCCGGGGTGGGCTCGGGCTGCGGGTCCGGGGTGGTGGGCTCGGGGTCGGGGTCGGGGTCGGGGGTCGGCTCCGGCGACGGGGCACCGCCCTCGGCGACGGTCACGACGAGCCGGCCCGTGGCGTCGCCGCCGCGGCCGTCGGTGACCCCGTACGCCAGGACGTCCTCGCCGGGCTCGGCACCCGCGGTGTAGACGACGGTGGCGCCGTCGGTGCTCGCCCCGCCCAGCGCGCCGGGGTCGACCCGGGTGACGGCGAGCGGGTCGCCGTCGGCGTCCGCGTCGCCCTCGAGGACGGGCACCTCGAGGGTGCCGCCGGGGGCGACCCGCACCGCCTCGTCGTCGGGCACGGGAGCGCGGTTCACGACGACGGTCGCCGAGGCGGGGGCGTCGTCGCCGAGGCCGGGCGTCGCGTCGAGCACGGCGGTCCCGACGCGACCGCGCACGTCCTGGCGCTGCGGGCCGGGGGTGCCCGGCAGGCGCACGTCCAGCTCGAGGACGCTGCCGCCGGTGGCCAGCTCGAACGGCCCCTGCAGGACGTACCGCCCGGGCAGCGCCACCGGGTCCGCGACGGGCACGCCGTCCCAGCGCGCCGTCCCGGGCACGGGCTCGGCGCCGGCGGGCAGCGCGTCCTCGACCGCGTCGAGGACGGCGCCCGGGGTGCCGCTCACGGCGACGCGCAGGCGCACGGTGCCGCCGCCGGTCGGCAGGCGGTCGGGCGCCGCGGTCGCGGCGAGGCTGATGTCGTTGGTGGCCGGCGGGATCGCGGCGAGGGAGGACGCCGTGCCGGAGACGTCGGTGTGCTTGATCTGCGTGCCCGAGGTGACCTGCTGCACGGGCAGCACCGGCGTGGCGGCGCTCGTGAAGCCGACGGCGCGGAAGGTGTACGTGGCGGTGTAGTCGCGGTCCGCGGACGGCTGGTCGGCGACGCGCAGGACCCCGTCGTACGAACTGCCGTCGCTGAACGCCAGCCGGGTGCCGACGAGCCGGTACGCCTCCGCCGGCCAGTCGCCGCGCGCCGCGGGGCTCATCCAGACGCTGCGGTAGTCCCCGGCGGGACCCTCGCCGATGGTGCCCGTGCTGCCCTTCACCGTGACCTCGAAGGTCGAGCCGAGGCGCGGGGCGGTGCCGCCCGAGACGGTGACGGAGGTGAGCTTGTTCGCGGCCGCCTTGATGGTGCCGTCGACGCGGGAGAAGCCGCCCGGCTGCTCGCACAGCGGCGCGGCCCCCGGCAGGCCCGGCTGGCCCTGCCACACCCGCACGACGTGCCCCTGCGGCGTGGTGGTGGGGGCGTGCGCGACGAGGTACGTGTACCGCGCCGCGCCGGCCCCCGCGGCGAGCGCCGGGACCTGCTGCGCCGCCGGCTGCCCTGCACCGAGGCGGACCTCGCCGCCGGTGAACCCGTCGAGCTGCACCCAGAGGTCGCGGCGCGCCTGCCCGGCCGCCTCCTGCAGCCGGTAGCCCGCGTACGCCCCCTGCAGGGCGGGGGTGGTGCCGGGGTCGATGTAGAAGACCGGCCCGTGCAGGGCCGTGAGAGTCAGCCCCGCGGCGCTGCACGCGGGGGCGGCGGCCAGGGCCGGGGCGGCGGGGACGGCCAGCACGGGCAGCACGGCCAGGGCGCACGCGGCGGCGGTGCCGGCCGTGGTACGGGGCTTCGTCATGCCCCTGGCATCGACGGGTCCCGGGAGGTCCTGCACCCCCCGACCGGGTGAGGGGACGGCTCAGCGCACCGCGACGCCCAGGGCCGCCGCGAGGACGGGCGCCAGGCGCGGCAGCTGCTCCGCCGCGACGACGGCCCCGCGCAGGTGCTCCGGCCCGTCCACCGCGTCGAGCTCCGCCCCACGCAGGTCCAGGCGCTCCAGCGAGGCGCCGTGCAGCGACAGCCGCCCGACGCGGCAGCCCTCGAGCGCCGCGTGCCGCACGGTCGCCCCGGCCAGGTCCAGCTCCTCCACCACGCAGCCGCGCAGCACGAGGTCGGTCGCGCGGGCGGTGCGCAGGCCGAGGTAGCCGAGCCGGCAGTCCTCGACGAGCACCGCCTCCCAGGTGGCGCCGTGGGCCTCGAGCGCTCCCACGCGGCTCGCCGCGAGCCGCACGTCGCGCCACTCGCCGCGCCCGGCCCGCAGCAGGGCCACGTCGGCGCCGTGCACGGCGGTGCGCCGCAGCCGGGCGCCGCCGAGGTCGGCCTCCTCGCCCGTCGGGCCGTCGACGAGGCAGTCGAGCAGCGCCGCGCCGGCGAGGGCGGCGGCACCGGGGACCCGTACGCCGTCGAGCGACGCCCCCGGCCGCAGCGCCGCCGGGGCGGCGAGCGGCGGGTCGACGACGTCGGGCGCCTCCGGCGCCCGCGGGGCGCGGTCGCGGCGCGCGGCCACGCGACCACCTCCTGCGCACGGGGCGGGCGCCCGGCGCGCCCGCGCCACCATGGTGCCCGGGCGGGCGGTGCGTTCGCGCCCGGGCGCCGCGGGACGGGGGATAGCGTCGGCGCGTGAACGGACCACCGCGACCGCCGGCGCCCGCCGCGCGGCCGACCATGCTCGACGTCGCGCGCGAGGCGGGCGTCTCGCTCAAGACCGTCTCCCGCGTCGTCAACGGCGAGCCCGCGGTGCGCCCCGAGACCTCGCAGCGGGTCGAGCGCGCCATGGCCGCCCTGGGGTTCCGTCGCAACGACAGCGCCCGCCAGCTGCGCACCGGTCGCACGGCGAGCGTCGGCCTCGTCGTGGAGGACCTCGCCGACCCGTTCTACTCCCTGCTCACCAAGGCCGTCGCGCGCGTCTGCGAGGAGCGCGGGCACCTGCTGCTCAGCGGCTCCGCCGAGGGCTCGCCCGAGCGCGAGCGCTCGCTCGTCTCCGCGTTCCTCGCGCGCCGCGTCGACGGCCTCGTCGTGGTCCCCGCGCTCGCCGACGACCACGGGTGGCTGGCCGGCGAGGGGGTGCCGTTCGTCCTCGTCGACCGCCCGGCCGGCGGGACGCCCTGCGACAGCGTCCTCAGCGACAACGCCGGCGGGGTGCGGGCGGCGGTGGAGCACCTCGCGGGGCGGGGGCACCGGCGCATCGGCTTCCTCGGCGACGACGCCGCCTTCTGGACCGCGCAGCAGCGGCGGCGGGGCTTCCTCGAGGCCGTGGACGCCCTGGGGCTGCCCGCCGCCGACCTGGTGGGGATGGGCCCGCACACCGTCGCCTCCGCGGCGGCCCTGCTCGAGGGCTGGGGGGCGGGCGCGGACCCGCTGACCGCGGTCGTCACCGGCAACAACCGGGTCACCGTGACGGCGCTGCGGGCCCTGCGGGACGCGGGGCGGCGGCTCGAGGTCGTCGGCTTCGACGACGTCGAGCTCGCCGACCTGCTCGACCCGCCGCTCACCGTCGTCGCGCAGGACCCCGAGCGGCTGGGCGACACGGCCGCCCGCCTGCTGTTCCGGCGGATGGGCGGCGACCTCGAGGGCATGGGCCCGGTCGTGGTGCCGACGCGGCTCGTCGTCCGCGGCTGAGGCCTAGCGGCGCGCTGCGGGGCTCCGGCCCGGGCGCTGCTCCTCGGCCGGCCGCGGCCGCCGGCCCGCCGCCACGACGAGCGCGACGACCCCTGCCACGACCCCGCCGAGCACGAGCCAGGTCGTGACCCCCGTCGCCGGGCCGGGCTCCCCGTCCTGCGCCGCGTCGACGCCGGCGGGCGCCACGGTGCCCGGCTCCGCCGCGAGCGCGCCCTCGAGCGGCACGCCCTGCGCGGTGAGCTCGTCCGCGAGCTGGCGGTCGGGACCCTCCGTCGGTGCCGTCCAGGCCTCGGGGGCGGGCGTCGGCTCGCCGTCGTAGGTGAAGGCGTACGAGTCCACGACGGGCTCGCCGTCGGAGGCGATGCTGGCCCAGCTGACGACGTACTCGCCCCGGGCCGGCCAGTGCGCGACGGCGACCTCGGCGGTGTAGCCGGTGTAGTAGGAGCGCGGCTCCCACCTGCCGTCGACCTCGTAGAACTCCTGCACCGGCTCGCGCAGGCGCACCTGGGTGCCGTGGGCCCAGCCGTCGTCGACGCGCGTCCCGTCGGGGGCGGTCACCGCGAAGAAGGCGTGGGAGGCCGGGGCCTCGGTGAACACGAGGTCGAGCGAGCGCAGCGGGTCGCCGACGCGCGACCCCTCGACCGGCTCGGTCTCCTCCGCCACGATCTGCCCGTGCGCCGCGGCGGCCCCGGCGCCGGCGAGGGCCAGCGCGAGGGCGAGGGCCGTGGCGGCGCCGGCACGGCGGGCTCCTGCTGTCAGCACCGCGGCAGCATGCCATGGCGACCCCGGTCCCGCCGAGCCTCGAGGGTCGCCCGCGACCCCGCGGGGTGCTGCCGCGTGCTCGTCCGCGGTCGGGTGGTCAGCCGGCGGCGGTGCCCGTGCGCACCACGACGACGGGGCCCTGCGCGCCCGCGGCGGCACCGGCCCGGCCCGGCGGCGCGAGCAGCACGGCGAGGGCGGTGACCGGCCGGGCCCCCCCCGCGGCCACGGGGGCCAGGGCGGGACCGGCCACCTCCGCCCCGGCGCCGACGTGGACCAGGTCGAAGGCGTCCGTCACGAGCGCGCAGGCCCCGCCCGCGGGCAGGACCGCCAGCTGGCCGTGCGCCCCGCCCCCGAGGGGCAGCCCCGCCGGCCCCGCCAGTCCCGCCGCAGCGTCCGCTGAACCGGCGCCGACGGCGTGCAGCACCGGCGGCGCCCCGAGGCGCAGGGCGAGCACGGGGCCCGCCGGGGGCACGTCGAGCAGGACCGCCGAGAGCCGGGCGCTGGGCGCGAGGCCGCCGACCAGCAGGTCCAGCGCCACGGCGAGGTCGTCGAGGCCCGCCGGCCCCCCGGCGAGGCGCCGGAACGCCGGCGGCACCCGCCGCGCGAGGAGGCCGGGCGCGCCCGAGCCGGCCAGCGCCGCCGCGACGAGGACCCGCACGGTGCCGTCGGCGCGCACCGCGACGGCCACGAGGTCCCCGGGCCGGTCGGGGCCGGCGACCGCGACCTCGTTGCGCAGCGGGGCCGGGACGCGCTCCGGCACGGCGCGCACCGCGCGCCGTCCGGCGACCGCCGCGCCGGAGACCCGTACGCCGTCCCGGGCCGGCCCCTCCGCCGCGCGCCACAGCGCGCCGAGCGCCGGCAGCGCGAGCAGCGCGGCGGCGGACACGGCCAGGGCCAGCTCGTCGGTCCGGTGCCCGGGCACGAGGGGCACGGCGATCCCGGCGGCGATGAGCGCGCCCGCCCAGGCGCAGACGGCCAGCGCGAGCCGGTGCCGGACCAGCAGGGCGAGGGTCCCCGGCACCAGCACCCAGCCGACCGGGGAGGTGACGCCGGCGACGCCGGCGAGTACCCCGTTGGCCGTGGTCAGGAGGAGCGCGTGCGTCGGCCGCACCTGCAGCGGGGGTCCCTCGTCCGTGCGCACGGGACCAGGGTCGCAGGTCCCGCTGGTAGTTTCGAGGGCATGCGCGGAGCCCGCAGTGCCCCGCGCCGGGGCGCGCCCACCACCCTCCTGCCCCTGCTGGGGCTCCTCGCGCTGGTCGGCGTCCTGCTCCCCGCACCCGCCCGCGCCGCGCTCGCGGAGGCGCTGCCGTCGGGCTCGGCGCGCACCGCCACCGCGCCCGCGCACGGCTCCGGCCTCGACCGGCGCGGCCCCGAGCCCCGGGCCCAGCGCGACGGCCGCGCGCTGCGCACGAGCGCCGGGGGCCGGCGCGACGCGCTCGTCACCGGCACGGCACCGCGGGTGCGGCAGCACCCCGTGGCCGCCGACGGGCAGGGCCCCGGTGCGCAGGACCGGGCGCACGCGCACGCGCACGACCACGCCGACGACCTCCCCGCGGCCGCCGTCCTCGGCAGCGGCCCGCCCGTGCCGCCGGCCCTGCTGCGCGCCCCCGCGCCCCGCCCGGACGACGGCGCGGCCCCGTCCCACGGCCCGCCCGCCCCCGCCGCCCCCCGCGCGCCTCCGACGGGCCCCCCGCCCGTGCCGCCCGCCCCGACCGCCTGAGCCGTGCTCCGGCGGCACCCCGTCGGAGGACCCCTTGTCCCGTGCACCCCTCGTGCGTGCGCTGCTCGCGCTCGCCGTGCTCGCCGGATCGCTGTACGCCGCCCTGTCCACCCCCGCGCGCCTGGGCCTGGACCTGCGCGGCGGCACCCAGATCGTCCTCGAGGCCCGCTCGACCGACCGCGTCAGCGCCGACGCGGAGAGCACCGACCGCGCCCTCGAGGTGCTGCGCGGGCGGGTCGACGCCCTCGGCGTCGCCGAGCCGACCCTCGCCCGCTCGGGCGAGACGCGCATCGTCGTCGAGCTGCCCGGCCTGCAGGACCCGCGCGAGGCCGCCGAGGTCGTCGGCCGCACCGCGCAGCTGACCTTCCACCCGGTCCTCGGCGCGGACCCGCAGGAGCCGGCGGCGGAGCCCACCCCGGGCGCTACCCCCGGCGCCACCCCCGGCGCCACCCCGGGCCCCGCCCCGGCCGCGACGCCCGCGCCCGAGGAGGGGGCCGGCGAGGGCGCCGCCGGGGACGCGCCCCCCGAGGAGCGCGAGGACCTCGTCGACGAGTCCGGACTGCCGCTGCGCGTCGGGCCCGCCGCGCTCACGGGGGAGGACGTCGACGGCGCCGACGCCCGTACCGACCCGCAGCGCGGGCGCGGCTGGTTCGTCGTGCTCGACTTCCGCGGCGGCGGCGAGGCCTGGCGCGGGCTCACCGGGCAGGCCGCGTGCGCGCCCGCCGGCGACCCGCAGCGCCGCGTCGCGATCGTCCTCGACGACCAGGTCATCAGCTCGCCGCAGGTCGACCCGTCGGTCGGCTGCGGCGCCGGCATCGGCGGTGGCACCACCGAGATCACCGGCACCTTCACGGCCGAGGAGGCCCGCGAGCTGGCGGCCCTCGTCGAGGGCGGGGCGCTGCCCGTGCCCGTCGAGGTCGTCGAGCAGCGCACGGTCGGCCCGACGCTCGGCGCCGACGCCATCGACGCGTCCTTCCGCGCCGGCATCATCGGCGTGGTCCTCACCGGGCTCTTCATCACCGTCGTCTACCGCCTCGTCGGGCTCCTCGCCAGCGTCGCGCTCGCCTGCTACGCGCTCATCGCGTACGCCGTCCTCGTCACCCTGGGCGCGACCCTCACGCTGCCCGGCCTCGCAGGCTTCGTGCTGGCGATCGGCATGGCGATCGACGCGAACGTCCTGGTGTTCGAGCGCGCGCGGGAGGAGTACGCCGCCGGCCCCGGCGGCGGCCTGCGCACCGCCCTGGACACCGGCTTCCGCAAGGCGTGGAGCGCCATCCTCGACACGAACGTCACGACGCTCATCGCCGCCGGTCTGCTGTTCCTGCTGGCGTCGGGCCCCGTGCGGGGGTTCGGCGTCACGCTGGGCATCGGCGTGCTGGCCTCGATGGTGTCCGCGCTCGTCGTGGCGCGGGTCCTCGCCGAGCAGGCCGTGCGCCGCTCGGCGGTGGTGCGCCGGCCCCGCGCCTCCGGCCTCGTCGGCCCCGGCCGGGTGCGCGCCTGGCTCGAGCGCAGCGGGCCGGACCTCATGGGGCGAGGGCGGGTCTGGCTCGCGTTGTCGGGAGCGGTGGTCGTCGTCGCGCTCGCGGGCCTCGGCGCCCGTGGCCTCGAGCTCGGGGTCGAGTTCACCGGCGGGCGGCTCCTCGAGTACTCCACGGGCACGCCGGTCAGCGCCGAGCGGGCGCGCGAGGCCGTGGCGGACGGGGGCTTCCCCCGCGCCGTGGTGCAGACGTCCGGCAGCGGCGACGGCGAGGACATCACCGTGCGGACCGAGCGCCTGAGCAACGAGGAGGCGTACGCCGTCGAGCAGGCCCTGGCCGGGGTCGGCGGGGAGGTGACCAAGGTCCGCGACGAGCTCATCGGGCCGAGCCTGGGGGACGAGCTGCGCCGCGGTGCGCTCGTGGCCCTCGGGGTCGCGCTGGGCGCCCAGCTGCTCTACCTCGCCCTGCGCTTCCGCTGGACCATCGGCGTGGCCGCGGTCGTGGCGATGCTGCACGACGTCCTCGCGGTCGTGGGCCTGTTCGCCTGGCTCGGCAAGCCCGTCGACGGCGTGTTCCTCGCGGCGGCGCTGACGATCATCGGGCTCTCGGTCAACGACTCGGTGGTGGTCTTCGACCGGGTGCGCGAGCTGGTGAGGGCGCGCCCGCGCGAGCCGCTCGGCGCCGTCGTGGACGCCGCGGTCCTGCAGACGGTCCCGCGCACGGTGAACACCGGGCTCGGCGCGATGCTCATCCTGGCCGCGCTGTTCGTCCTCGGCGGCGACACGCTCACCGACTTCGCCCTCGCGATGCTGGCCGGCCTGGTCGTCGGCACGCTGTCGTCGGTCTTCCTCGCCTCGCCGCTCTACGTGCTGCTCGAGCGGCGCTGGCCGGCGCCCGGTCCCGCGGTCCCCGCCACCGGCCCGGGCGGCCGGCGCGCGGCGGTGGCGGACCCCGCGGACCCGTACGGTTTCGTGGACGCGGCGGCGCGGCAGGGTGAGGACGGGGGAGCGTCGCGGTGACCCCCGCGCGCACCGCCCTCGCCCCGCCCACCCCGGAGCGCCCGTGCTGCTGACCCTGCTCGCCGCCCACGCCGTCGCTGCCCTCGTCGCCCCGCTGCTCGTCCGGGCCGCGGGGCGCAGGGCCTTCCTCGCGCTGGCCCTCGTCCCGGCCGCCTCGTGCGCCGCGCTGCTCGCCCGTGCCGGCGGGGAGGTGCGGGAGGCGTACTCCTGGATCCCCTCGCTCGACGTCGCGGTCGCGCTGCGCACCGGGCCGCTGCCCACGCTGCTCGCCGCCCTCGTCACCGGGGTCGGCGCGCTCGTCCTCGTCTACTGCTCCCGCTACTTCGGCGCGGCGTCACCGGGGCTCGCCCGCTTCGCCGGCGTCCTCGTCGCGTTCGCCGGGGCGATGCTCGGGCTCGTCCTCGCCGACGACGTCCTGCTCCTGTACGTCTGCTGGGAGCTCACGACCGTCTTCTCGTACCTGCTCATCGGGCACAGCGCGCGCCTGAAGGCGGCGCGCCGCGCGGCGATGCAGGCGCTCGTGGTGACGACGTCCGGCGGCCTGGCGATGCTCGTCGGGCTCATCGCGCTCGCGGTGGCCGGCGGCACCACGTCGCTGTCCGGGCTGGTGGCGGACCCGCCGCGGGGGACGGTGGTGACCGTCGCGGTCGTGCTCGTGCTCCTGGGCGCCCTCACGAAGTCGGCCCTGCTGCCGTTCCACTTCTGGCTCCCCGCGGCGATGGCGGCACCGACGCCGGTGAGCGCTTACCTGCACGCCGCGGCGATGGTGAAGGGCGGGGTGTTCCTCGTCGGCGTGCTGGCCCCCGGCTTCGCCGACGTGCCGGGCTGGCGCCCGCTCGTCGTGGGCCTGGGCCTGGCGACGATGCTCGTCGGGGCCTGGACCGCGCTGCGCCAGACGGACCTCAAGCTCCTCCTCGCCCATGGCACGGTGAGCCAGCTCGGCTTCCTCATGGTGCTGCTCGGCGCGGGCACCCGCGACGCCGCGCTCGCCGGCGCCGCGATGCTCCTGGCCCACGCGCTCTTCAAGTCCTCGCTCTTCCTCGTGGTGGGCGTGGTCGACCGCTGCACCGGGACCCGGGACCTGCGACGCCTGGACGGGTTGGGGCGGCGCCTGCCGGTCCTGGCCGTGACCGGGGCGCTCGCGGCCGCCTCGATGGCCGGCGTCCCGCCGCTCGTCGGGTTCGTCGGCAAGGAGGCGGCGTACGAGGCGTACCTGCACGACGCGCTGCCGTCCGGCGCCGGGAGCGCGGTGGTCCTCGCCGGCCTGGTCACCGGGTCGGCCCTGACGGCCGCGTACAGCCTGCGCTTCGTGTGGGGCGCCTTCGCCCGCAAGCCCGGCGCGGGGGCCGTGGAGCTGCACGCGCCGGCGGCGGTCGCCCAGGCCGTCCCCGCCCTGCTCGCGCTCGCGGGCCTGGCCGCGGGCCTGGCGGCGACCGCGCTCGACCGCCCCCTCGCCGCGTACGCCCGGGCGCTCCCGGCCGCCGCGGCCGAGGACTACCACCTCGCGCTCTGGCACGGGCCCAGCCCGGCGCTCGGGCTCTCCCTGGTGTCCCTCGGCGGTGGCGCGCTGCTCTTCGCCGGGCGCGGCGCGGTCCAGCGGGTCCAGGTGTCCCTGCGGACGGGGCTCGACGCCGACCGGTCGTACCGGAGCCTCATGCGCTGGGTCGACCGGGCCTCCACCACGGTCACGGCCGCCACGCAGCGGGGTTCGCTGCCCGTCTACCTCGGCACGATCGTCGCGGTGCTCGTGGTGCTCACCGGCTACCGCTGGGCGGGTGCGGTCGCCGGGGGCGGGTGGCCCGACCGCTGGCGCGCGTGGGACAACCCCCTGCAGGTCGTGGTCGCGGTGCTCGTGCTCGCGGCCGCCCTCGCCGCGGCCCGCTCGGCCCAGCGCCTCACCGCCGTGCTGCTCGTGGGGGTCACCGGCTACGGCACCGGCGTCCTCTTCGCGCTGCACGGCGCCCCCGACCTGGCGCTGACCCAGTTCCTCGTCGAGACCGTCACGCTCGTGGTGTTCGTCCTCGTGCTGCGCACGCTGCCGAAGCAGATCGTCGACCGGCACACCCGGGCCCAGCGGCGGGGGCGGCTGCTCGTCGCCGTGCCCGCCGGCCTGCTCATGGCCGGCACGGGCGCGCTGGCGCTCGGTGCGCGCGAGGCGCCGGCCGTCTCGCTCGCGTTCCCGTCCTGGGCGTACGAGTACGGCGGTGGCCGCAACGTCGTCAACGTGACGCTCGTCGACATCCGCGCCTGGGACACGCTCGGCGAGATCTCGGTGCTCGTCGTCGCGGCGACGGGCGTGGCGAGCCTGGTGTTCCTGCGCGGTCGCACCGGCGGCCCGCCGCGGCTGCGCGACGAGGAGTCGCCGCCGCTGCCGGCGCCGGCGGTGACCGAGCGCTCGTCCCGCCTGGCCGACACCGGGGCCCACGTGGCGGGGGCGCCCTGGCTGCGCGGCGGCGGGCTGCTGCCCTCGGCGCGCCGGTCGATCGTCCTCGAGATCGTCACCCGCGCGGTGTTCCACACGGTCGTCGTGCTCTCCGTGTACCTGCTCTTCGCCGGCCACAACGCCCCCGGCGGCGGCTTCGCCGGCGGTCTCGTCGCGGGGCTGGCGCTCGTCGTGCGCTACCTCGCCGGCGGCCGGTACGAGCTCGGCGAGGCCGCCCCCGTCGACGCCGGCCTGCTCCTCGGCGCCGGCCTGCTGCTCGCCGGGGGCACCGGCGCCGCAGGGCTCCTCCTGGGCGCGGACGTGCTGCAGACGACCATCGTCGAGGGGGCCCTGCCGGTCTTCGGCGACGTGAAGCTCGTGACCTCCCTCTTCTTCGACGTCGGCGTCTACCTCGTGGTCGTGGGGCTCGTGCTCGACGTGCTGCGCAGCCTCGGCGCCGAGGTCGACCGCCGCGAGCACCAGGAGACGACCGCATGAGCCCGAACCTGACCCTGCTCGCCCTCGTCGCCGGCCTCTACGTCGCGGGCACGTACCTGCTGCTCGAACGGAGCCTCACCCGGGTGCTGCTCGGGGTGCTGCTGCTCGGCAACGGCACCAACGTCCTGCTCGTCAGCGCGGGGGGCCCGGCCGGCGAGGCACCCTTCCACGGCGGCGCGGAGCCGGAGGAGATGAGCGACCCGCTCGTGCAGGCCCTCGTCCTCACCGCCATCGTCATCACCTTCGGCATGGCCGCCTTCCTGCTCTCGCTCATCCGCCGGGGCTACGAGCTCGGCCGGGAGTCGGGCCCGGCGGGCGAGGGGGAGTCCGCCCTCGTGGACGACGTCGTGGACGACGCCGAGGACCGTCGGGTGGCCGCCGCCCGGCGCGGCGGCTCCGGCGCCGACCCCGACGACACCGACGACACCGACGACACCGACGACACCGACGGGGCGGGCGACGACGGTACGGGGGGCGACGCCGACGGCGACGCCACGGACGGCCTGCTGCCGCGGGCCCGGGGGGGTCGCCGGTGATCCGCGTCCTCGCCCCGCTGCCCGTCCTGCTCCCGCTGCTCGGCGCGGGCCTGGCGCTGGCCGTCGGCCGCCACCCCCGGCTGCAGCGCACCGTGAGCGTCGTCGTGCTCGCGACGGTCCTCGCCGTCGCCGTCGCGCTGCTGCTGCTCGCGGACGACCGGGGCGCCACGTCCCTCGACGTCGGCGGCTGGCCGGCCCCGCTCGGCATCACCCTCGTCGTGGACCGGCTGTCCGCGCTGTTCCTCGTCGTGTCGACCACCGTGACGCTGGCCGTCCTCGTCTACGCGGTGGGGCAGGGCGCGTCGGACCGCGACGACGCCAGGACGCCGCTGTCGATCTTCCACCCGACGTACCTCGTCCTCACCGCGGGCGTGGCGAACGCGTTCCTGTCCGGCGACCTGTTCAACCTGTACGTCGGCTTCGAGGTCCTCCTCGCCGCCAGCTACGTCCTGCTGACCCTCGGCGGGAGCCAGGAGCGGGTGCGCGCCGGCGTGACGTACGTCGTGGTCAGCCTGCTGTCGTCCCTGGTGTTCCTGGCCGGCATCGCGTTCACGTACGCCGCCACCGGCACCCTCAACATGGCGCAGCTGTCGCTGCGGCTGGCCGAGCTGGACGACGGCACGCGCGCCGCGCTCAACGCCGTGCTGCTCGTGGCGTTCGGCATCAAGGCGGCGGTCTTCCCGCTGTCGTCGTGGCTGCCGGACAGCTACCCGACCGCGCTGGCCCCGGTCACCGCGGTGTTCGCCGGGCTGCTCACGAAGGTCGGCGTCTACGCCATCATCCGGGTGCAGACGCTGCTCTTCCCCGACGGCGCGTTCGAGGACGTGCTCATGCTCGCCGCGGGGCTGACGCTCGTCGTGGGGATCCTCGGCGCGGTCGCGCAGACCGACGTCAAGCGGATGCTGTCCTTCACGCTGGTGAGCCACATCGGCTACATGGTCTTCGGCGTCGCCCTCGGGTCGGCGGCCGGGCTCGCGGGCGCGATCTTCTACGTGGCGCACCACATCCTCATCCAGACCGTGCTCTTCCTCGCCGTCGGGCTCGTCGAGCGGCACGCGGGCACGACGTCGCTCACCCGCCTCGGCGGCCTGGCCGCGGCGTCCCCGCTGCTCGCGGTGCTCTTCTTCGTGCCCGCGATGAACCTCGCCGGCATCCCGCCGCTGTCCGGCTTCATCGGCAAGGCGGGCCTGCTGCGCGCGGGCGTCGAGGACGGCGGCCCGGCGGCGTGGGCGCTCGTCGGCGCCGGGACGCTGACCAGCCTGCTCACCCTGTACGCCGTGGCCAAGGTCTGGTCCAAGGCCTTCTGGCGCCCGCGCGAGGAGGCGCCGCAGGTCGCCGCCGCCGCGGCGGCGGACACCGGCGCGACCTCGTACGCCGTCGTCGCGGCCACCGGGCGCCCGGGGAGCCCGGAGACCGCGCCGGCCCTCGACGCGGTCGGCGGGGACGAGGTGGCCGCCCCCGCGCCGCGGTCGCGCACCATGGTCGCCTCGACCGTCGTGCTCCTCGCGGTCAGCCTGTCCCTGACCGTCCTGGCGGGCCCCCTGTACGGGCTCGCCGACCGCGCCGCGGACGACCTGCTGGAGCGCTCGCCGTACCTGCGCGCCGCGACGACGGCGGGTGCGCCGTGACCGCGCACCTGCGCGGGGCCCGGGGGCTGGTGCGCCACCTGCCGCCGCTGCTCTGGCTCGCCCTGGTCTGGACGATGCTCTGGGGCACCTTCAGCGTCGGCAACCTCGTCGCCGGGCTGCTCGTGGGCCTCGTCGTGACGGCGGTGCTGCCGCTGCCGGTCGTCGTGCTGGGCGGGCGGCTGGACCCCCTGGCGCTGCTGGGGCTCCTCGCGCACATGCTGCGCCAGCTCGTCGTGTCGAGCGCGCACCTGGCGTGGCTGTCGCTGCGCCCGGGGCCGCCGCCGCTCGCGGCGGTCGTCGCGGTGCCGCTGCGCAGCCGCTCCGACCTGCTGGTCACGCTCACCGCGGAAGCGGTGTCCCTCACCCCGGGCAGCCTCGTCCTCGAGGTCAGCCGGCGCACGCTCTACTGCCACGTGCTCGACGTGAGCAGCGCGCAGGAGGCCCAGCGCTTCCGCACCGAGGTGCTCGACCTCGAGCGCCGCATCGTGCGGGCCGTCGGCGGGCCGTCGGCCATCGCCCGGCTCGCCGGCGCCCCGCCCGTCCCCGACCCGCCCGCCACCGCCCCGCCGCCCCCCACCCACGAGGAGGCCCCGTGACCGTCGTCGGCGTCGTCGTCGCCGTCCTGCTGTCCGCCGCCGCGGCGCTGTGCGTGCTGCGCATGCTCCGCGGCCCCGCCACCCTCGACCGCGTGGTCGCCACCGACATGCTGCTGGCCGTGGTGGTGTGCGGCCTCGCCGCGTACGCGGCCGTCACCCGCGCGTCGTACGTCGTGCCGGTGGCGGTGGTCGTCGCCCTGCTCGGCTTCACCGGCTCGACGAGCATCGCCCGCTCGGTCGGCCGGCAGGTGCCGCCGCCCCCGGCACCCCGGGACCCGGCGTGAGCACCGCCCTCGACGTCCTCGCGGCCGTCCTGCTGATCAGCGGGGCCGCGCTCGCGCTCGCCGCGTCGGTCGGCGTGCTGCGCTTCCCCGACGTCCTGTCGCGGATGCACGCCGCGACCAAGCCGCAGGTCCTGGGCATGCTCCTCGTCCTCGCCGGGGCCGCCGTGCGGCTGCGGACCAGCGTCGACGTCTGGATGCTCGTGCTGACCGGCGCCTTCCAGCTGATGACGGCGCCGGTCGCGGCCCACCTCGTCGGCCGCCTGGCCTACCGCACCCGGCACGTGCGCACCGACCTGCTCGTCTGCGACGAGCTGGCCGACGCGCCCGACCGGCCCTGACGGGGCCGCCCGGCAGCGCGGCAGCGGCACCGATGAGTACGGCCGCCGGCGCCGGTCCACCCCGGAGGACGACCGCAGGCCGGTGGAGGGAGCGGGCATGGCACGCGTACGGGTGCTGGTGGGCACGCGCAAGGGGGCCTTCGTGCTGAGCGCGGACGGCACGCGGCGGGACTGGCGGGTGGAGGGCCCGCACTTCGCGGGCTGGGAGGTCTACCACGTCGCGGGGAGCCGGGCCGAGCCCGACCGGCTCTTCGCCTCGCAAAGCAGCGGCTGGTTCGGGCAGGTGGTGCAGCGCTCCGACGACGGCGGCGCGTCCTGGTCGCCGGTCGGCAGCGACTTCCGCTACGACGGCGAGCCGGGCACGCACCAGTGGTACGACGGCACCCAGCGGCCCTGGGCGTTCACGAGGGTGTGGCACCTCGAGCCCTCGGCCACCGACCCCGACCTGGTGCACGCCGGCGCCGAGGACGCCGCGCTCTTCCGCTCCACCGACGGCGGCGCGACGTGGTCGGAGCTGACGGGCCTGCGCACCCACCCCTCCGGCCCGTCCTGGCAGCCCGGCGCGGGCGGCATGTGCCTGCACACCGTCGCCCCGCACCCCACCGACCCGCTGAGCATGCTCGTGGCCATCTCGGCGGCCGGCGTCTTCCGCACGGACGACGGCGGGGAGACCTGGCACCCCTCGAACACCGGCCTGTCCTCCGGGTCCATCCCCGACCCCGAGGCGGACGTCGGCCACTGCGTGCACCGCCTCTCGCGCCACCCCTCCCGCCCGGACACCGTCTACATGCAGAAGCACTGGGACGTCATGCGCAGCGACGACGGCGGGCGCTCCTGGCGGGAGGTGTCCGGCGACCTGCCGTGCGACTTCGGCTTCCCGGTGCAGGTGCACGCCCACGAACCCGAGACCGTGTACGTCGTCCCCATCACCTCCGACGAGCTGCACGTCCCGCCGGAGGGGCGCCTGCGCGTCTACCGCTCGCGCACCGGCGGCGAGGAGTGGGAGCCCCTGACGCGGGGCCTGCCGCAGGAGCACTGCTACGTCAACGTGCTGCGCGACGCCATGGCCGTCGACGAGCTCGACGGGTGTGGGGTCTACTTCGGCACCACGGGCGGGCAGGTCTACTGCTCGCCCGACGGCGGCGACACCTGGGACGCGGTCGTCCGCGACCTGCCGCCGGTCCTGTCGGTGGAGGTGCAGACGCTGCCATGAGCGACGGGACCACCGTGGTGACCGTCGTGCTGCCCGGGCACCTGCGCGCCCTCGCCCGGGTGGACGGCGACGTGCCGGTACGGGTCGAGGGCCCGGTCACCCAGGCGTCCGTGCTCGACGCCCTCGAGGCCCTGCACCCGGTGCTGCGCGGCCGGGTGCGCGACCAGGCGACGGGCCGCCGCCGCGCCTTCGTCCGCTTCTTCGCCTGTCAGGAGGACCTCTCGCACGAGCCCCCCGACGCCCCGCTGCCCGCCGACGTCGCCGAGGGGAAGCAGCCCTTCGTCGTCGTCGGCGCCATGGCCGGCGGGTAGCGCCCTCCGCGCACGACCACGGCGGTGCTGACCCCGCCGCGATCATGCACGACCTCGGCCGTGATCATGCACGACCTCGGCCGTGATCATGCACGACCTCGGCCGTGATCACGCACGGGGTGGCGCTCCTCAGAGGTCGCCGAGGGCGGTGAGGGGGGACTCGACGCAGTCGGCGACGTAGCGCAGGAAGCCGCCGGCCGTGCCGCCGTCGCAGACGCGGTGGTCGAACGCCAGCGTCAGCTGGGTGACCGTGCGGACGGCGAGCTGCCCGTCCACGACCCAGGGCCGCTCGACGACGCGCCCCATGCCGAGGATCGCCACCTCGGGGTGGTTGATGATCGCGGCGGAGCCGTCGATGCCGAAGACGCCGTAGTTGTTGACGGTGAACGTGCCGCCGGTCAGGTCGGAGGGTGCGAGCGCGCCGGCGCGGGCCGCACGGGTGCGCTCGGCGAGGGCGGCGGCCAGCTCGCGCGTCGTGAGGCGGTGCGCGTCGCGGACGACCGGGACGACGAGGCCGCGGTCGGTCTGCGCGGCGAAGCCGAGGTGCACGTGGTGCGGGACGACGATCTCGTCCTCGGTGACCCGCCCGCCCAGCTCCGGGTAGCGCTTCAGCCCGAGCAGCGCGAACCGGGCGAGGAGCGTCAGCAGCCCGACCGGCTGCTCCGGCGCGCGGGCGGTGAGCGCCGCCTTGGCTGCGACCAGGTCGGTCGCGTCGACGTCCACCCACACCGTCGCCTCGGGGATCTCCCGGCGCGAGCGGCTGAGCTTCTCGGCGATCGCGCGCCGGGCGCCGCGCAGCGGCACGCGGGTGACGTCCTCGTCCGGGGTGGGCGCTGCGGGTACGGGCGCCGGCGCCGGCGTCGCGGCCGCAGCCCGCTCGGCCAGCGCCTTCTCGACGTCGGCGCGCCGGACGATGCCGTCGGGCCCGGTGCCGCGCAGCGACGCCAGGTCGAGGCCGGCGTCGCGGGCGATCCGACGCACCAGCGGCGACACGACCTGCACCCGCTCGGGCCAGCTCTCGACGGGCGCGGCCGGGGCGAGGGCGACCGGCTCCGGGCGCCGCCGGGACCTGCGCGCACGGCGCGGGGACGTCGCGGTGCCGTACCCGACGAGGACCGCCCCGCTCTCCACGCCCGGCTCCTGCACGCCCTGCCGCTCCGGCCGCTGCTCGCCGACGCTGACGAGCGGCGACCCGACGCCCAGGACAGCGCCTTCCTCCGCGTGCAGCGCGGTGACGACGCCGGCCCAGGGGACGGGCACCTCGACGACGGCCTTGGCGGTCTCGACCTCGGCGACGACCTGGTCGACCTCGACGGCGTCGCCGACGGCGACCCGCCAGCGCACCACCTCGGCGTCCTCGAGGCCCTCGCCGAGGTCGGGGAGGAGGAAGTCAGGCACGGCGGGCTCCGTACGGGGCGGGGCACGGCTCGGGCTGGTCGTCCCACTGGAGGCGGGCGACGGTGTCGAGGATGCGGTCCACGCTCGGCAGGTGGTGCTGCTCGAGCTTCGGCGGCGGGTAGGGGATGTCGAAGCCGGTGACGCGCAGCACCGGCGCCTCGAGGTGGTGGAAGCACCGCTCGGTGATCCGCTGCGCGACCTCGGCGCCGAGCCCGCCCGACCCCGGCGCCTCGTGGACGACGACGGCGCGGCCGGTCCGGCGTACGGACGCGGTGAGGGTGGCGTCGTCGATCGGCGAGAGGCTGCGCAGGTCGACGACCTCGACGTCCCAGCCCTCCTCGACGGCGGCGTCGGCCGCCTCGAGCGCGGTGGCGACCGTGCCGCCGTACGTGACGAGGGTGACGTCGCGCCCGGGCCGGCGGACGACCGCCTCGTCGAGCGCGGGCCCGTCGGCGGTGAGCTCGGCGGCCTCCTTGCTCCAGTAGCGGCGCTTGGGCTCGAGCAGCACGACGGGGTCGGGGCAGGCGATGGCCTGGCGCATCATCCGGTAGGCGTCGGCCGGCGTCGCCGGCGTGACGACGCGCAGGCCCGGGGTGTGGGCGTAGTACGCCTCGGAGGAGTCGCAGTGGTGCTCGACGCCGCCGATGCCACCGCCGTAGGGCACGCGGACCACGACGGGCAGCGCGACCGCGCCGCGGGTGCGGTTGCGCAGCTTGGCGAGGTGGCTGGTCACCTGCTCGAAGGCGGGGTACGCGAAGGCGTCGAACTGCATCTCGACGACCGGCACGAGCCCGCCCATCGCCATGCCGATCGCGGTGCCGACGATGCCGGACTCGGCGAGCGGTGTGTCGACGACGCGGCGGTCGCCGAAGCGCGCGGCGAGCCCGTCGGTGACCCGGAAGACGCCGCCGAGCGTGCCGACGTCCTCGCCGAGGACGACGACGCGCGGGTCCTGCTCGAGGGCGTCGGCGAGCGCCGCGTTGAGCGCGCCGGCCATCGTGACGGTGGCGGGGGCGGCGGCGGGGCCGGCGGGCCGCTCCAGGGTCTCGGTCACGCCGGCTCCTCCTCCAGCTCGGCGAGCAGCAGGTCGCGCTGCTCGAGGAGCGCAGCGGTCGGCTGCGCGTAGACGTGCTCGAAGAGCTCGCGCGGGTCGGGCGCCACGTCGTGCTCCAGGGCGGCGCGCACGCCCGCGGCCAGCTCCTCGCCCTCGCGGGCGAACCGCTCGGCGAGGGCGTCGTCGAGCAGTCCGCGCGAGCGCAGGTGGGCCTCGGACCGGCTCACCGGGTCCTTCGCCAGCCACGCCTCGACCTCGGCGGGGTCGCGGTAGCGGCCCGCGTCGTCGGCGTTGGTGTGGGCCTCGACGCGGTACGTCAGCGCCTCGACGAGCGTGGGCCCGTCGCCCCCGGCAGCGCCCGCGACCGCCTCGGTGAGGACCGCGTGCACGGCGGCGGCGTCGTTGCCGTCGACGAGGCGCGAGCGCATGCCGTACCCCACGCCCTTGTGGGCCAGGCTCGGCGCCGCGGTCTGCTTCGCCAGGGGGACGCTGATCGCGTACCCGTTGTTCTGCACGAGGAAGACGACCGGGGCGCCCCACACGGCGGCGAAGTTCAGCGCCTCGTGGGTGTCGCCCTCGCTCGTGGCGCCGTCGCCGAGCAGGACGAGCGCGACGCGGTCCTCGCCCTGCAGGCGCGCGGCGTGCGCGAGCCCGACGGCGTGCAGGGTGTTGGTGGCGAGCGGGGTGCACTGCGGGGCGACCCGGTGCTCGTACGGGTCGTAGCCGCAGTGCCAGTCGCCGCGCAGGAGCGTGAGGACCTCGACCGGCGGGACGCCGCGGGTGACGATCGCGACGGAGTCGCGGTACGTCGGGAAGAGCCAGTCCTGCGGGCGCAGCGCGAGCGCGGCGGCGACCTGGCACGCCTCCTGGCCGCGGGACGACGGGTAGACCGCGAGCCGACCCTGCCGGGTGAGCGCGCTCGCCTGGGTGTCGAAGCGGCGCCCGACGACCATCGCGCGGTGCAGGGCGAGCAGGTCGTCGTCGGCGGGCATCGCCAGCGGCGAGGGGAGCGGGGAGCCGGTCGGGTCGACGAGGGCCTGCGGCCCGTCACCGGGCGGCAGGAAGGCCGCGGCGCGCTCCTGCACGGAGCCGTCCAGCGCGGGTGACGACGGTGTCACGGGCTCGTCCCTCCTTCGGGCCGGGTGGCAGGAGTGTGGGTGCTGCGGTGGCCGCTGGTCCAGGCGCGGCGACGAGGACGAGACGAGTGGCCGTACGAGGGGTTCGGCGGTGGCAGGATGGCCCTGCGCGGCTCGTCGCGGGCCGGGGGAGGTGGACGGATGGACCTCGACGACGTCGACCGCGGGATCGTCGACGCCCTGCGTGCCGACGCGCGGCTGTCGATGCGCGCGCTCGCGGCGCGGCTGCACGTGTCGCGGGCGACGGTGTACGCCCGGCTGCAGCGGCTCGAGGCCGAGGGCGTCATCACCGGCTACCACGCCGCGGTGGACCCGCAGCAGTACGGGCACGGGCTGACGGCGTACGTCTACCTCAAGGTCAGCCAGCACTCGTGGAAGGACCTGCGCGAGCGGGTGCTCGCCGTGCCCGAGGTGCACCACGGAGCGCTGCTGTCGGGCGAGCACGACATGGTGCTGCTCGTGCGGACGCGGGACGCGGCGTCCCTGCGGGACCTGGTGCTCGGGCGGCTGCAGGAGATGCCGGAGGTGGAGTCGACGCAGACGGTGCTGGTGTTCGACGAGCTGGTGCCGGGGCGGGGGAGTCCGCCGTGATCCGCGCAGGCGGTGTCGCCCAGGGCGCCGCGCGAGCCGTCGGCCCCCGCGGGCGCCCGCTTCCGCAGCGTGCGTGCGTGCGATCGGTCGCTCGATGCCACCCTGAGGATCGGCGGCAGCAGCTCGCCGGCTACCACTGGCTTGCATCCGGGCGGAGGAGCAGCTCGCTCATCACGACGCGTGCAGGCCGCCTGACGACGTAGCCGACGGCGTCTGCGATGTCCTCTGGTACGAGTCAGGGGGAGGGAGCGTCACAGACGGCCTCGGAGTCGACGAGATGGACACGTGCCCCATCTGCACTCGGATCGACGTGCGTGTTCCGTTGCGCTCCGAGCGGGGGTGCGCTGACACCGCGCGGGCGCGATCATCAGAGTCGTGCGCCAGGCAGCCGCTGCCCAGGACCCTGCACCACGCGACGTCGCGGACCAGCCCCCCACCGCAGGTACCGCGCCCGGCCAGGCAGACGATGTCGCTGGTGGCAGTTCGACGCCGTGCTGGCGCCGCTGGCACGGGGCCGCTGGCACGGGGCCGCTGGCACGGGGCCGCTGGCACGGGGCCAACGTCTGCACGATCGTCGTGCTACCGGTGGACCTCGTCGCCGCGGCCGAGCAGCAGGGCAAGCACCGGCTCGAGGGGTGCGTGGAGGACGTCGGCGGTTGCTCGTCCCGATCGAGTCCGCCCGGACGGCGCGAACGCGAGCCAGGCGGATCGATGCCTCGTCCGGCAGCTGCTGTGACCGCCGCACGTGCCGCAGGTGTCGTTCTGCGCCCCCGCCGTTCGTCCTAGCAGTGACACCGGCGACCGGCGCCGGTGCGGGAAGGACACCATGACCCTGTACGCAGCCATCATCTACAGCACCGACGTCGACTGGTCCGCTCGGGAGCAGGCGGGCGAGATGGCCGAGTACGCCGCCTTCAGCACCACGGCCGCTGCCGTGCTGCGCGGCGGCGCCGCGCTCTACCCGACCGCGACCGCCACGACGGTCCGGGTCACCGGCGGCAAGGGCGGCGAAGTGCTCAGCACCGACGGCCCCTACGCGGAGACCAAGGAGGTCCTCACCGGCTTCTTCCTGCTCGAGTGCGCCGACCTCGACGCAGCGCTCGCGCTCGCCGCGCAGATCCCCGCCGCATGGAACGGTGCGGTCGAGGTCCGTCCCGTCATCCCGATGGGACAGCCGTCCTGACCGCCGACACGCACGCCGCCCTCGTCGCGCTCGTCCGCGACGAGGGCCGGCGCGTCATGGCCACCCTCGTGCGCACGACCGGGTCGTGGGAGCTGGCCGAGGACGCCGTCCAGGACGCTGCGCTCCGGGCGCTGGAGACGTGGTCCCGGGACGGCATCCCGGCAGAGCCACGCGCGTGGCTCACCCTCACAGCCCGCCGTCGAGCGCTGGACGTGCTGCGGCGCGAGGCGGCCCGCACCGGCAAGCAGCAGGAGGCGGTGACGCTCATGGACCAGCGCGGCACCGCGGAGGACCTGCCCGGCTCCGTCGTCCGCGACGACCTGCTGCGTCTGATCTTCACCTGCTGCCATCCGGCACTGTCGCCGCAGACGCAGGTCGCCCTCGCGCTGCGCACGCTCGCTGGTCTCAGCACCGCGGAGACCGCGCGGGCGCTCCTCGTGCCCGAGCAGGTCATGGCCAAGCGCCTGACCCGCGCCAAGCAGAAGATCCGCGACGCGGCCATCCCCTACCGCGTGCCCCCCGACGCCGAGCTGCCAGCCCGGCTCCGTGGCGTCGGGGCGACGGTCTACCTGATGTTCAACGAAGGCTGGGCACCGGGCGCCGGCGACACCGTCGTGCGGCCGGACCTGCTCGACGAGGCGGTGCGCCTGGCCCGGCTGCTGCACGAACTCATGCCCGACGAGCCCACCGCCACCGGGCTGCTGGCCCTGCTGCTCCTGCTCGACGCACGACGCGCCAGCCGCGCCGGACCGGACGGCTCCCCGCTGCTGCTGCGCGAGCAGGACCGCGCACTCTGGGACCGGGCGCTCGTGGACGAAGGCATGGCACTGCTCGGCGACGGGCTGCGTCGCACCCCGGAGCGTCCCGACCCCTACGTCGTGCAGGCAGCGATCGCAGCGTGCCACGTCCTGGCACCTCACCCGCAGGCGACGGACTGGCGGGCGATCTGCTCCTGGTACGACGTGCTGCTCACCGTGCAGGACGTACCCGCCGTGCGGCTGGCCCGGGCCGTCGCGCTCGCCGAGCGCGACGGTCCGGCAGCTGGGCTCGCGGCCCTCGAGCACGTGCGCGGCCTGGAGCGCACAGCCGCTCTGCACGCCGCACGCGCCGAGCTCCTGCTGCAGTGCGGGCACGGCCCGGCCGCCGTCGCGGCCTACGACCGCGCCCTCGCACTGCCGGCGTCCGGCCCCCAGGCCAAGCACCTCCAGGGCCGGCGCGCCGCCGCACAGGCGGCCTCGCAGTAGCGCAGGCACGAGCAGCCACGGCGCGCGTGCGCAGCGCGGCACCCCTGCAACACCCTGCAGTACCGCGGTGGGGGCGGCTACGCTCTCCCGTTCTGCAGGGGCCCGCGTCCGTCGCTAAGGATGGACGTCACGCGTGCGCGCGCCATGGCGCTTCCTTCAGGCGTCCGATGGTCCCAGCGCGCGAACGGGCGAGCACCAGGACCGCGCACGCGACGTACGCGAGGATCGCGGCGAGGCCGCCGACGTGAGCCTCCTGGTCGACCAGGACGGCGGTGCCGGTCAGGATCGAGAAGTCGAACAACCCGTGGATGACCGAGTTGGCCCAGTTGCCGCCTGCGACGCGCCGCACCAGGTAGAAGAAGTAGCCGGCGAAGCTGACGGCTATGGGCTGGGGGATGCCTTGCGCTCCGCGCGACCCGAGCGCATTGACGATGTGCACCGCGCCGGACAGGGCGCTGGACCACAGCGCCACTGAGCCTCCTGCCAGGCCGTGGTTGCGCAAGGTCGTCACACCGATGCCGCGGAACATCCCCTCCTCGCCCCAGCCGACCAGCTGGATGGCGACGAGCAGCGCGAGCACGGAGGCGACGGTCTTGTCCCTGAGCGAGGCGTCGTCGACCGCGAGGGCGGTGCAGGCCAGGAAGATCGCCGGGACAGCCCAGACCCACCGCCGCACCGGCCGGTCCCGCCGAGGCGATCTCCTCGGGGTCGACGTCGACCCCGACGCCGACGCGGGGCGCCTCGCCGCCCTCCTGCTGGCCGTCCACCGCGGGATCGAGGCCCTCCCCGAGGCGGGGCGTCGACGAGGACTCCCTGGCGGGGATCGCGCAGACCGCCCTGGCCGCTCTCCCGCGACCGTCAGGGCGGAGGCGCTCGCAGCGGGCCCGACCGGGCGCGTACGAGGCCGTCTCCCGGGAGTAGGCACGGGACGGCGCGAGCGGCCCCGGCGGGAGGGTCGCTCGTGCGGCTCCTCACAAGAACGGGCCGAAGATCAGCGTGACCTGGGCGGCCGCGCGCTCGGGGTCCTGGGCCGCGATCGCCTCGACGAGCTCGTGGTGGGCCTCGCGGCCGAGGTCCTCGTCGCCGCCCTCCTCGTCGCGCATGTGCTGGGCGAACACGTCGAGCATGCTCAAGTAGAGGTCCAGGTAGAGCGGGTTGCGCGTCGCGGCGACGACCGCGGCGTGCAGGGCCAGGTCCGCGCCGGCCCTGGCCCGGGGGTCCGGGGAGGACCAGCTCGCGGCGCGGCGGTCCCGCAGCTCGCGCAGGAGCTCGACGTCGGCCTCGGTGCGCCGGAGCGCCGCCAGCGAGGCCGCGGTGCGGTCCAGGGCGAGCCTCAGCTCGAGGTAGTGCTGGCGGGTGCCGCCGCCCAGCTGGCGCTCCAGCGGCCCGGCCAGCTCCGAGGCGGAGATGACGAAGGTCCCCCGGCCCTGCTCGCGCCGCAGCAGGCCGGCGTGGACCAGGGACTGCACGGCCTCGCGCACGGTGTTGCGGCCCGCGCCCGACAGGGTGACCAGCTCGGCCTCGACGGGGATCCGGCTGCCGACCGGCCACCGGCCCGAGACCACCTCGTCGCGGAAGCGGGCCGCCACCAGGTCGATCAGGCCTCCTCGACGCAGCGGCTCCGGCACGCTAGCCTCCCGATTCATCCCATCATCCGACCTATGTCATCGGAGTCTAGGTGCACGCTCCACCAGCGCAGGCCGTCCAGCCGGGGCTCCGCCGCCCGGCCGTCTGGGCCGGTATCGCCATCGCCCTCACCGCGGTGAACCTGCGGACGGCGGTGACCGGGTTCAGCCCGCTGCTGGAGACCATCGGGGCTGACCTCGGCTTCGGGGTGGCGGTGGCCGGACTCCTCGGGACCGTGCCGGCGGCCTCCTTCGCCGTCTTCGGCCTGCTCGCCCCGGTGGTGACGGGGCGGTTCGGGCTGGAGCGCACCGCCACCGCGGCGCTCGGCCTCACCGCCGTGTCCCTGCTGCTGCGCGCCCTGTCGTCCGGGGCGCCCGTGCTCGTGCTGTCCACCGTGCTGGCCCTGGCGGGCATCGGCGCGGTGAACGTGGTGATCGTGCCGCTGGTCAAGGCCTGGTTCCCGGACCGCATCGCCGTGTGGACCTCCGCGTACCTGCTCCTGCTGCAGACCGGCCAGTTCGTCGCCCCGCTCATGGCGGTGCCGGTCGCCGACGCCGGCGGGTGGCGCCTGTCCGTGGGCCTGTGGGCTGTCCCTGCTGCTCTCGCCGCCGCCGTCTGGCTCGTCCTGGCCGCGCGCACCTCCGCCGACCACCACGGGCCCACGGCGTCCCCGACCCGCAGCGCGAGGCGGCAGGTCCTGAGGTCGCCGGTCGTCTGGGGGCTCGTGGTCCTGTTCGCGATGATGGCGCTGTCCAACTACACGATCATCACCTGGCTGCCGGCCGTGCTCACCGACGCCGGTGGCAGCCCGGGGCTCGGCGGCACCATGGTCGCGCTGTACTCGGTCTGGGGCGTCGCCGCCGCGCTGGTGGTCCCGCAGGTGGCCGACCGGATGGCGAACCCGTTCCCCGCGGTCGTGCTGTGCTCGGCCGCCCTGGTGGCCGGCTACGTCGGTCTGGAGCGGGCGCCGATGAGCGCCACCTGGGTCTGGGTCTGCGCGCTCGGCATCGGCGTCAGCACCTTCCCGCTGTGCCTGACGTTGATCAACCGCCGTACGCGCAGCCCGCACTACGCGTCGGCGGTCTCGGGCTTCGTCCAGGGCACCGGCTACGGGCTGGCGTGCCTCGGCCCGATCGGCCTCGGCCTCCTGCGCGAGGCCACCGGGTCGTGGTCCGCGCCGCTGTGGACCCTCGTCGCGACCGTCGTGCCCACCCTGGTCGCAGGCTGGTACGCCTGCCGCCCGGGGCTCGTCGACGACGCCGTGGCCGACCCGGCCCGCACGCCCGCGGCCGCACCTCCGCCGGCGCCCTCGTCCTCGAGGTGACGGGACGGGTCGTGCGGTGGCGTCAGCCGCGGGCGCGCAGCATGCGCGGGTCGGGCACGTGCCGCGACCTCCCGAGCGACCTCCCGAGCAGGTAGCCGGCGGCGGTGAGCAGGGCCACCGCCGTCAGGAGCGCGTGCGCCTCGAGCCCGATCGCGTACGTCAGCAGCCAGTAGCAGGGCAGCAGGAGCACGGCCACCACGGCCGCGAAGCGCGCGTGCGCGGCCGCCCGGCGCAGGGCGTCGCGCGAGGTACGGCTGGCCGCCCGCCCCCGCGCCGGCCGGTGGCACCAGCCCGCGAGCAGGGCCAGGGTCGCCGTGAGCAGGCCCAGCAGGAGCAGCGACGGCTCGAGCGGCCCGCGCTCCACCCCCGCGCGGGGACCGGCACGGCGTCTCGCGCCAGCCCCGTCGCCAACCGCAGGTGCATCGCGGGCGATCCGTCGCCCGTGCTGCTCAGCACGGTCCGCGCCTGCCCCGGCTGCCACCGCAGGAGCGCGTCGCCGTCCGCGACGAGCAGGGAGCGGCCCTGCCAGGCCAGGGGCAGGGTGCCGTCCGGCGGACCCAGCAGCGACGGGACCCCCGCACCGCCGCCGTCGCGCAGCAGCGCGGGAGTGCCGGGCTCGCCCTGGGCGTACGGCGACGCCGGTGCGGCGGTCATCGCGAGCGTGCCACCGTCACGGGACCAGCCCGCCGGGGCGACCCGCCACCCCTCCGGCAGCCGAGCGCTCGCGAGCAGGGCGCCGTCGGGCGCGTGCACCGCCAACCGCCCTGCGCGGGACACGGCGATGCGGCCGTCCGCGGCGACGGCCGCCGAGCCCGCCCCGACCGCGAGCGCGGTCTGCGCGCCGGTCGCGGTGTCCACCACGCGCGTCGCGTCGGGCGACGCCACGACGAGGGCACGGCTGTCGGTCGACCAGGCCAGCAGCCGCGGTCCCCCGTCGTCGGGCAGGCGGACACCGGGGAGGCTGCCGACCGACCCGTCCCGCAGGTCGTGCACCCGTACCCCGCCGTCCGCGGTCAGCGCGAGCGAGGCCCCGTCGGGGGAGAGCAGCGGCGGCCATTCCGGGCGCAGGGCGCCCGGCAGCGGGACGCGCCGGGCGGTCGTCCCGTCCGCCCCCAGGACGACGGCGAACTCCTCCCCGTCCTCGTCCCCGTCGACGTACGAGACCAGCGCCGGCCCGGCCGGGCTGGCCGAGACGGCGGCGGGCCGGGGCTCCCAGCCGGGCAGGTCGGTGAGGAGGGCGGGCCGGCCGTCGGCGCTGGACGGGCCGCCGAGGAGGCCCCGCCGCTCGAGCACCGCCGCGCCGAGCAGCGTGGCGGCGAGCAGGAGCGCGACGGCGGCCAGGGCGCCGAGCCGGGCGACCGGGTCGGTCACGAGCAGGCCGCGGGCGCGCGAGCGGACCGCGGCACGGAGCAGGTCGGCGGTCTCCGCCGCGCTCGGGCGGGCCCGGCCCGGGGCGGCGCAGGCCAGCAGGACCCCGAGCATCTCCTCGCCGCGCACCGCGCGCTCCGGGGCCGGCAGCAGGCGCAGCAGCAGCCGGTAGCGCCGCTCCAGCCGGGCCGCCGCGTCCGGCCGGC
The DNA here is from genome assembly GCF_003594885.1 of Vallicoccus soli. Lineage (NCBI taxonomy): Bacteria > Bacillati > Actinomycetota > Actinomycetes > Motilibacterales > Vallicoccaceae > Vallicoccus > Vallicoccus soli. Next base: position 120,858 of record NZ_QZEZ01000004.1, read on the forward strand.
CCGCCGGGCTCACGCGGCGCCCTCCGCGGCAGACCCCCGCCGCCGCAGCCTGCGCAGCGCCGCCTCCGCCTGCCGCCGTGACCGCAGGGCCTCGGCCTCGAGGCGCTCGGCCCCGAGCCCCGTCAGCCGGTAGTAGCGCCGGAGCCGCGAGTCGACGACCTCCTCGCGGTCCACCGCCACCAGGCCCTCACCGGCCAGGCGGTCCAGCGCGCCGTACAGCGTCCCCACCCGCAGCCGCACGCTCCCGCGGGACAGCTCGCCGACCTCCTGCAGCACGGCGTAGCCGTGCATCGGGCCCCCGGCCAGGGCGCTGAGGATGAGGAAGGACGGCTCCTGGAGCCGGTCGCTCGGCATGGTCGCGAACATACTCCGGTCACCGGAGCATCGGCAACGGCCATCGAGGCGAGCTCGACCCTGACGCGCCAGCGCCGTCCACGGAGCCCCTGCTCCCCACCGGGCGCGCCGGGCTCAGCGCCGGCGGCGGGGTGAGGCGGAGCGGGGCGGCAGCGAGCGCATGTGGTCGCGCACGGGCGTGAGCAGGTCGGACAGGGCCCGCGCGTCCTCCCGCGGCAGGGGCTCGAACAGCTGCCGGCGCACGACCTCGGTGTGCCCGGGGAGCACCTGCGCCAGGCGCTCGCGCCCCGCGTCGGTGATGGTCACCGTCACCCCGCGCTCGTCGTCGGCGGAGGGGGCGCGGGTGACGAGGCCGGCCCGCTCGAGCAGCCCCGCCTGGTACGTCAGCCCGCTGCGGCTGTAGACGACGCCGTCGGCCAGGTCGGTCATCCGGGCGCTCCCGTCGGGCGCGTCGAGGCCGAGGCGCGCGAGCAGCTGGAACTGCACCCAGCTCAGGTCGCCGGCCTCGCGCAGCTGCTGCTCGACCGCGTGCCGCAGCAGGCCCGCGACCTCCATGAGCGCGAAGTACGCGCCCAGCTGGACGGGGTCGAGGTCGGCGCGGCGCTCCGGCATGCGCCCACCCTACCCGGTGCTGCGACTTCGAAGGGCTTGCTCAGAGTTCGAAGTAGCGCTAAGGTCCGTAGTGCTTCGGATCCGAAGCAACGGTCCACGAGGAGAGGCACCAGCGATGAAGGCAGTGCGGTTCCACGAGTACGGCGACCCGGGCGTCCTGCGTTACGAGGACGTGGACGTCCCGGTCCCCGGACCCGGCCAGGTGCGGGTGCGCGTCGCCGGGACGTCCTTCAACGGCGTCGACGGCAACATCCGGGCCGGCCTCATGCAGGGGCCGATGCCCCTGACCCTCCCGCACGTCCCGGGCGTCGACGTGGCGGGGACGGTCGACGCGCTCGGCGAGGGGGTCACCGGCCTGACCGTGGGCGACGACGTGGTCGGCTTCCTCCCCTTCGTCGCCGACGGCGCCGCGGCGGAGCACGTGCTCGTCGCCGCCGACGGCCTGGCCCGGGCGCCCCGGAGCATCCCGCTCGCCGACGCCGCCGCGCTGCCCGTGGTGGGCCTCACCGCGTGGCAGGCCCTCGTCGACCACGCCCGGCTCCAGCCCGGGCAGCGGGTCCTCGTCAACGGCGCCGGTGGTGCCGTGGGCGGCTACGCCGTCCAGTTGGCGAAGGCGGCGGGTGCCCACGTGGTCGCCACCGCCAGCCCCCGCAGCGCCGACCGGGTCCGGGCCGCCGGCGCCGACGAGGTCGTGGACCGCACGGCCACCGACGTCGCGGCGGTCGTCGAGCCGGTCGACGTCCTGCTCAACCTCGCGCCGATCGACCCCGAGCGGTTCACCGAGCTCGCCGGGCTCGTGCGGGACGGCGGCGTCGTCGTCAGCACCACGGTGTGGATGCCCGCCCCGGGCGACGAGCGCCGCGGCGTCCGCGCCGTCGACCTCTACGTCCGCAGCGACGTCGACCAGCTCGACGAGCTCGTGGCGCGGGTCGACCGGGGGGAGCTGACCGTCGACGTCGCCGAGCGCGTCCCGCTGGCCGAGCTCGCCCGGCTCCACGAGCGCGCGGCGGCGGGGGAGGTCTCGGGCAAGGTGGTGGTCGTCGTCGAGGAGCGCTGAGCCGACGTGGGGAGCGCTACCCCGTGGCGCCCGCGGAGGCTCCCCGGGCGGTCTCCCGGTGGTGGGCCAGGTGCCCGCCCAGGAAGCCCGCACCCGCCACGACGAGGTTGCCGGCGACGGCCAGGGTCGTCCCGAGCCGGTGCCTCCGGCGCAGCCGCGCGACGAGCGAGCCCGTGAAGAGGAGGACCGCGGCGTCCATGCCGAGCCCGTGGACGGCGCCGAGGCGACGCGCCGCCCCGGTGGTCTCGGCCCAGTCGGCAGCACCCGCCAGAGCCGTGGGCACGGAAGCCAGCACGCCGACACCCGTGAGGAGTACCGCGCCGTGACGCGACGCGGGTCCGCCGGCGAGGTCGAGCAGCGACGTGCCGAGCCAGCACCCGGCGGTCACGTCGGTCAGCGACGGGTGCAGGGGGTGGCCGAGCGCGTCGGTGTGCAGCGGGCTGCGCCGCACCCGCGCGATCAGCGGGCCGTAGGCCAGATCCTGCGCGCGGGCGACGCGCTCGGACAGAGGGCTCTCGCCGACGGCGCGGACGGCGCGTCGGGGAAGCGTGCTCGACGTCACGGCGCTGACGGTACGCCCGACGCCGCGCGGCGGAAAGCGCTATCGGAGTCAGCGTGCCGGCTAGCCCGGTCCGGGCGACGGTGCAGGGGTGACGGTCTACCCGTACGGGTCCGTCACCTCCCGCAGCCGGGTGAGCGTGCGGCGCAGCTCGGCGGTCGCGGCCCGGCCCAGGTGGCGCGTCCACTCTGCCTCGACCTCCTCCTCGACCCGCTGCGCCACCTCGACGGCGGCGCGCCCGCGCTCGGCGACCACCACGAGGCGGGCGCGCGCGTCCGTGGGGTCGGGGACGCGCCGCACGTACCCGGCCCGCTCGAGCTGGTCGACGAGGAAGCCGGCGGTCTGCTTGGTGACCCGCGCCTGCTCGGCCAGCTCGGTGAGCCGCGTCCCCTGCGTCCCGACGCGGGCGAACACCCGCCCCTGGGCCGCGGTCACGTCGTCGTACCCCTCCGCGGCCAGGGCGTCGAGCACCCGCGCCTCCATCGCGCGGTGGGCGAGGAAGCAGAGCAACCCCAGGTTGGGCTGCCGCTCCTCGCCCTGCGCCGCCCGCTGCTCCTCTGCCACCCGCACCCCTTGACGTCGTCAGAGGGTCGAACCACTGTGGTACGAGGATCGTACTTCCCTGGCTCGACGGAGGAGGCGTCCCATGGACGTCGACGAGGTGTGGCGCACGACGTTCAAGCAGCGGCTGGCCCTGGCCGACCTGCTCGACGACCTGGCTCCCGGCGAGTGGGAGGAGGCGTCCCTGTGCCGGGGGTGGCGCGTGCGTGACGTGGCGGCCCACCTGACGCTGGCGCAGATGCGGCCGCTGCCCGCCGCGCTCGCCCTCCTGCGGGCACGCGGCAGCTTCGACCGGATGGTCCACGACACGGCGGTCGCGCGCGCGGCGCTCCCACCCGGGGAGCTGACCCGGCGCCTGCGCGCCACGACGGCCTCGCGCGCGAAAGCGCCCGGCATCAGCCACCTCGAGCCGATGCTCGACGCCCTCGTGCACGGCCAGGACGTCGCTGTCCCCCTGGGGCGCGAGCACCCCGTGCCCGCCCTCGCCGGCGCCGTCGCGGCCGAGCGGGTCTGGGCGATGGGCTGGCCCTTCCACGCCCGACGGCGGCTGCGGGGGTTCCGCCTGGCCGCGACCGACGCCCCGTGGGCGGCGGGGGAGGGGGAGCTCGTCGAGGGCCCGGTCGGCGCGCTCCTGCTCGTCCTCACCGGCCGCCCGGCGGGAGCGACCGGGCTGCGCGGCCCCGGCGCGGCGGAGCTGCGGGCGCGGCTCGCGCCGGTCGGGGCCGCCGCGGGGGGCTGACCCGGGCAGCCCGGTCCGTGAGCCGTCAGCCGCCCGTCGCCGGCCGCGGCCTCACGGACGAGCCGCGCGACGACGTCGCGCCGCGAGACCGTCACCGCGCGCGAGGCGTCCACCTCGACGACGCGGGGCTGGGCTCAGGGGGCGATGACGAGCTCGGCGACGCGGTCGCCGTCGAGGGTGAAGCGGAAGCCGAGGTCGACGACGCCGCCGGGGAAGTCGCCCTGCAGGCGCTGGGTCACGAGCCAGTGGGCGTCATCGCGCCGCGCGGCGAGGAGCCTGGTGGTGTAGGTGAACCCGGCCCCGGCGCGGGAGAGGAAGCGGCGCACCTCCTCGGTCCCCCGGTAGGTCGCGCCGTCGTCGACGACGACGGCGTCGGGCGCGAACGCGCGCAGGGCGGTGTCGGTGTCGCGGGCGGCGTGCGCGGCGAGGTATGCGCGGATCGCGGCCGGGAGCTCGTCGTGCGGGGTGCTGGTCGTCGAGGTCATGCCCCGAGGCTGCGCGCTGCGGGCGCGGGAGGGTCAAGCACAGGACCCTCCCCCGGGGGGAGGGGTGGAAGCATGGCCGCATGATGTCGATCGGTGAGTTCTCCCGAGTGACGCACCTGAGCGTGCGGACCCTGCGCCGCTACCACGACGCGGGCCTGCTGGAGCCGGCGCTCGTGGACGGCGCCAGCGGCTACCGCTACTACGGCGCGGAGCAAATCCCCACCGCGCAGGTGATCCACCGCCTGCGCGAGCTCGACGTACCGCTGGCCGACGTGCGGCGCATCCTCGGCTCGCCCGACCCGGGCAGGCGGGCCGCGCTCGTGGCGGAGCACCTGCAGCGGCTCGAGGCGGAGCTCGACCGCACCCGCGCCGCCGTGGCCTCCCTGCGCCGGCTCCTGGCGCCGGAGCCGCCGCCGCTCGAGGTCGAGCTGCGCGCGGTGCCCGCGGCGACGGTGGCCGCGGTCGAGGACGACGTGGCGCACGAGGACGTCCTCAGCTGGTACGCCGGCGCCATGGCCGAGCTCGATGCCGCGGTCGGGTCGGCGGGGGTGCCCGGCGGGCTCTACGACGGCGCGCTGTTCGAGGAGGGCCGCGGGCACGTCCTGGTGTACCGGCCGACGCCAGAGCCACCGCGCCGGGGCCGGGTCCACCCGGTGACCCTGCCGGCCGTCGAGCTCGCCGTCACCACGCACGCGGGCGAGCACGACGACATCGACGTCACGTACGGCCAGCTCGGCGCGTGGGTGAGCGCGAACGCCCTCGCGGTCGTGGGTCCCGTGCGGGAGCGCTACCTCGCGGGGCCGCGGGACACGGCGGACCCGGCCGCCTGGCGCACCGAGATCGGGTGGCCCGTCTTCCGCGTCGGCGGACCCGCCTGACCCCGCGTCAGCGGCCCCGGAACACCGGCCGCCGCTTCTCCTGGAACGCGGCGAACCCCTCGCGGTAGTCCTCCGTCGCGCCGGCGCGACGCTGCGCCTCCGCCTCCAGCGCCAGCACCTCGGCGAGCGAGGGCGAGTCGTCGCGGACCCGGGCCAGCAAGCGCTTGCTCGCGGTGTACGCCAGGGTCGGCCCGGCGGCGAGGGTCCGCGCGGTGGCGAGCGCTTCCCCGTACGCCGTCCCGGTCGGGACGACGCGGTTGGCCAGCCCCCACGCCGCGGCCTCGGTGCCGTCGAGCAGCCGGCCGGTGTAGACGAGCTCGAGGGTGCGCGGGCGGCCGATGCGCTCGGCGAGCAGGAGGTGCGCGCCGCTGTCCAGGACCGCGCCGATCCGGCCGAACGGTGAGCCGAACCGCGCCCCCTCCGCGGCCACGACGAGGTCGCAGGCCAGCGCGAGCCCCAGCCCCACGCCCAGCGCGGGCCCCTCGACCGCGGCGACGGTCGGCACCGGCAGCCCGGCCAGCCGCTCGACGACCGGGTTGACGACGTGGGCCAGCACGTCGCCGGCGTCCTCGGCGAGCGGGTCGACCCCGGCGATGTCGCGGCCGGCGCAGAAAGCGCCGCCGGAGCCGGTGAGGACCAGGGCGCGCACCTCGCCCGTACGGCCCGCGACCTCGTCGACGAGGCCGCGCAGCGCCGAGGTGGAGGCGTCGTCGAGCGCGCCACGGCGCTCGGGCCGGTCGATGGTGAGGACGGCGACCGCGCCGTCGACGTTCAGGGAGACGGTGCCCACCGGGCTCACGCAGCCTCGAGCAGGACCGCGATGCCCTGCCCCACGCCGATGCACATGGTCGCGACGGCCCGCCGCCCGCCCTGCCGGCGCAGCTGCCAGGCCGCGGTCAGCACGAGGCGCGCGCCGCTCGCGCCGAGCGGGTGGCCGAGGGCGATGCCGCCGCCCTGCGGGTTGACGTGCCCGGCGTCGTCGGGGATCCCGAGGCGGCGCAGCACGGCGAGCACCTGCGCGGCGAAGGCCTCGTTCAGCTCGAGGAGGTCCAGGTCCGCGACCTGCAGCCCCCGGCGGTCGAGGAGCTTGCGGGTCGCCGGCTCGGGCCCGAGGCCCATGAGGCGCGGCTCGACCCCGGCGACTGCCGCCCCGGAGACCCGGGCGAGGGGCTCGAGCCCGTACCGGCGCACCGCGTCCTCGGACGCGACGAGCAGGGCCGCGGCACCGTCGTTGATCCCGGAGGTGTTGCCCGCGGTGACGGTGCCGCCGGCCCGGAAGGCCGGGCGCAGCGCCGCGAGCGCCTCGAGGGACGTCTCGCGCGGCTGCTCGTCCCGGTCGACCACGACGTCGCCCCCCTTCCCGGGCACCTTCACCGGCACGATCTCCTCGGCGAGCAGGTCCCGGCTCGCCGCCGCGCGCTGCTGCGAGCGCAGGGCGTACGCGTCCTGGTCCTCGCGCGACACCCCGTCGAGCTCGGCGACGTTCTCCGCGGTCTCGCCCATGGAGTCGGTGCCGTACGCCGCCTCCATCGCCGGGTTCACGAAGCGCCAGCCGAGCGTCGTGTCGTGCACCTCGACCGCGCGGCCGTACGCCCGCTCCTGCTTGCCCATGACGAACGGGGCGCGGCTCATGCTCTCGACCCCGCCGGCGACGACGAGGTCGGCCTCGCCGGCGGCGACCGCGCGCGCGGCGGTGGCCACCGCGTCGGCGCCCGAGCCGCAGAGCCGGTTCACCGTGCTGCCCGGGACGGTGACGGGCAGCCCGGCGAGCAGGACCGCCATGCGCGCCACGTCGCGGTTGTCCTCGCCGGCCTGGTTGGCGCAGCCCAGCACCACGTCGTCCAGCGCTGCCGGGTCCAGCGACGGGTGCCGCTCCAGCAGGGCCCGCAGCGCGTGCGCCGCGAGGTCGTCGGGCCGCACCGCCGCCAGCGCGCCGCCGTAGCGGCCGATGGGGGTGCGGACCCCGTCCACCAGGTACGCCGTCCCGCTCATGCCCCGCCCTCCCGCCGCAGGGCGCGGCTGCGCCCGCGGAGCTCGGCGACCACGCGGCCGCCGCTCGTCACCCGCACGTCGTACAGCCCGCCGCGCCCGCGCAGCACCCGCTCCTGCGCCTCGGCGACCAGCTCGTCACCAGGCCGCGACGGCTCCAGGAACTCGATGTCGCCGCCGGAGGCCACCGTGTCGCGGCCCCCGCTGTTGCAGGCGTAGGCGAACGCGGTGTCGGCGAGCAGGAACACGTAGCCGCCGTGGGTCAGCCCGTGCCCGTTCGCCATCGTCGGCACGACGCGCATGCGGGTCGTCGCGGTGCCCGGCCCGACGGCCAGCAGCTCGATGCCGAGGTCGTGGGCGACCGCGTCGGCGTCGTGCAGGCGCTGCACGCTCGCCTCCGCCAGGGCCTGGTCCTCGGTGACCGGCACGCGCACCCCCTGCCCGGGCCGACGCGCGCCCGACCGTCCGTTCGGTCCGGTGTACCTGCCCGTCGCCCCCCGGGTCAAGGCGGGGCGTGCCATCCTCCCCGCCATGGCACCCGAGCGCCCCCGCACGCCGTACGACGCCGCGTCCCTCGTCGCGCTGGCGGCGGACGTCTTCACCCGGCGCGGGTACGACGGCACGAGCATCAGCGACCTCGCCCGCGCGGCCGGCCTCACCAAGTCGTCGATCTACCACCACGTCGAGGGCAAGGAGCACCTGCTCCGCCTCGCCCTGGAGCGCGCGCTCGACCCGCTCTTCGCGGTGCTCGACGAGCCGCAGGCCCGCGAGGGGGCCGCCCTCGCGCGGCTCGAGCACGTCCTGCGCCGGCAGGTCGAGGTCCTCGTGCGCGAGCTGCCGTACGTGACGCTGCTCCTGCGGGTCCGCGGCAACACCGAGACCGAGCGCTGGGCGCTGCAGCGCCGGCGCGAGTTCGACGCCGTCGTCGCCGGCCTCGCCCGCGAGGCGGCGGCCGAGGGCGACCTGCGCTCGGACCTGGACGCCGCCCTCGTCGCCCGGCTCGTCGCGGGCATGACCAACTCGGTCGTGGAGTGGTACCGCCCCGCCGGCCAGCGCGCCGAGCGCGGCACCCGTCCCGGCGTCCAGCACCTCGCCGACACCGTCGTGCACCTCGCCCTGGACGGCTGGCGGGCCCGGTAGCGCCCTCCGCGCACGATCGCGGCGGGGAGGGGGTGGTCGCGGCCGGGCAGGTGCGTGGTCGTGGCCGGGGAGGCGCGTGGTCGCGGCCGGGGAGGCGCATGATCACGGCGGAGGAGGGACACCCCGCGGCGATCATGCGCTCGTGGTGCTCCGGCGGCCCTCCCCGGCGCGGCGGCGGGTTGACGGCGGGCGGGGGTGGCGGCACCCTGGGACCGAACGATCGTTCGGTCGCTGAGGAGGGTCCGTGGACGACGCGCAGCGGGACGACGCGCAGCTGCTGGAGCGCTTCGAGGCGATGGTCGCGGCGGACGAGCGGGTCGAGCCCAGGGACTGGATGCCGGAGGCGTACCGCAGGACGCTGGTGCGTCAGATCGCCCAGCACGCGCACTCGGAGATCATCGGCATGCAGCCCGAGGGGAACTGGGTGACCCGCGCGCCGAGCCTGCGCCGCAAGGCGATCCTGCTGGCCAAGGTGCAGGACGAGGCGGGGCACGGGCTCTACCTCTACAGCGCCGCCGAGACCCTCGGCGTCGACCGCGCGGAGCTGCTCGACCTGCTGCACGCCGGGAGGCAGAAGTACTCCTCGATCTTCAACTACCCGACGCTCACGTGGGCCGACATGGGCGCCATCGGCTGGCTGGTGGACGGGGCGGCGATCGTCAACCAGGTGCCGATCACGCGGTGCTCGTACGGCCCCTACGCCCGCGCCATGGTCCGCATCTGCAAGGAGGAGTCCTTCCACCAGCGGCAGGGCTTCGAGGTCCTCCACCACCTGTCGCACGGCACGCCCGAGCAGCACGCGATGGCGCAGGACGCCGTCGACCGCTGGTGGTGGCCGTCGCTCATGATGTTCGGCCCGCCGGACGACCGGTCGCCGAACAGCGCGCGGTCGATGGCCTGGCGCATCAAGCGGTTCAGCAACGACGAGCTGCGCCAGCGGTTCGTGGACATGGCCGTGCCGCAGGCGCAGGCGCTCGGGCTCACGCTGCCCGACCCCGACCTGCGGTGGGACGAGGAGGCCGGCCACTGGCGGTACGGCCCCATCGACTGGGACGAGTTCGCCCGCGTCCTCACCGGCGACGGGCCGTGCAACGCCCAGCGGCTCGAGCACCGGGTGCGCGCGCACGAGGACGGTGCCTGGGTGCGCGAGGCCGCGACGGCGTACGCCCAGAAGCAGGCCGCGCGGGCCCGGGCGGCGGCATGAGCACCCCGGAGGTGCGGGCCGAGGGCGGGCACGGCGCGGTGCCGGTGGACGGCGTCGCGACGGGCGCGCAGGCGCCGACGCCGGCGTCGCGGCGCGACTGGCCGCTGTGGGAGGTCTTCGTGCGCGGGCGCCGCGGCCTGGCCCATACGCACGTCGGCAGCCTGCACGCCCCCGACGCGCCGATGGCGCTGCGCAACGCCCGCGACCTCTACACCCGGCGGCAGGAGGGCGTGTCGCTCTGGGTCGTCCCGTCCGCGTCGGTCACGGCGTCGAGCCCGGACGAGCGCGACCCGTTCTTCGCGCCGGCCGCGGACAAGCCGTACCGGCACCCGACCTTCTACGAGGTGCCAGACGGGGTGCAGCACCTGTGAGCGCGGCGGTGGTGACGGCCGAGGTCGCGTACGTCCTGCGCCTCGCCGACGACGCGCTCGTCCTCGCCCAGCGCCTGGCCGGCCAGCTCACCCGGGCGCCGCAGCTCGAGGAGGACGTCGCGCTGTCGAACATCGCGCTCGACCTGCTCGGGCAGGCGCGCCCCCTGCTCACCCGCGCGGGCGAGCTGGAGGGTGCCGGGCGGAGCGAGGACGACCTCGCGTACCTCCGCGAGGAGAGGGCTTTCCTCAACTGCCAGCTCGTCGAGGTGCCGGAGCGCGACTTCGCCGAGACCATCGCCCGGCAGCTGCTGTTCTCCTGCTACCAGCTCCCGCTCTACCGCGTCCTCGCGACGAGCACCGACGAGGTGGTGGCGGGCGTGGCGGAGAAGGGCGCGAAGGAGGTCGACTACCACCGCGACCACGCCGTGCAGTGGACGCTCCGGCTGGGCGACGGCACCGACGAGAGCCACCGGCGGATGCAGGCGGCCCTGGAGCGGCTGTGGCCGTACGCGGACGAGCTGTTCGAGAGCGACGACGTGACCCGCGCGGCGGCCGCGAGCGGCCTCGGCGTCGACCCGGCCGGGCTGCGCGCCGGCTGGGACGCCGACGTCGACGCCGTCCTCGCGGAGGCGACGCTGACCCGCCCGCAGCCGGTGCGCCGGGCGACGGGTGGCCGGCGGGGTGTGCACACCGAGGCGATGGGCTACCTGCTCGCGGAGATGCAGCACCTGCACCGCTCGCACCCGGGGGCGACGTGGTGACGGTCGCGGCGCTCGACGTCGAGCGTGCCCGCGCGGTCGCCGGCGGCGTGCCCGACCCCGAGGTGCCCGTGCTGACCATCGCCGACCTCGGCGTCCTGCGCGCCGTCGAGGAGGACGGCGGGCGCCTGCGGGTGACCGTGACGCCCACCTACTCCGGCTGCCCGGCCATGGACGCCATCCGCGACGACGTGGTGCGCGCGCTCGCCGCCGAGGGCTTCGGCGACGTCGAGGTCGTCACGGTGCTGAGCCCGGCCTGGACGACGGCGTGGATGAGCGACGAGGGGCGGCGCAAGCTGGCCGCGTACGGCATCGCCCCGCCGCAGCGGCGCGCGGACGGTCCCGTCCTCGTCGCGCTGTCCGTGCGCTGCCCCCAGTGCGGCTCCCCCCGCACCCGCGAGCTGGCCCGCTTCGGCTCGACCTCGTGCAAGGCGCTGCGGCAGTGCGAGGACTGCCGCGAGCCGTTCGACCACTTCAAGGACCACTGAGTGGGCGCCCCGACGACGACCGCCCGGCGCCCGCGCCTGGCGTTCCACCCGCTGCGGGTCTCCGAGGTCGAGCGGCTCACCGACGACGCCGTGGCGGTCTCCTTCGAGGTCCCCGAGGAGCTGAGGGGGGCGTACGACTTCGTGCCCGGCCAGCACCTGACGCTGCGGCGGGAGATCGACGGCGAGGAGGTGCGGCGCAGCTACTCGATCTGCGCCCCCGCGGGGCAGGGCCGGCTGCGGGTGGCGGTGCGGCGCCTCGACGGCGGCGCGTTCAGCGAGTGGGCCACCCGCGACCTGCGCGCCGGCGACGTGCTGGACGTCATGACGCCCGCGGGCCGCTTCGGGGTGCCGTTCGTGCCGGGGCGGGCCCGCCACTACGCCGCCGTGGCGGCGGGCAGCGGCATCACGCCCGTCATCAGCCTGGTCGAGACCGCGCTGGCGGTGGAGGCGGGCAGCCGCTTCACGCTGGTCTACGGCAACCGGACGACGGCCAGCGTGATGTTCCTCGAGGAGCTCGCGGACCTCAAGGACCGCCACCCGGACCGGCTCCAGGTCGTGCACGTGCTCTCGCGCGAGCCCCGGGACGCCCCGCTGCTGTCCGGCCGGGTCGACGCCGACAAGCTGCGGCTGCTGCTCGGCGAGGTCGTGGACCCGGCGGGCGTCGACGCGTGGTTCCTCTGCGGACCCGCCGGCATGGTGGAGCAGGCCCGCACGGCGCTGTCTGCGGCCGGCGTCCCGGACGGCGCCGTGCACCACGAGCTGTTCCACGTGGCCGGCGCGGGGCCCGCGACGCGCCGGGAGCGGTCCGACGCACCCGCGGGGGCGCGCAGCACCGTCACCGCGGTGCTCGACGGGCGCAGCACGACGCTGGAGCTGGCCGAGGAGGGCGAGCCGGTGCTCGACGCGGTCCTGCGCGTGCGGGCCGACGCCCCCTTCGCCTGCCGCGGCGGCGTCTGCGGCACCTGCCGGGCGCGGGTCGTCGAGGGCACGGTGCGGATGGAGCGCTCGTACGCGCTCGAGGAGTCCGAGGCGGCGGCCGGCTACGTGCTCACCTGCCAGTCCCACCCGACGAGCGAGCGGGTCGTCGTGGACTTCGACCAGTGAGCGGCGCGCTGCACGTCGACGTGCGCGAGGACCGCGTCGTCGCGACCATCGACCGGCCCGAGACCCGCAACGCCATCGACGCCGGGCTCGTGGCCGAGCTCCACGAGCTCTGCCGCCTGCTCGAGGACGAGCCGCGCCCGCTCGTCCTCGCCGGTGGCGACGGGGTCTTCGTGTCGGGCGCCGACATCCGCCAGCTGCGGGAGCGGCGGCGCGACGACGCCCTGCGCGGCATCAACTCGGGCCTGTTCGACCGGCTCGCCCGGCTGCCCCTGCCCACGGTGGCGGCGGTGGACGGCCACGCCCTCGGCGGCGGTGCGGAGCTCGCGTACGCCTGCGACTTCCGCGTCGCCACGCCCCGCACCCGCTTCGGCAACCCCGAGGCCGGGCTCGGCATCCTCGCCGCGGCGGGCGCGACCTGGCGGCTGCGCGACCTCGTCGGCGAGCCGCTGGCCAAGGAGGTGCTCCTCGCGGGCCGCGTGCTGGACGCGCAGGAGTGCCTGGCCGCGCACCTCGTCACCGAGGTCGTCGAGCCCGCCGACCTGCTCCCCGCGGCGCACCGCCTCGTCGACCGCGTGCTGCGCAGCGACCTGCTGGCCCTGCGCCTGACCAAGCTCGCCCTGCGGGTGCCCGCCGGGGCGCACCCCGCGTTCGACGACGTGGCGCAGGCCGTGCTCTTCGAGACCGAGGAGAAGGAGCGGCGGATGACGGCGTTCCTCGAGCGCAGGTCCCGCCCGTGAGCGGGCTGCCGGAGCGCACCGGGGTGCTCGGCGGCGGGCGGATGGGCTCGGGGATCGCCCACGCCCTGCTGCTCGCCGGCTCGCACGTCGTCGTCGCCGAGTCCGACGAGGCGCGGGCGGCCGCGGCGCGCGAGCGGGTGGCCGACGCCGTAGGGGCGAGCGAGCGCCGCGGCACCCTCCCGGAGCCGGTGGACGCCGTGCTCGCCCGCCTCACCACCGGCACGGGCGCCGCGGCGCTCGCGGGGTGCGGCCTCGTCGTCGAGGCCGTCCCGGAGGACCCCGCGCTCAAGGCGCAGGTCCTCGCGGCGCTGGACGCGGTCCTGGCGGACGACGCCGTCCTGGCGACCAACACGTCCTCCCTCGGCGTCGGCGAGCTGGCAGCCGCTCTCCGCCCGGACCGCGCTTTCCTCGGGCTGCACTTCTTCAACCCCGTGCCCGCCAGCGCCCTCGTCGAGGTCGTCGCGGGCCCCGGCACCGGCGACGCGCTCGTCGAGCGGGCCCGCGGGTGGGTCGAGGCCCTGGGCAAGACCGCCGTGGTGGTCCGCGACGCGCCCGGCTTCGCGAGCAGCCGGCTCGGCCTCGCCCTCGGGCTCGAGGCCGTGCGGATGGTCGAGGAGGGCGTCGCGAGCCCCGAGGACATCGACGCGGCGATGGTGCTGGGCTACCGGCACCCCGTCGGGCCGCTGCGCCTCACCGACCTCGTCGGGCTCGACGTGCGCCTCGGCATCGCCGAGCACCTCGAGCGCACGCTCGGCCCGCGCTTCGCCCCGCCCGCGCTGCTGCGCGACAAGGTGGCCCGGGGCGAGCTGGGCCGCAAGACCGGCAGGGGCTTCTACGAGTGGGAGGACCGATGAGCACCACCGCCGTCCGCGACGTCGCCGCCGTCGAGAGCTTCGTCGCCGGGCGCTGGACCGCGCCGCGGGGCGAGACGACGACGCTGCTCGACGCCGCGACGTCCGAGCCGGTCGCGCGGATCGCCGCCACGCCGGTCGACGCCGCCACCGCCGTCGAGCACGGCCGCGCCGTCGGGGGCCCGGCCCTGCGGGCCCTCACCTTCCACGAGCGGGCGCTGCTGCTCAAGCAGCTCGCGCAGCACCTGCAGGGGCGCAAGGACCTGTTCTACGAGCTCTCCGCGCGCACCGGCGCGACGCGCCGCGACTCGCTCGTCGACGTCGACGGCGGCATCGGGGTGCTCTTCACGTACGGCTCGAAGGGCCGGCGCGAGCTGCCCGGCGGGCACGTGCTCCTCGACGGGCCCGCCGAGCCGCTGGGCCGGGGCGGGCAGTTCGTCGGGCAGCACGTCTACACGCCGCGGCGCGGGGTGGCGCTGCAGGTCAACGCCTTCAACTTCCCGGTCTGGGGGATGCTCGAGAAGCTCGCCCCGGCGTTCCTCGCCGGCGTGCCGACCGTCGTGAAGCCGGCCCAGCAGACGGCGTACCTCACCGAGGCGGTCGTGCGGGAGGCGCTGGCCAGCGGCCTGCTCCCCGAGGGGAGCCTGCAGCTGCTCGCGGGAGGGGCGCGCGGGGTGCTCGACGTGCTCGGCGACCAGGACCTCGTCGCGTTCACGGGGTCGGCCGCGACCGCGCAGGCGCTGCGCACCCACGAGGCCGTCCTGCGCGGCGGCGTGCGCTTCACCTCCGAGGCCGACTCGCTGAACTTCTCGCTGCTCGGGCCCGACGCGGTGCCCGGCACCCCCGAGTTCGACCTCTTCGTGCGCCAGCTCGTCACCGAGATGACGGCCAAGGCGGGGCAGAAGTGCACCGCGATCCGCCGCGCCCTCGTGCCGAGCGCGCTCGTGGACGCGGTCGTGGGGGCGGTGGAGGCGCGGGTCGCCGAGAAGGTGCGGGTCGGCCACCCGCAGGCCGACGGGGTCACCATGGGGGCCCTCGTCAGCCTCCGGCAGCGCGACGAGGTCCGGTCGCGGGTCGGCGACCTGCAGCGCTCGGCCCGGCTGGCCGTCGGCGACCCCGCGCGCTTCGACGTCACGGGCGCGGACGCCGACCGCGGCGCGTTCCTGCCGCCGCTGCTCCTCGTGGCCGAGGACCCGTGGCGCCCGGAGGTGCACGAGGTCGAGGCGTTCGGGCCGGTGAGCACCGTGGTCGGCTACGCCAGCACCGCCGAGGCGGTCGAGCTCGCCGCCCGCGGCCGCGGCAGCCTCGTCGGCTCGGTCGTCTCGAACGACCCCGGGGTCGTCCGCGACGTCGTGCTCGGCGTCGCCCCCTGGCACGGGCGGGTGCTCGTGCTCGACCGCGACAGCGCCGGCGAGTCGACCGGCCACGGGTCGCCGCTGCCGCACCTCACCCACGGCGGGCCAGGCCGGGCCGGCGACGGCGAGGAGCTCGGCGGCGTACGGGCCGTGCGGCACTTCATGCAGCGCACCGCCCTGCAGGGCTCGCCGCGCGCTCTGTCCGCCGTCACCGGCACCTGGGTGCCGGGTGCGCCGCGCCGGACCCCGCAGCGGCACCCGTTCCAGCTCTCGCTCGCCGAGCTGCGGGTCGGCGACAGCGTCGAGTCCGGGCCGCGGACCGTCACGCTCGAGGACATCGACCGGTTCACCGAGCTGTCGGGGGACCGCTTCTACGCCCACACGGACGACGAGGCCGCACGCGCGAACCCCTTCTTCGAGGGGCGCGTCGCGCACGGCTACTTCCTCGTCTCGCTGGCCGCGGGGCTCTTCGTCGAGCCCTCGCCGGGCCCGGTGCTCGCGAACTACGGCCTGGAGGACCTGCGCTTCCTCACCCCGGTGAGCCCGGGCGACGCGGTGCGCGTCGTCCTCACCGCCAAGAGCATCGCCCCGCGGGTGGACGCCGACTACGGCGAGGTGCGCTGGGACGCGCGGCTGCTCAACCAGCGCGACGAGCTCGTGGCCACGTACGACGTGCTCACCCTCGTGGCCAAGCAGCGCTGAGCCTCAGCCGAACGAGCCGGTCGTCACCTCGCCCGCGGGCTCGTACGTCGCGAGGTGCACGCCGCCGGCCGTCGTGCGGCTCTCGACGACGCGCAGGACCTGCGCGGTGCCGGGGCCGAAGAGGCGCTTGCCCGTGCCCAGCACCACCGGGTACGTCACGAGGTGCAGGACGTCGACGAGCCGGTGCTGGAGCAGGGTCTGCAGCAGCTCGCCGCTGCCGTGCACCTGCAGCTCGGGGCCGTCGCCCTCCTTGAGCCGGCGCACGGCGGCGGGCACGTCGCCCTCGAGCAGCACCGACCGGTCCCAGGTCAGCTCGGGGCGCCCGCGGGAGGCGACGTGCTTCGTGGCCCGGTTGAGCGGCCCCGCGCCCTGCTCCTCGGACGCCTGCGGCCAGAACGCGGCGAAGATGTCGTACGTCCGGCGCCCAGCAGCAGGTCGAAGGGGCGTCCCATGACGCGCTCCATCGCCTCGCCGACCTCGTCGTCCCAGAGCGGCGCGGACCAGCCCCCGTACGGGAAGCCGCCGCTGGGGTCCTCCTCGGGGCCGCCCGGCGCCTGCAGGACGCCGTCGAGGCTCAGGAACGTGGTCGCGAGCAGCCTGCGCATGGTGGGTCCTCCCGTCGCCGTACGGCCGCCGCCCGGCGGCCGTACGGGGGAGACCCGGGGCGGGGCGGCCAGTCATCGCGGGCGTTTCCCCGGTCCCCGCGCCGGGCAGCAGGCGCTCCGTCGACGAGGCGACCAGAGGGGTGCCGTGACCGGTCCGCAGGCGGGGCGCCCCGGCGCGCCAGGCGAGCTCGACCTGGGCGGGATGCCCGTGGAGGGAGCGCTGGCGCTGTTCCTGGGCCTGCTCGGGCGCACCCACCTCAGCGCGCCGGCGGAGGTCGCGGCCGCGGTGGCCGAGACGGTGCGCTCCGCCGGGGGCGACGGCGCGGTCGCGTACCTCGTCGACTACGAGCAGCGGCACCTGGTGCCCGTCCCGGCCCGCCCGGCGCGCGGCGTCTCGGTCCTCGGCTGGCCGGGCGAGGGGGAGCCGGCCGCCGACGAGCTGGGGCGCGGCGGGGACGACGAGGCCCTCGTGGCCGCCCGCCGGGCGGAGGCGCTGGCCCTCGAGGGCACCATGGCCGGGCGCTGCTGGGTGGCCTCGGAGATCCTGCAGGCCCCGGAGGTCCCCGGGCGGCAGCGGCTGTGGCTGCCGCTGCTCGACGGCACCGAGCGGGTCGGCGTCCTCACCCTGACGGTGCCCTCGACGGGACCGCTGCCGCACGGGGCGCTCGTCGTGTGGGAGCGGTTCGCCCACCTCGCCGCGCAGGTGCTGGTGAGCAAGTCGGCCTACGGCGACACGTTGGAGCGGGTGCGGCGCCTCCGCCGGATGGGCCTGGCCGGGGAGCTGCAGTGGGGGCTGCTGCCGCCGCTGACCTTCGCCACCCGCGGGCTCGTGGTCTCGGCGATGCTCGAGCCCTGCTACGAGGACGGCGGGGACTCCTTCGACTACGCCGTCAACGAGTCGTCGGCGCACTTCGCGATCATCGACGCGATGGGGCACGGCCTCGCCGCGAGCGGTGCGGCGGCGTTCGCGCTGGCCGCGTACCGGCGGGCCCGGCGCAGCGGCCTCGACCTGGCCGCGACCTGCGCCGCGGTGGACGACGACCTCGCCGGGGTCCTCGGCGGCGAGCGCTACGCGACGGCGGTCCTCGCCGAGCTCGACCTGGCGTCGGGGGAGCTGTCGTGGGTGTCCGCCGGGCACCCCGAGCCGCTGCTGCTGCGGGCGGGGCGGCTGGTGAAGTCGCTCGAGGCCCCGCCCTCCACCCCGCTCGGCCTCGCCCTCGGCACGGGTGCGGTCCAGGTGCGCCGCGAGCAGCTGGAGCCCGGGGACCGGGTCCTGCTCTACACCGACGGGCTGCCCGAGGCCCGCCAGCCCGACGGCGGGTTCTTCGGCCTCGAGCGGCTCGTGGACTTCGTCGAGCGCGCGGGGCAGGACGGCTACCCGGCCCCGGAGACGCTGCGCCGGCTCCGGCACGCGGTGCTGCAGCACCAGCACGGGGCGCTCCAGGACGACGCGTCGGCCCTGCTCGTGGAGTGGCGGCGCGACACCGAGCGCGCGCTCCTGCCGCAGACCGTCGACCTCGGCGGCGGCCGGACCTGAGGCCCGCCGCCGCCGGGAGCCCGACCGCGCGGTCAGGCGCCGACGTACGCGGCGAGGTGCTCCCCGGTGAGGGTGGAGCGGGCGGCGACGAGGTCCGCGGGCGTGCCCTCGAAGACGACCCGCCCGCCGTCGTGCCCGGCGCCGGGGCCCAGGTCGATGATCCAGTCCGCGTGGGCCATGACCGCCTGGTGGTGCTCGATGACGACCACCGACGTGCCGGAATCGACGAGGCGGTCCAGCAGGGAGAGCAGCTGCTCGACGTCGGCGAGGTGCAGGCCGGTGGTCGGCTCGTCGAGGACGTAGAGGCCGCCCTCCTCGCCCATGTGGATGGCCAGCTTGAGCCGCTGGCGCTCGCCGCCGGACAGCGTGGTGAGCGGCTGGCCGAGGGTGAGGTAGCCCAGCCCCACGTCGGCCATGCGCGCGAGCACCTTGTGGGCCGCCGGGGTGCGCGCCTCGCCGGCGCCGAAGAACTCCTCGGCCTCGCGCACCGTCATGCCGAGCACCTCGCTGATGTCGCGCCCGCCGAGGCGGTGCTCGAGCACCGAGGCCTGGAACCGCCGGCCCTCGCACTCCTCGCAGGTCGTGGCGACGCCCGCCATCATCGCGAGGTCGGTGTAGACCACGCCGGCGCCGTTGCACGTCGGGCAGGCGCCGGCGCTGTTCGGGCTGAACAGGGCCGGCTTGACCCCGTTGGCCTTGGCGAACGCCTTGCGCACCGGCTCGAGCAGCCCCGTGTAGGTCGCCGGGTTGCTGCGCCGCGAGCCGCGGATCGCACCCTGGTCGACCGTCACGACGCCGTCGCGCCCGGACACCGACCCGTGGACGAGCGAGCTCTTGCCCGACCCCGCTACGCCCGTGACGACGACGAGCACCCCGAGCGGGACGTCGACGTCGACGTCCCGCAGGTTGTGCGTGCTCGCGCCGCGCACCTGCAGCGCGCCGGTGGGCGTGCGGACCGCGGGCTTGAGGGCCGCCCGGTCGTCGAGGTGCCGCCCCGTCAGGGTGCCGCTCGCGCGCAGCCCCTCGACGGTGCCCTCGTAGCAGACGGTCCCGCCCGCGGTGCCCGCCCCGGGGCCGAGGTCGACGACGTGGTCGGCGACGACGATGGTCTCCGGCTTGTGCTCCACGACGAGCACCGTGTTGCCCTTGTCGCGCAGCCGCAGCAGCAGGTCGTTCATGCGGGCGATGTCGTGCGGGTGCAGGCCCACGGTCGGCTCGTCGAAGACGTACGTGACGTCGGTCAGCGCCGAGCCGAGGTGCCGCACCATCTTGGTGCGCTGCGCCTCGCCTCCGGACAGCGTGCCGGTCGAGCGGTCGAGCGAGAGGTAGCCGAGCCCGATCTCGACGAACGAGTCGAGCGCGTCCCCCAGCGCCGCGAGCAGCGGCGCGACCGACGGCTCGTCCAGGTCGCGCACCCAGGCCGCGAGGTCGCTGATCTGCATCGCGCAGGCGTCGGCGATGCTCGTGCCGCGGATGGTGGAGGACCGGGCCAGCGCGCTGAGCCGCGTGCCCCCGCAGTCCGGGCACGCGCCGAACGCCACCGCGCGCTCGACGAAGCGCCGCACGTGCGGCTGCAGCGCGTCGACGTCCTTGGACAGGATCGACTTCTGGATCCGCGGGATCAGGCCCTCGTACGTGAGGTTGATGCCCTCGACCTTGATCTTGACCGGCTCGCTGTGCAGGAGGGTGCGGAGCTCCCCGTCGGTGAACTCGCCGAGGGGCTTGTCCATGGGCAGGCCGGCGCCGCTGAAGAGGCGGCCGTACCAGCCGTCCATGCTGTAGCCGGGGACCGTGAGGGCGCCCTCGGAGAGCGACTTGGAGGCGTCGTACAGGGCGGTCAGGTCGATGTCGGACACGCGCCCCATGCCCTCGCAGCGGGGGCACATCCCCCCGGTGATGGTGAACTCCCGGCGCTCCTTGACCTTCTCCCCGCCCCGCTCGAGAGTGACGGCGCCGGCCCCGCTGATCGAGGCGACGTTGAAGGAGAACGCCTGCGGCGAGCCGATGTGCGGCTCGCCGAGGCGGCTGAAGAGGATCCGCAGCATCGCGTTGGCGTCGGTGGCGGTGCCGACGGTGGAGCGCGGGTTGGCGCCCATCCGCTCCTGGTCGACGATGATCGCGGTGGTGAGCCCGTCGAGGAGGTCGACGTCGGGCCGGGCCAGCGTCGGCATGAACCCCTGGACGAACGTGCTGTACGTCTCGTTGATGAGCCGCTGGGACTCCGCCGCGACGGTGCCGAACACCAGCGAGCTCTTCCCCGAGCCCGACACCCCCGTGAACACCGTGAGCCTGCGCTTGGGGATCTCGACGCTGACGTCCTTGAGGTTGTTCTCCCGCGCGCCGTGCACCCGGATCAGGTCGTGGCTGTCCGCGGCGCGGGGTGCCGCGGGGCGCCCGGCAGTCGTGGTCGCGCTCGTCGTCGTGGTCGGGGTCGCCATCGTGCCTCCGTGGGGGCGTCCGTCAGCGCAGCTCCTGGATGCGGACCATCGTGCCCGCAGGGTCGCGCACCGCGCAGTCCCGCACACCGTACGGCTGCTCGGTCGGCTCCTGGACGACCTCGGCGTCACGGGCCTGCAGCCGCTCGAACGTGCCGTCGAGGTCCTTCGTCGCGAGCAGCAGCGAGGCGTACGTGCCCTTCGCCATCATCTCGGCGATCGTGCGCGCCTCGTCCTCGGTGACGCCCGGGTCGGCGCCCAGCGGGTAGAGGACGATCGACGTACCGGGCTGGTCGGCCGGCCCGACGGTCAGCCAGCGCATCCCGGCGTAGCCGACGTCGTTGCGGACCTCGAAGCCGAGCAGGTCGCGGTAGAAGGCCAGGGAGGCCTCGGGGTCCTGGTGCGGGAGGAAGCTGGCGTGGATGGTGACGTCCATGCCCGTCACGCTAGGCGCGCCACCGCACCCCGTGCTTCTCGATTCCTGACCGGCCGCGTGACCTGCCGGGCCAGGCACGGGGGCATGCCCGCGGTGTCGTCCGCGGACATCCGCCGGTAGGTGCTGGGCGGCACCCCGACGAGCTCGGTGAAGCGCGTGCTGAAGGTCCCGAGCGAGGAGCACCCGACGGCGAAGCAGACCTCGGTGACGCCGAGGTCGCCGCGGCGCAGCAGCGCCATGGCCCGCTCGATGCGGCGGGTCATGAGGTACGCGTAGGGCGACTCGCCGTAGGCCAGCCGGAACTCGCGGCTCAGGTGCCCGGCAGACATGTGCACGGACCGGGCGAGGGCCGGCACGTCGAGGGGCTGCGCGTAGTCGCGGTCGATGCGGTCGCGGACCCGGCGCAGCCGGGCGAGGTGGGCGGCACGCTCGGGCGTCATCAGGGCGCACTCCTCCCGCCGTCCTCAACGTATAGCGCACCGGGGGGCTTGCGGCAAGGCCCCGGGGCGGGTGCACGATCACCGGCCGAGGCCCGGTGACCGCGCCGGGCCCGCCCGCAGGAAAGCGTGTGCCTGAGGAGGCGGCCGTCGCGCCGCCCCGCACGCCACGGAGGGGGAGCCGAGGAGTGGGACCGCAGAGCCGGAGCGCGTTCGACCTGCCCGACCACCTGTCCGCCAAGGCGGACCCGTCGCTCGTCGCCGGGGACGAGCGGCACCTCGCCGCCGTCGCCGCGGCCCTCGCGGAGTCCGTCGCCGCCCTCGTCCGGCGCCTGGCCGCCGAGCGCCGCGCTCCGGCGCGGGCGGGCCAGGCGGCGCTGGACCGCGACCTCGAGGTGCACCGGCTCGCCGCGCGCCTGCGGCTGCTGCGCGGCGCGGGCGCCGACCTCTGCCTGGGCCGGATGGTGCGGGCCGAGGACCCCGAGCCCGTGTACGTCGGGCGGCTCGGGCTGGCGGACGCCGAAGGGCGGCGGCTGCTCGTCGACTGGCGCTCACCCGCCGCCGAGCCGTTCTTCGGCGCGACCCACGCCGACCCCATGGGCCTGCTCAGCCGGCGCCGGTACCGCTGGACCCGCGGCCGGGTCAGCGACTACTGGGACGAGGTGTTCACCGAGGACGGGCTCGAGGGGCACGCCGCCCTCGACGACCAGTCCGCGTTCGTCGCGAGCCTCGGCAGCAGCCGGTCCTCGCGGATGCGCGACGTGCTCGCGACGATCCAGGCCGACCAGGACGCGGTCGTCCGCGCGGGGTCGCGGGGGGCGCTCGTCGTCGACGGCGGCCCGGGGACCGGCAAGACCGTCGTCGCGCTGCACCGCACGGCGTACCTGCTCCACGCCGACCCGCGCCTCGGCCGGCGCCGCGGCGGCGTGCTGTTCGTCGGCCCGCACCAGCCGTACCTGGCCTACGTCGCGGACGTCCTGCCGAGCCTCGGGGAGGACGGCGTGCAGACCTGCACGCTGCGCGACCTGGTGCCCGAGGGCGCGTGCGCCGCGCCGGAGGCGGACCCCGCCGTCGCCCGCCTCAAGGCGTCCGGACGGCTGCTCGACGCCGTCGAGGAGGCCGTGCGGTTCTACGAGGAGCCACCCGACGGGGGCCTCGAGGTGAGCACGCCGTGGGGGGACCTGCGGGTGGGGCGCCGCGACTGGGCGGCGGCGTTCTCGGCCCCGGCGCCGGGGACGCCGCACCACGAGGCGCGCGGCCAGGTGGTCGAGGAGCTGCTGGACCTCCTCGTCGACCGGGCGGGCGAGGACGTGCCGCAGGAGCAGCTCCGCCGGTATCTGCGGCGCGACCGGGGGCTCATGACGGCGCTGGCGCGGGGATGGCCGCTGCTCGACGCGGCCGACCTGGTGGGGGACCTCTGGACCGTCCCCGCCTTCCTGCGCCGGTGCGCCCCGTGGCTGGGGGCGGACGACGTGCGGGCGCTGCAGCGGCGGGACCCGCACGCGTGGACGACCGCCGACCTGCCGTTCCTCGACGCGGCCCGCCGGCGGCTCGGGGACCGCGACGCGGGGCGGCGGGAGCGGCAGCACGCCGCGGCGGTCGCCGCGCAGCGCGAGCGGATGGCCGAGGTCGTCGACGACCTCGTGGCGGCGGACGACGACGGCGAGGGCCTCGTCACGAGCCTGCGCCAGCAGGACCTGCGCGACGCCCTCGTCGACGACGCGGGGCTCCCCGTCGCGGACCCGGACCTGCTCGCCGGGCCGTTCGCGCACGTCGTCGTCGACGAGGCCCAGGAGCTGACCGACGCGGAGTGGCGGATGGTGCTGGCGCGCTGCCCGTCCCGCAGCCTCACCGTCGTCGGGGACCGGGCCCAGGCCCGGCGCGGCTTCGACGGGACGTGGCCCGAGCGGCTCGCGCGGGTCGGGCTCGACCGCGTGCGGGTCGCGTCGTTGACGGTCGGCTACCGGACGCCGCGGGAGGTGATGGCGCAGGCCGAGCCCGTCATCCGCGCGGTCCTGCCGGACGCCAACGTGCCCCGGTCGGTGCGAAGCACGGGCGTCCCCGTCCTGCACGGGCGCACCGCGGACCTGCCCGCGGTCCTCGAGGGCTGGCTCGCCGAGGACGCCGAGGGGGTCGCGTGCGTCGTCGGCGCCCCGAGCCCCGTCGCGTCGCCGCGGGTCCGCTCGCTGGACCCGGCGCTGGTCAAGGGGCTCGAGTTCGACCTCGTCGTCCTCGTCGGCCCGGAGCGCTTCGGCGACGGGGCGGTCGGGGCGGTGGACCGCTACGTGGCGATGACGCGGGCGACGCAGCGGCTGGTGGTGCTGACGGGCTGACGTGCGGGAGGCGCGCGGGGGCCCCGCGGGGGCGTACGCTGACAGGCCTGTGGCCGCGTCCCTGCGGCAGCCATGGGGGCCCTCGGGCCCCCTCAGCTCCTGGTTGAGCGATCAGCCTCTCGCAGCACGGCTCCCCGTGGCACGACGGGGTCCGTGGTCCCGCGTCGAGAGGCCGCCCACGGCGCGCCCGCTCGACGCCTACCAGGGAGGCGTGAGCACGATGGCCGAGCACGACGGACCCGACGCGCAGCAGCAGCTGCTCGACCCCCAGACCGCCTTCCACGAGCTGTCGCAGATCCTCCTCGGCAGCCCGCTCGGGGAGGTGCTGGAGCGCGTCGCGAGCCTGGCGAAGCGCACCGTCCCCGGGGCCGACGAGGTCTCCGTGACGCTCCTCGACGGGGAGCAGGCCCGCAGCGTCGCCTTCACCGGCGACCTCGCGGTGCACCTCGACGAGCGGCAGTACGAGAAGGGCTTCGGCCCCTGCATGGACGCGGCCCTCAGCGGCGACACGGTCGACATCCCCGACACCGCGCACGAGGAGACGTACCCGGACTTCGCCCGGCAGGCGGCCCGGGCGGGCGTGACGAACACCTTGTCGGTCGGCCTGCCCATCCCGCAGCGCACCGTCGGCGCGCTCAACATCTACGGCATGCACGGCCGCGCGTTCGACGACGACTCCCAGGCGCTCGCCCTCACCTTCGCGTCGTACGCCGCGGTCGCCCTCGCCAACGCCGCGCTCTACACCAGCACCACCGAGCTCGCGCGGCAGATGGAGGCGGCCATGGCCTCGCGCGCCGTCATCGAGCAGGCCAAGGGCATGGTCATGGCCCGGCGCGACTGCTCCGCCGACGAGGCGTTCGCCCTGCTCGCCCGAGCGTCGCAGGCCGCCAACCGCAAGCTGCGCGACATCGCGCAGGAGGTCGTCGCGCAGCGGGCGCAGGGCCTGTAGGCGCCGTACCGCGCCGGCTCCGGCGTGCCCCCGGCGCCGCGCCGGGGGAGCATCGGGGCGTGACGCTGCTCCCCCGCGTGCCGGCCGACCGCGACGGCGTCGTCGGATGGGTCCGCGCGCACCTGGGCCACCTGGCCTGCGACGAGGTCCGCGCCTCGCCCGTGCGCGGCGGGCAGGCCGCCGCCGACGCGGCGCTCGCCGCGCTCGACGTCACCGGGTACGCCCGGCGCCGCAGCACGGTGCTCCCCGCCGAGCGCCGCGGCGCGACCCGCCTCTCGCCGTACGTCCGGCACGGCCTGCTCACCCTCCCGGTGGTGTGGCGGGCGGTCGCCGGGGCGCCGGGGGAGGACCGGCGCAAGTTCCGCGACGAGCTGCTGTGGCAGGAGTACGCCCGGCACCTGTACGCGCGGCTCGGGCGGGCGACCCTCGAGCCGCTGCGCGCCGGTCCGCCGGTCGGGACCGGCCCGTGGGAGGGCGACCCCTGGCCCACCGAGATGGCGTGCATGGACGCGACGACCACCGAGCTGCACGACGAGGGCTGGCTGGTGAACCAGACCCGCATGTGGCTGAGCTCGCAGTGGTCGGTGCGCGCCGGGCGGGACTGGCGGGACGGCGCGCTGGAGATGTACCGGCACCTGCTCGACGGCTCGCCGGCCGCCAACCGCCTCGGGTGGCAGTGGACGGTGGGCACGGGCAGCGGCAAGGCGTACGGCTTCAGCAGGTGGCAGGTCGAGAAGCGCGCGCCGGGCCTGTGCCGGCGCTGCCCGCTGCAGGACCGCTGCCCGGTGCAGGACTGGCCGACCGCCCAGGCCGGGCCGCGGGTGCAGCCGCCGGCGGGGCTGGCGGGCGGCCCGACCGACGCGGGGCCGACCTCGCCGCAGGTGACCGGCGAGCCGGAGGCGGTCTGGCTGACCGCCGAGTCGCTCGGCGCGCAGGACCCGGCGCTCGCCGCGAACCCGGGCCTGCCGGCGGTCTTCGTGTTCGACGGGCCGCTGCTCGCCCGGCTGCGGCTGTCGGGCAAGCGGCTCGTCTTCCTCGCCGAGGCGCTGGCCGAGCTCGACGCGGAGGTCCACCTCGGGGACCCCGTCGAGGTGCTGCGCGGGCGGCCGCTGGCCGCCACGTGGACGTACGTACCGGGATGGAAGCGCCGCGCGGCGCAGCTCGACCTCGTGGCGCTGCACCCGTGGCCGTGGCTGCGGCGGCCGGGCAGCGGGTCGCTCCGCTCGTACAGCGCCTGGGTGCGGCGCTAGCGCCGTGGCCCACCCGCGCCGGCGGGTCTACCGTCGGGCCGTGGAGACGTCCCCGAGCCGGCACCTGAGCGTCGTGGTCGCGGCGCCCGCGCACGTCGCCTACGCGTACGCGGCCGACCCGGAGCGCCTGCCGGAGTGGGCGGCCGGCCTCGCTGCGGGGGTGGAGCAGGTCGACGGCGCCTGGTACGCGGACTCGCCCATGGGCCGGGTCCGCGTCGACCTCGCGCCGGCGAACGACCTCGGCGTGCTCGACCACGTCGTCACGATGCCGGACGGCGAGCGGGTGCTGAACCCGGTGCGGGTGCTCCCGTGGGGGGAGGGCTGCGAGGTCGTCTTCACCGTCCGGCGCCGCGCGGGCGTGGACGACGCGGAGTTCGAGGCGGACTGCGCCGCCGTCGCGGCCGACCTCGAGGCGCTGCGCGACCGCCTCGAGCGGCGGGACTGAGCCGCCCCCGTCAGCGGAGCTCGCGCACCAGGGCCTCGATGCGCCTGGCCCGGGTCGCGCCCGTCGCCGCCGACTCGACGGGCACGAGCAGCCGCCGCTGCCGGGCCGCCGGCAGCGCGGCGAGCGCCGCCCCGGCGCCGGCGGCGGCGAGGGCCTCCCGGACGTCCTCCGGGACGGGGACGACGTCGGGGTCGACGGGGCGCAGCCGGCAGCGCACGAGGTCGCCCGGCCGCGCCTCCAGGCGCCGCAGCAGGGGCCGGCCGACGTAGAAGAAGGCCCCGGGCAGCACGTCGGCCCGGGCGATGCCGACGTTGACCGGCTGCGCCTCGACGTGGCCCTCCAGCCGGTGGGTGCCCTCGCGGCGCGCCGCCTCCACGAGGTCCCCCGGCAGCCGCACCACCGTGTACACGCTGCGGCCCCACGCGAGCGGCGCGAGCACGGCGTCGAACCCCGCCCACCCGCCGCCGGTGCCCGGGACGGCGTCGCCCTGCCCCATGCGCGACATCGTGGCAGCGGGCGGGCCGTGCCACACCTCGGCGCCACGGGCGCATGATCGCGGCGGGTGGGTCAGGGCTCGGGGTGGGCGCGCAGGGCGACGAGGGCGACGTCGTCCTCGGCGTCGGGGGCGAGCCGCGTGACCAGGCGCCGGCAGAGGTCCGGCAGGGGCAGGCCCGCCAGGGAGGAGGCCAGGGCGCTGGCGCGGGCGAGGCCGGTGTCGAGGAGCTCGCCGCGGCGCTCCACGAGCCCGTCGGTGTAGAGGACGACGGTGTCGCCCGGGTGCAGCTCGACCTCGTGGTCGGCCCGCGCGGTCTGCGGGAGCAGGCCGAGCAGGAGGTCGGCGGGCCGCTCCAGCACCTCCGCGCTGCCGTCGGCGCGCAGCAGCAGCGGCGGGGGGTGGCCCGCGTTGGACCAGCGCAGGGTGCGGCGGCCCGTGCCGCGCAGGGCGGGCGCCTGCTCGACGCGGGCGAGCACCGCGGTGGCGAGGGTGCGCACCCCGAGGTCGGCGACGGCGCGGTCCAGCGCCGACAGGACGTGCGCGGGCGTGCCGTCCACCGCGTGCGCGACCCCCCGCAGCATCCCGCGCAGCTGCCCCATCACGGCCGCGGCGTCCTGGTCGTGGCCGGTGACGTCCCCGATGACGAGGGTGGTGGCGCCCCCGGGGGCGACGAAGGCGTCGTACCAGTCGCCGCCCACGTGCGCGGCCTGCGCCGCCGCCTGGTACCGCACGTCGATCTCGAGGTGGTCGACCTGCGGCGGGCGGGTGAGCAGCGAGCGCTGCAGCGACTCCGCGAGCGACCGGGTGGCGCGCGCCTGCTCGCGCTCGGCCTCGAGCCGGCCCACCCGGTCCACGGCCTGGGCGCACTGCGCGGCCAGCGCCTCCAGCAGCGCGGTCTCGCCCTCGCCGAAGGCGTGCGGCTGGTCCCAGCCCACCGCGAGGGCGCCGTGCGCGCGCCCGCCCGCCCGCAGCGGGAGCAGGGCCCACGCGCGTCCGCCGGGGGGCAGGCCCGCCCCGTCGTCGGCCGGTGCGTCCGGCACGAGGATGCGCTGCCCGGCGGCCGCGGCCGCGAGCGCCGGGGGCGTGCCGGCGCAGGCGTCCGCGGGTGCGACGCGCAGGCCGCCGTCCTCGTGCAGGGCGACCGCGAGGCGGTCCGCGCCCACCGCGAGCCGGCCGTGGTGCAGGAGCCGGCCCACCAGGTCCCCGGTCGTCTCCGCCGCCGCCAGCGCGGCGGCGGTCGCCGCCAGGCCGGCCAGGTCGCGGGCCGCCCGGCGCGCGCTCTCGGTCGTGGCGCTCAGGGCGGCGTTCGCCGCCTCGAGCTCGCGCGTGCGGCTCCACAGGTCCGCCTCGACCTGCTCGGCCCGCTCCCGCCAGCGCTGTCCGCGCGCGGCCTCGAGCCGCGCCGCGTCGCGGTCCCGGACGTACTCCGTGATGTCGTCGGAGCGGTGCAGGAGCAGCACCACCCGGCCCGCGTCGTCGTGGACCGGGACGTTGCGGGGGCTCCACCACCGCTCGACGAACGTCCCGTCGGCCATCGGGATGTCGTACTTCTGCAGGGGCATCGTCTCCGGCCGGCCCGTGTCGCGGACCCGCGCGAGCGACGCGGAGAGGTTGCGCAGCCCGTCCGCCGCCGGGTCGTCGGGGTTCATGGGGAAGACGTCGAAGAGGTTGCGCCCCACGGTCGCCTCGAGCGTGGTGGCGGTCGCCTCGAGCCGGGCCTTGTTCGCGTGGACGATCGTGAAGTCGGGCGTCAGCAGCAGGAACGGCGCGGGGGCCTCGTCGAAGACGCGCGCGAAGTCGGGCTCGGGCAGCGGTCGCCCCTCCGCCCGCCCCCCTGCTGCGCCGCCCACCCGTGCTCCCTCCGACGGCCCCGATCCTGCCGCGTGCGGTACCGCTCAGGTACGCGGGGTGCCCTGCCGAGGGGTTGGTCATGCGGGCGGTGCCGGCCCGCCCACCGCCACCAGGAGGACCCGTGCCCGACGCCCCGACCGCCAGCAGCCCGCGCCACGGCGGGCCGGCCCGCTGGTGGTCCGACCGCTCCGTGGGCGCCAAGGTGCTCGCGGTCCTGGCCGTCGTCGTGCTCACCGCCGTGGGCGTGGGCGCCGTCGCGGTGGCCCGCATCGGCGAGGTGCGCGACACCGCGCAGGCGATCTACGCGCGCAACGTCGTCGCCCTCGACCGGGTCAACAACACCCAGCGCGACTTCCAGGCGATGCGCGGGCGCTGGGTCATGTACGGCGCCCTCACCCCCGCCGAGCGCCCCGCCCTGCTCGAGGAGCTGGCCGAGAAGACGGCGGCCTACGAGGCGGACGTCGCCGCGTACCGGCCGGTGGCGGCCTCGCCGGAGCGGCTCGACGCGTTCGTCGCCGGCGTGACGGGGCTGCAGGCGGCCTTCGAGCAGGAGCTGCGGCCCACCCTCGACGCCGGCGGCGCGTTCAAGCCCTCGTACGACGAGCACATGAAGGAGCAGCTGTCGGCGACCCTCGACGCGCTGCAGAGCGCCATCGACGCCGAGACCGCGGCCGCGCAGGCCGCGGCGGAGGCGTCCGGGGACACCGCGGGCTCCGCCGTGCGCACCGTCGTCGTGCTCCTCGTGCTCGGCATCGCCCTCGCCGTGGGGCTCGGCCTGCTCGTGGCCCGCACGATCAGCCGCGGCCTGCAGCGCGTCGTGGCCGCCGCCACCGCCCTCGCGGACGGCGACCTCACCGCGCGGTCCGGCGTGGCGGGCGCGGACGAGGTCGGCCGCACCGGCGCGGCCGTCGACGCCGCCCTCGGCAGCCTGCGCGGCATGCTCGGCACCATCGACGGCGCCGCCACGTCGCTCGCCGCCGCGTCCGAGGAGATCGCCAGCACCTCGGGCTCCATCGCCCGCTCCGCGCAGGACGCGGCCCAGCAGGCGCAGGTCGTCGCCGACGCCGCCTCGCAGGTGTCGGGGAACGTGGCGACCGTCGCGACGGGCTCGACCGAGATGGGCGCGAGCATCCGCGAGATCGCGCACAACGCCAACGAGGCCGCCCGCGTCGCCGCCCAGGCGGTCACCGTCGCGGGCGACGCCACCGGCACGGTCGAGAAGCTGGGCGCCTCGTCCACCGAGATCTCGGCCGTCGTCAAGGTCATCACGTCGATCGCGGAGCAGACGAACCTGCTCGCGCTCAACGCCACGATCGAGGCCGCGCGCGCCGGCGAGGCCGGCAAGGGCTTCGCCGTCGTCGCCAACGAGGTCAAGGAGCTCGCCCAGGAGACGGCGCGCGCCACCGAGGACATCGCCCGGCGGGTCGGCTCGATCCAGGAGGACAGCACGGGGGCCGTCGCGGCCATCGAGCAGATCAGCGCCGTCATCTCGCAGATCAACGACTTCTCGCTGACCATCGCGTCCGCCGTCGAGGAGCAGACGGCGACGACCACCGAGATGAGCCGCAACGTCGAGCAGGCCTCGCTCGGCGCCGCCGACATCGCCGGCACCATCGGTGGCGTCGCCACGGCCGCGGCGGTCACCACCGAGGGCGTGGCGCAGTCCGAGCAGGCCGTCGGCGAGCTCGCCCGCATGTCCAACGACCTGCAGGCGCTCGTGGGGCGCTTCCGCTACTGAGCACGCGGAAACGGTTCGCGAGGGCACGCGTCCCTCGCCTAGCCTCCCCGGGTCGCGCGGTCACCGGGACCGCGCCCGGCCCCGGGGAGGCTGCCGTGCAGGCGCTGACCGCCGACGAGGTGCGCGCCTCGTTCGCCAACTGTTCGCGGACGCGGGCCCGCCGCCTCGCCGTCCCGGCGGGGGTCGAGGGGGCGTACCGGGCGGACGCGGTGCTCATCGGCTGGCGGGACCAGCGCGCGCCGCGGGAGGCGTACCTCCTCGCCGAGCACGAGGGGCGCCCGGTCGGGGTGCTGCTGCGCGCGACGGGCAGCGGCCCGCGGCGCGGCTCGGGGCTCTGCGACCTGTGCCACGCCGCGCGGCCCGCGGGCGAGGTGGTGCTCCTGGTGGCGCGCCGCGCCGGCCCGGCGGGGCGGCGCGACGACACGGTCGGGCTCTACGCGTGCGCCGACCTCACGTGCGACCTCGCGGCCCGCGGGCTGACGCAGCCCGTGCTGCCGCAGCCGGAGCGGCCGGGCCCCGCGCGGGTCGAGGGGCTGCGCCGGCGCCTCGCGGCGTTCCTCGAGCGGGTGCTCGGCGACGGCGCCCTGCGCGCGACGGGCTGACGGGGCCGCCCGGCTCAGCGGGCGCGGATCTGCTCCAGCTGCATCCGCATCCACGGGCTCCACACCGCCGGGTCGCGCTCGACCTCGGCGACGAGCTCGTCCATGGCCATCCAGCGCAGCTCCGCGACCTCGTCCTGCGCGGGCCGCGGGTCGCCGAGCAGGCGGGCCGAGAAGACCGGGCACACCTCGTTCTCCACGGTCCCGTCGGCCATGACCGCGCGGTAGCGGAAGTCCGGCAGGAGGGCGCGCACGCCCCCGACCCGGGTGCCGAGCTCCTGCGGCGCCCGGCGCTCCACGGCCGCGGCCGGCTCCTCACCGGGGGCGGGGTGCCCGCAGAAGGAGTTGGTGAGGACGCCCGGCCAGGTGCGCTTGGACCAGGCGCGGCGCGAGACGAGGGTGCGCCCCTCGTCGTCGAAGAGCCAGCACGAGAAGGCGAGGTGCAGCGGGGTCTGCGCGTGGTGCACCTCGGCCTTGGGCGCCGTGCCGCACGGGCGGCCCCGGTCGTCGAGGAGCTGCACCAGCTCCACGGCGTCGGCGGTGGTGGTGTCGGGGGCCACAGGCTGCTCCAGGCGTCGGGCGGGCGTCGTCGTCCTGCGGGATCGTCGCACGGCGCGCGCCCCGCGGGGCGGCCGCGCCCGGGACCGTGCGGGCGCCCCGCCGCGGCCCGGGCCCGCCGGCGCGGGTTTCGGGCCCGGGGCCCCCGGGGAGCCAGGCGGGTGGACCCCGCACCCCCGCCAGGAGGCACGCGCATGATCGAGGTCGGCTACAAGCTCGCCACCGAGGCCCTGACGCCGGCGGAGGTGGTGGAGCAGACCGTCCTCGCCGAGCGCGCCGGCTTCGACTTCGTCGAGCTCAGCGACCACTACCACCCCTGGCTGGAGTCGCAGGGCCACAGCGGCTTCACCTGGACCATGCTCGGCGCGATGGCCGCGCGCACCGAGCGCATCGGCCTGGCGACCGGCGTCACCTGCCCGATCATCCGGTACCACCCCGCGATCATCGCGCAGGCCGCCGCCACGACGGCCCTGCTCTCCGACGGGCGGTTCACGCTCGGCATCGGCGCGGGGGAGCGGCTCAACGAGCACGTCGTGGGCACGGGCTGGCCGGCGGTGCGCACCCGGCACAAGATGCTCCGCGAGGCGCTGGAGATCATCCGGCTGCTCTGGCAGGGCGGCTACCAGTCGTACGACGGCGAGTTCCTCCAGCTCGAGGACGCACGGGTCTTCGACCTGCCCGAGCAGCTGCCCGTCATCGCCGTCGCGAGCGGCGGGCCGATGGCCTCGCGCCTGGCCGCGGAGCTCGGCGACGGCCTCTTCGCCACCGAGCCGCGCAGCGACCTCGTCGAGGCCTACACGGGGGCCGGCGGCTCCGGCCCGCGCTACGCGGAGGTGCCGTTGGCCTGGGCGCCGGACGTCGAGTCGGCGGCGGAGGCCGCGCACGAGACGAGCCGCTGGGCGCTCAGCGGCTGGAAGGTCATGAGCGAGCTGCCCAACCCCGTCAACTTCGACGCGGCGTCGAGCACCGTGACCCTCGAGGACGTCAAGGGCCAGTTCTCCTGCGGCCCGGACATGGACCAGCACGTGGCCAAGGCGCAGGGGTACGTCGACGCGGGCTTCGACCACATCGTCCTGCAGAACGCCGGCCCCGACCCCCGCGGCTTCATCGAGGCGGCCGGCGACGGGCTCGTCGACCGGGTGCGCGCCCTGGCCCCGTCGGCCTGAGGCCCGCCGCGAGGCCGGCCGCGACGAGGGCCGTGCCGAGCCAGACGAGCGGGCGCGGGGCCGGGCCGCCGAGCGCGGTGCCGGCAGCCGCGGCCACGACCGGTGCGACCCCGGTGAGCAGGCCGGCGCGCCCGGCCCCGAGGCGGGCCACGCAGCCGTACCAGAGCACGAACGCCAGGGCCGTGACGGCCACGGCGAGGTAGGCGAGGGCCGCGGCCTCGCGCGGCGCGATGCGCAGCGCGGCGCCGGGCCCCTCGAGGGCGGCGCCGAGCAGGGCGAGGGCGGCGGCGGCGAGCCACGTCGCGTGGACCGACACCCCCCACGGGCCGTGCCGGCGCAGCACCGGCAGCGCGAGCAGGGTGAACCCCGCCTCGCACCCCAGCACGACGAGCGCCCACGACAGCCCGGTCGCGTCGCTGCGCCCGGCCCCCTGCACGAGCGCGGCACCGGCGGTGACCGCCGCCGCGGCCGCGAGGACCCGCGCCGCGGGCCGGCGCCCCTCGAGCACGGGGCCCGCCGCGGCGAGCAGGAGGGGCACGCAGGCCACGGCCACCCCGAGCACCGCGGGCTCGGCGTGCTCCGCGCCGCGCACCAGCGCGACGTTGAAGAGCACCAGCCCCGAGCCCGCGACCCCCGCCAGCCAGGCCCACTCCCGCCCGGCCGGGCGGTGCAAGGGCCGGCCGGCGGCGCGGGCCAGGACGACGAGCAGCAGGCAGGCCGCCGCGTAGCGCAGGGCCTGCGCGGTGAGCAGCGGCGCGCCGGCCAGCTCGGCCGACGCGGCGACGCTGCCGCCCACGCAGGCCATGGCGAGCGAGCCGGCGAGCACGGCGCCGGTGGTGCGGACGGGGGCGGGGGCGGGGGCGGCCGTCGCCGGGGCTGGTGCGGTCTCGGTCACGGCTGCGATGCTCGCCCGCGGGTGGTCCTGCGGACAGGGCCAGCGGCGTGCGAGCGGGGTGGACCAGTGGCGGGCACCGACTTCCTGCACCTCGACCCGTCGGCGGCCCCGCCCGGCGGGCTCACCGCGTGGCTGTGCGACGCCGTGCGCGCGGCGGTCCAGGACGGGCGGCTCACCGCGGGGGACCACCTGCCGCCGACCCGGGCGCTCGCCGGCGAGCTGGGCGTCTCGCGCGGGGTCGTCGTGGAGGCCTACCGGCGGCTCGCCGACGAGGGGCTGGTGCTCGCCCGGCGCCGCACCGGAACCGTCGTCGCCGCCCTGCCGACCGGCGCCCGCCCGCTCCCGGCACCGCCGGCGGCGCGCCCCGCGCACGTGCCCCGCCCGGCCCTGCCGGTGCCCGCCGCGCTGCTGCCGCCGGACGTCGAGCTCGACCTGAGCCCGGGCGTGCCCGACCTGTCCGCCTTCCCCCGCGCCGCCTGGCTGCGGGCCGAGCGCGAGGTGCTGGCGGGCGCGGGGTCGCACGACCTCGGGTACGGCGACCCGCAGGGCAGCGCCCCGCTCCGGCGCGAGGTCGTCGGGTGGCTGGCCCGGCACCGGGGCGTGCGGGCCGACCCCGACGACGTGCTCGTCGTCGCGGGCGTCGCGCAGGCCATCGCCCTGGTGTGCCAGGTGCTGCGGGCCCGCGGCGCCCGCGCCATGGCCGTCGAGGACCCCGGCTCGCGCGGGGCCCGCGAGGAGGTGGCGCACTGGGGCCTGGACCCCGTCCCCGTGGCGGTCGACGCCGACGGGGTGGACGTCGCGGCGCTGGCCGCCTCGGGGGCGCGCGCCGCGCTGCTCACACCGGCGCACCAGTTCCCGACCGGGGTGCTGCTGGCGCCGCAGCGGCGGCGCGACCTGCTCGCCTGGGCGGCCGGCGGCGGGCTGGTGCTCGAGGACGACTACGACGCCGAGCACCGGTACGACCGCCCGCCGGTGCCGGCGCTGCAGCCCTCGGCGCCGGACCGCGTGGCGCACTGCGGCAGCACGTCGAAGACGCTCGCGCCGGGGATGCGGCTCGGCTGGCTCGTGCCGCCCCGGCACCTGCTCCCCGACCTCGTCGCCGCCCGGCACGCCAGCGACCTCGGCAGCCCCGCGCTCGCCCAGCTCGTGCTGGCCCGGCTGCTGGCGTCCGGGGCGTACGAGCGCCACCTGCGCCTGGTCCGCGGCCGCCAGCGCGCCCGGCGCGACGCCGTGGTCGCCGCCGCGCGCGAGCACCTCCCGGCGACGCGCGTCGAGGGCGTCGCCGCCGGGCTGCACGTGCTCCTGCTGCTGCCCGAGGGCGTGGACGACGTGGACGCCACGGACCGTGCCCGGCAGGAGGGCGTGCTCGTGCAACCGCTGTCCTGGCACCGGGTGCGACCCGGGCCGCCCGGTCTGGTGCTGGGCTACGCCGCCCAGCCGCCGGACCGGCTCCGCGAGGCGGTGCGCCGCCTCGCCCGCGCCCTGCCCGCAGCGGTCAGCCGCGGGGGAGGGCCTGCACCCGCACCGGCGTCGTGAGCACTCGGTCGTGCCCCACGTGGCGCAGCGGGCCCACGAGTTCGACGGTGCCCTCGAGGCGCACGTCCTCGCTCGACGCGCCGACCAGCACCCGCAGGGCCCCGGGCTCGACCCGGCGGCGCAGGTCGGGACCGGTGAACGAGGTGCGGTCCGCGTGGACCTCGAGCTCGACGCGCACGGCCTCGCCCGGGTCGAGCTCGACGCGGGCGAAGCCGACGAGCTCGCGCAGCGGGCGCGCGACCGAGGCCACGGGGTCGGACAGGTAGAGCTGCACGACCTCGGCGCCCCGCCGGCCGCCGGTGTTCCGGACCGTGCACGCGACCTGGAAAGCGCCGTCCGTGGAGGCCGTCCGGTCGACCTCGAGGTCCTCGTAGGCGAACGACGTGTAGGACAGGCCGTGGCCGAACGGGAAGAGCGGCGTCGGGTCGCTGGCGCTGACGTCGGTGCGCCCACCGTACACCGGGTGCAGGTAGGTGCCCGGCTGGCCGCCGGGGGTGCGGGGCACCTGCACGGGCAGGCGGCCGGACGGGTTCACCCGGCCCGAGAGCACGCCCGCGACGGCCGGCGCGCCCTCCTCGCCGGGGAAGAACGCCTGGACGACCGCGGCGAGGCGGTCCGCGTAGGCGCCGAGGGCGTAGGGGCGGCCGGTCAGCAGCACGAGCACCACGGGCCGCCCGGTCGCGAGCAGGGCGTCCAGCAGCTCGCCCTGCACGCCCGGCAGCGCGAGGTCGTCCGCGTCGCAGCCCTCGCCGGAGGTGCCGCGCCCGAAGAGCCCCGCCCGGTCGCCGAGCACCGCGAGCACCACGTCGCTGCCCTGCGCGGCCTCGACGGCGGCGGCGATGCCGGAGCGGTCGTCGCCGGCGTGCCCGCAGCCCGCCGCGTGCTCGACCCGCGCGCCCGGCAGCTCCGCGCGCACCGCCTCGAGCAGGGTCGGGACGTCGACCCCGAGCGGCACGTCGGGGTGCTGGACGCCGACGTGGTTCGGGAAGGCGTAGCAGCCCAGCAGCGAGTAGACGTCGTCGGCGCAGGGGCCCACGACCGCGACGCGCCCCGGCGCGTCCAGCGGCAGGACGCCGGCGCGGTC
The DNA here is from genome assembly GCF_003594885.1 of Vallicoccus soli. Lineage (NCBI taxonomy): Bacteria > Bacillati > Actinomycetota > Actinomycetes > Motilibacterales > Vallicoccaceae > Vallicoccus > Vallicoccus soli. The sequence goes on from NZ_QZEZ01000004.1 coordinate 157,152, forward strand.
CTCCAGCAGCACGACCGAGCGCTCGGCCAGCGTGCGCGCGATCGCGCGCACCTGCGGCGGGTCGAGGTCGACCGGGGCGTCGCGCACCACCGCGGGCGCCTCGGGCGACCAGCCCTCGTCGAGCAGTCCCAGCTCCACCTTCTGGCGCAGCACCCGGGCGACCGCGCGGTCGACGAGGTGCTCGGGGACCTCGCCGCTGCGGACCCGCTCGGCGAGCGGGGCGCCGTACCCGCGCACCGTCGGCAGCTCGACGTCGACGCCGGCGGCCAGCGCGAGCGCGGCCGCCTCGCCGGTCGAGCCGGCGACGCCGTGCATCGACTCCAGGAAGCTCACCCCGAAGTAGTCGGCGACGACCGTGCCGGCGAAGCCCCACTGCTCGCGCAGCAGGCCGGTCAGCAGCCGCGGGTCGGCGTGGGGCGGGACGCCGTCGACGTCGGCGTACGACGCCATGACCGAGCGGGCGCCGCCCTCGCGCAGCGCCGCCTCGAACGGCGGCAGCACCACGTCGGCGTACTCGCGCGGGCCCATGGAGACCGGCGCGTGGTTGCGCCCGGCGCGCGAGGCGGCGTACCCGGCGAAGTGCTTGAGCGTCGCGACGATGCCGGCGGACTCCAGGCCCCGGACGTACGCGGAGCCCACCGCGGCGACGAGGTGCGGGTCCTCGGCGACGGTCTCCTCGCAGCGGCCCCAGCGGTAGTCGCGGACGACGTCGAGCACCGGCGAGAGGCCCTGGTGGACGCCGAGGTCGCGCATCTGGGCGCCGATGGCGGCGGCCATGCGCTCCACGGTCGCCGGGTCGAAGGCCGCGCCCCACGCGAGGGCGGTGGGGAAGACGGTCGCCTGCCAGGCGGTGAGGCCGGTGAGGCACTCCTCGTGCGACACCGCGGGGATGCCGAGGCGGGTGCGCTCCACGAGGTCGCGCTGGGTCTGGGCCAGGGTCCGGGCGGCCGTGAGCGGCTCCACCGGCGCCGTGCCGAAGACCCGGGTGAGCTGGCCGAGCCCGTGGCGGGTCAGCTCGTCCCACGGCGGCAGCGGCTCGGAGAACTCGTGCTGGTTCGGCGCGACCTCCTCGCCCTCGCCGATGCCCACCCACACGCCCCAGAGCTGCGCGAGCTTCTCCTCGAGCGTCATGGCGGCGAGGAGGGCGGCGACCCGCTCGTCGACGGGGCGCGCGGGGTCGCGCCACACGGCGCGCTCCGCCTCGCTGGGGGCGCCCTGGCCCTCGAGGGGGCGGCGGTCGGCGACGGTCACGGTGTCTCCTGGGTTCTGCGGGGAGCGGCGGTCGAGGACCGCACGACGAGGGACGTGGCGAGCTCGACGCGCCGGCTGTCCAGCTCGCGGCGCTCGACGAGCGCGCGGAGCATCTGGGCGGCCGTGCGGCCCATCTCGGCCAGGGGCTGGCGGACGGTGGTGAGCGGCGGCGCGGACCAGCGCGCCACCGGGAGGTCGTCGAAGCCGACGACGCTGAGGTCGCGCGGCACCGACAGGCCGAGCGAGCGGGCGGCCTCGAGCACCCCGAGCGCCTGCTCGTCGCTGCCCGCGAAGATCCCCGTCGGGGGGTCGGGCAGGGCGAGCAGCTCCAGGGCCCGCGCGTGCCCGCCCTCGTGGTGGAAGTCGCCGTGGCGCACCAGCGCCGGGTCGACGGGCAGGCCCGCGCGCTCCAGCGCCGCGCGGTAGCCGTCGACCCGCGCCCGGCTGCACCAGTGCGCCTGCGGCCCCCCGATGACGGCGACCCGCCGGTGCCCCAGCCCGACGAGGTGCTCCGTGGCGGCGAGCCCGCCGGCCCAGTTCGTGGCGCCGACGCTCGGCAGCCCGGGGTCGGGCAGGTCCACCGGGTCGATGACGACGAGCGGCAGCCCGGCGCGCTGGACGGCGCGGCGGTCCTCGGGGCCCAGCTGCGAGGTGACCGCGATGGCCCCGCTGCGCCCCCGGGCGAGCAGCGAGCGCGCCCAGCGCCCGGGGTCGGGGGCGCCGGCGACCGAGGACACGACGACGTCGAGGTCGCTGTCGGTGACCCCGCGCAGGACCTCGACCGCCCAGGGGCTGTCCAGGGCGGTGAAGACGAGGTCGACGAGCGGGCGCGCGGCGGGGCGGCGCCCGCCGACGGGGACGTACGCGAGGTCGTCGAGCGCCCGCTGCACCCGGGCGCGGGTCGCGGGCGCGACGTCGTCCTTGCCGTTGAGCACCTTGGAGACGGTGGGCAGGGACACCCCGGCGGCCGCGGCGACGCGCGCCAGCGTCGGGCGCCGGGCGGGCGCCGCGGGCGTCGTCGTCATCGGTGCCTCCTCCCGCGCCGGCCGGGGTGGTGGGTGTGCGTCGAGGGGACGACGGGGGCGTCGTCCGGCGGCGGCGGGGCCGTCGCCTTGCGGAACCTTATCGAAAGAACTCCGGAAGTCCAGGGGCTGCCGTCACCCTGCGTCCACCTGCGGCGAGCCCGGAAACGGCTCGGCAACGAAGCGGTCTCGACCCGTTGACAGGGGTGGCGGGGGGCCTCTAGCGTCCCGAGCCACCGAGAACTTATCGAGAAGTTCCGACAAGCATTCGAAGGACGGCGGTGTCATGACAGGCGGACCGAGGAAGCGCCTCCTGCTCGCCACCGGCAGCGCGGCCCTGGCGGTCGCCCTCGCCGCGTGCGGCTCGTCCGGCCCGGCCGGGGCCGGCGGCGGGGAGGGCGGCGGCGACGCGATCCAGGTGTGGGCGCTGCAGGACACGGTGCTGAACCCCATCGAGCAGTCGTCGGTGGAGCGCTTCAGCGAGGGCGACGGCGGCGACGCCTCGCTCGAGACCTTCGGCAACGACCCGTACAAGCAGCGCCTGCGCGTGGCGCTGGGCTCGCCGAACGCCCCCGACGTGTTCTTCAACTGGGGCGGCGGCAACCTCAAGGAGTACGTCGACGCCGGCCAGGTCGCGGACCTCACGGCGACGGTCGAGGAGGAGGGGCTCGACGAGGCCTTCATCCCCAGCGTCCTCGAGGCGGCCCAGCTCGACGGCAAGTACTACGGCGTCCCGATGCGCGGCGTGCAGCCCGTCGCGCTCTACTACAACAAGGCGGTCTTCGAGGAGGCCGGCGTCCAGCCGCCGGAGACGTACGAGGAGCTCCTGACCCTCGTCGACACCTTCAAGGCCCAGGGCATCACCCCCATCGCGCTCGCCGGGTCGCAGTCCTGGACCGAGCTCATGTGGGCGGAGTACCTCCTCGACCGCATCGGCGGCCCCGAGGTCTTCCAGGCCATACGCGACGGCGAGCCCGGCGCGTGGGAGGACCCCGCGGTCCTCGAGGCCATGACCCGCATCCGCGAGCTCGTCGACCGCGGCGCCTTCGGCTCGGACTTCGCGAGCGTCGGCTACGACGTCGGCGGCGCGTCGACGCTCCTGGCGCAGGGCCGCGCGGCCATGCACCTCATGGGCTCGTGGGAGTACGTGAACCAGCTCGGCCAGAGCCCCGAGTTCGTCGAGCGCGGCGACCTCGGCTACGTGGCCTTCCCGGCCGTCGAGGGCGGCGAGGGCGACCCCGCCAACGTCGTCGGCAACCCGACGAACTTCTACTCGGTGGCCGAGTCCTCGGACGCCAAGGAGACCGCGCAGCAGTTCGTCGCCACGGCCCTCGACGACGAGCAGTACGTCGACGACCTCATCGCCGCCGGCGACGTGCCCGCGGTGCAGGGCGTGCGCGAGAAGCTCGAGCAGGCCGACAACGCGGACTACACGACGTGGGTCTACGACCTCGTCGAGGGCGCGCCGAGCTTCCAGCTCTCCTGGGACCAGGACCTCCCCGCGGCCCAGGCGACGGAGATGCTCACCGAGCTGCAGAAGCTCTTCCTCGGCGACCAGACGCCGGAGGGCTTCGTCCAGGCGATGTCGAGCTGACGACGCGGCTCCCCAGCAGCACCTGACGTCCGTACGGGAGGACACCTCGATGGCGAGCACCACCTCGGCGCTGCGCCGCCCGGGCAGCGGGGCGACCGACCGGTCGCGCCGCGGCCGCCCGGGCGGGCGCCGCCCGGCCCTGCAGGGGCACCAGCCCTCCGCGTGGTACGCGGTCCCGGCCTTCGGCTTCTTCGCGGCGTTCGCGCTGCTGCCGATGCTGCTGGTCGTGTACCTGAGCTTCACCGACTGGGGCGGCTTCGGCACCCCCGCGGTGAGCGGCGCGGGCAACTGGTCCCGGCTCGTCGAGGACCCGGAGGTGCGCGCGTCGCTGCTGCGCACGCTCGCCCTCACCGTGCTGTCGTGGGCCGTCCAGACCCCGATCGCCCTGCTGATCGGGGTCTGGGCGGCCGGCCCGCAGCGCAACCGGGCCGTGCTGTCCTCGCTCTTCTTCCTGCCCCTGCTCCTGTCCACCGCGGCCATCGCGCTGCTGTGGCAGGCGCTGCTCGACCCGAACTTCGGCGTGCTGCGGACCCTGCCGGAGCTGCTCGGCGGCGGGCTCAACCCGCTGGGCGACGCCTCGCTCGCGATCTACGCCGTGGTGTTCGTCCTCACCTGGCAGTACGTCCCGTTCCACACGCTGCTCTACCAGTCGGCGGCCCGGGGCATCCCCGCCTCGCTCTACGAGGCCGCCACGATCGACGGCGCCGGGCGCGTGCAGCAGTTCCTCACCATCACGCTGCCGCAGCTGCGCTACACGGTCATCACGTCGTCGATCCTCATGCTCGTCGGCTCGCTGACGACCTTCGACACCGTCCTCATCCTCACCAACGGCGGACCGGGCACGGCGACGCGCATCGCGCCGCTGTACATGTACACGACGGGCTTCAGCGGCTTCGAGTTCGGCTACGCCAGCGCCATCGCGGTGCTGCTGCTCGTCCTCGGCGCCATCCTCTCCCTCGTCGTCACCCGGGCCACCGGCTTCCGCGACATGAGCAGCCAGCAGGAGGGCGCATGACCGTCCCGAACGTCGGGATGCCCCCGGCGGCCACCGCGGCCGTCGGCGACGCCCCCCGCCGCCGGCGCCGCGTCACCCGCCAGCGCCCCAACGTCGTCGCCGGGCTCTTCGCCGCGCTGTGGTTCCTGCTCGTGGCGGTGCCGCTCTACTACCTCGTCTCCTCGAGCCTGCGCCGGCGCTCGGACTACCTGGCCGAGAGCCCGCTGTCGATCCCGGACGCGCCGACGCTGGAGAACTACCGCACGGTGCTCGAGGGCGGCTTCGGCCGCTACCTCTTCAACAACATCGTCGTCACCGGCGGGACGGTCGCCCTCGTCGTCGCGCTGGCCCTGCCGGCGGCGTACGCGGTCGCGCGCAGCGCCAGCCCCTTCGTCCAGCGCGGCTTCTCGATGCTGCTCATCGGCCTGGCCATCCCGGCGCAGGCGACGATCATCCCGGTGTACCTGATGATCACGCAGCTGCGGCTCTACGACACCCTGCTCGCGATCATCCTGCCGACGGCCGCGTTCGCCCTGCCCGTGGCGACGCTGGTGCTGACCAACAGCCTGCGCGACGTGCCGCGCGAGCTCTACGAGGCGCAGGCGGTCGACGGGGCCGGCCCGTTCCGGGTGCTCGTCAGCCTCGTGCTGCCGCTGGCCCGCCCCGCCGTCGTCACCGTGTCGGTCTTCACCGCCCTCACCGCGTGGAACGGCTTCCTCTTCCCGCTCGTGCTCACCCAGTCCCAGTCGACCCGCGTGCTGACGCTCGGCCTGTGGAACTTCCAGGGGCAGTTCGGCACCAACGTGCCGGGCCTGCTCGCGGCGGTGACGCTGTCGGTGCTGCCGATCTTCGCGGTCTACCTCCTCGGGCGGCGCTTCCTGCTCGGCGGCCTCACCGCGGGCTTCGGCAAGTGAGCGGCCCCGTCCTCGTCGCGGGCGTCGACTCCTCGACCCAGTCCTGCAAGGTCGTCGTCCGCGACGCGGCCACCGGCGCCCTGGTCCGTGAGGGCCGCGCGCCGCACCCCGACGGCACCGAGGTGCACCCCGGGGCGTGGGGCGAGGCGCTCGACGCCGCGGTCGCCGCCGCCGGCGGCCTGGACGACGTCGCGGCGGTGGCCGTCGGCGGGCAGCAGCACGGGATGGTCTGCCTCGACGAGGCCGGCGAGGTCGTGCGCCCCGCCCTGCTGTGGAACGACACCCGCTCGGCCGGCGCGGCCCGCGACCTCGTGGCCGAGCTCGGGGGCGGCGCGGCCTGGGCCGACGCGGTCGGCGTCGTGCCCGTCGCGTCGATCACGGTGACCAAGCTGCGCTGGCTCGCCGAGCACGAGCCCGCGGCGGCGGCCCGCACGGCCGCGGTCTGCCTCCCGCACGACTGGCTCACCCACCGCCTCGCCGGCGCCCCGGGCCTCGACGCGCTCGTCACGGACCGCGGCGACGCCAGCGGGACGGGCTACTGGTCCGCCGCGAGCGGGTCGTACCGGACGGACCTGGTCGAGCGCGCCCTGGGGCACGGGGCCGTGCTGCCGCGGGTCCTCGGGCCCGCCGAGCGCGCCGGCACCACCCCCGGCGGCGCCGTCCTCGGGCCCGGCTCGGGCGACAACGCCGCCGCGGCGCTCGGCCTCGGGGCCGGGCCGGGCGACGTCGTCGTGTCCATCGGCACCTCAGGCGTGGTCAGCGCCGTCGCCGACGTGCCGGCCGCCGACCCGTCGGGCGCGGTCGCCGGCTTCGCCGACGCCACCGGTCGCTTCCTGCCGCTCGTCTGCACCCTCAACGCGGCGCGCGTGCTCGACGCGACCGCGCGCCTGCTCGGCGTCGACCACGCGGAGCTGTCCCGGCTGGCGCTGGCGGCGCCCGCCGGCGCGGACGGGCTGGTCGTCGTGCCGTACCTCGAGGGGGAGCGCACGCCGGACCGGCCGGACGCCACAGGCGCCGTGCACGGGCTCCAGCTCGGCACGTCCACCCCCGCGCACCTCGCCCGGGCCGCCGTCGAGGGTCTGCTCTGCGGGCTGGCCGACGGCCTCGACGCGCTCGTCGCGCAGGGCGCCACGGTCGGGCGCGTGCTGCTCGTCGGCGGCGGCGCCCGCTCCGAGGCCGTGCGGCGCATCGCGCCGTCCGTGCTCGGCGTGCCCGTCGTCGTGCCCGAGCCGGGCGAGTACGTCGCCGACGGCGCGGCCCGCCAGGCGGCCTGGGCGCTCTCCGGCGCCGGGGCGCCGCCGGCGTGGGCGTCCACCGCCGAGCAGCGGTACGAGGCCGACCCGGCACCGTCCGTGCGCGCGCGCTACGCGGGGGTGCGCGACCTCGTGGCGCCCCGCCCCGGCGCGTGACGGACCTCCCCGCACCGCGCGGCGGCACCTCGCCCGCCCGGCCACGGCCGGGCGCGACCGGCCGTAGGGTGGTCCGGTCGAGAGGAGGGGCCGTGGCCGACGAGCGCTCGCGCGGCGTGACGATCACCGAGATCGCGCGCGTGGCGGGGGTCTCCGTGCCCACCGTGTCGCGCGTCGTCAACGGGCGCGCCGACGTCGCGCCGGGCACCCGGGAGCGCATCGAGGAGCTGCTGCGCGAGCACGGCTACCGCAAGCGCCTGCCCCGCCCCGACGGCCCCGCCGGCTCCGGCCTCGTCGACCTCGTCTTCAACGACCTCGACAGCCCCTGGGCGGTCGAGATCATCCGCGGCGTCGAGGACGTGGCGCACGCCGCGGGCAACGGCGTCGTGGTGAGCGCCATCCACCGGCGCACCAGCTCCGCCCGCCAGTGGCTCGACAACGTCAGCGCCCGCGCCACCGACGGCGTCATCATCGTCACCTCCGAGCTCGCCCCGTCGGTGCACGCCGACCTGCGGCGCATCCACGTGCCCGCCGTCGTCGTCGACCCCGCCGGGCTCCCGCCGCTCGACGTGCCCACCATCGGTGCCACCAACTGGGCCGGCGGGCTCTCGGCCACCCAGCACCTCGTCGGGCTCGGGCACCGGCGCATCGGCTTCGTCACCGGGCCGATGCAGGTGCTCTGCAGCCGGGCCCGCCTCGACGGCTACCGCGCGGGGCTCGAGTCGGCGGGCGTGGCCGTCGACCCGGCGCTCGTGCGCGACGGCGACTTCTACCAGGACTCGGGGTTCCGCGCGGGCGAGGAGCTGCTCGACCTCGCCGACCCGCCCACCGCGGTGTTCGCCTCGAGCGACCAGATGGCCTTCGGCGTGTACGAGGCCGTGCGCCGGCGCGGGCTGCGGGTGCCCGAGGACGTCAGCGTCGTCGGCTTCGACGACCTCGCCCTCGCCGCCTGGGCCTCGCCCCCGCTCACCACCGTCCGCCAGCCCCTCGCCGAGATGGGCGCCCTCGCCGCGCGCACCGTCCTCGGCCTCGCGCGCGGCGAGCAGGCCGACAACCCCCGCGTCGAGCTCGCCACCGAGCTCGTGGTGCGCGAGAGCACCGCGCCGCCGCGGGGCTGAGCGCGCGTCGCTCGTGCCCGCCGCTGCGGCTCCCGGGGAACCGCAGAAGGCGCCCTTCTGACGATCTAGTGGCCACAGGGGCGCCTTCTGCGGGACCCGGGGGTCCCGGTGGCGCCGCCCGTTCGCGCACAAGGCGCCCTTCTGGCGATCTAGCCGCTAGAAGGGCGCCTTCTGCGGGACCCGGGGGTCCCGGTGGGGGTCCGCGGGGCGCGATGGGAAGCGCTGTCTCGCGGCACGGTGGCCGGGCCGGCGGCACCGGTGACTCTGCGCGAGGGCAGTGGTCGGGGGCGGTGACGGGCGTATCAGCGGGCGGGCCCGGTGGCTCGACGGGAGGAGGAGCGCGCCCCGGCCGGACCGGTACCGGGGTCGGTCCCGGGGGGTCTCAGGGTCCTCCCGGAGATGTCCCTGGACCCGCCTCACGACCGATGTTCCGCTGCCCCCCGCGGGCCTAGCGTCGAGGCGCCGACCCGAGGAGGACCCCGTGAGCACGAGCTGCCCGCCCGCCGCCCTGCCGGTCGCCGAGCTGCCGGCCGCGCGGACCCGTCCGGTCCTCACGGCGCCCGCCGCGCCCGCCGCGCGCCGGCGGGCCCCGGCCCGGGGTGCGGTCGAGCTGCTGCTGCTCGTCGCGCTGTGGGGGGCGTACTCGCTCGCGCGCCTCGCCGCCCCCGACGACGTCGGCGAGGCGGACGCGACCGCCCAGCGGCTGCTCGCGTGGGAGCGGGCGGTCGGCCTGGACGTCGAGGCGGCCGCCAACGCCTGGCTCGGCGCGCGGCCCGCGCTCGAGGTCGCCGCGGCGGGGGTCTACGCGAGCGCTCACTACGTGGTCACCGCGGCCGTCCTGGCGCTGCTGTGGTGGCGGCGGCCGGAGCACTACCGGCGGGCGCGGCGCGCCCTGCTCGGGGCGACCCTCGTCGCCCTCGCCTGCTACGTGGCCGTGCCGACGACGCCGCCGCGGCTGCTCCCCGGCTACACGGACAGCCTCGCGGCCACGGCCGACGTCGGCTGGTGGGGGTCCGCCGCGAGCGCCCCGGCCGGCATGGGCGAGCTCACCAACCAGTACGCGGCGCTGCCCTCGATGCACGTCGGGTGGGCGCTGTGGTGCGCCCTCGCCGTGGCGCCGCTGCTGCGCCGGCGGTGGCAGCGCACCGTCGCGCTCGGCTACCCGCTGCTCGTCACCGCCGTCGTCGTCGCCACGGCGAACCACTGGGTCCTCGACGCCGTCGGGGGCGTCGTGCTCGTCCTCGCGGCCTGGGCGCTCGCCGGGCGGCGCCCGGGCCGGGCGGCCGCCGCGGTGCGGGCGGGGGCCGGGGGAGCGCCCCTGCGGGGGCGCGCGCGGTCAGCCGGGGCCTGAGGCCCGTACGGGGGTCGGGCCGGGGCCCGCGCTGGGGCCGGCGCCCGGCGGGAGGGTGGCAGCACCGCCGGGCGCCGACGCTCGGCCGCTCAGAGGTCGGCCGGCCGCAGCACCAGCGAGATGGCGTGCGCGGCCTGCCGACCGCGCGGGGCGACGTCGGGGTCGACGACCCAGGCGTCGCGGTCCGTGGGGTCGGCGTCGACGAGGCGCACGAGGTCGACGCCCCGGTACGGCACGCGCACGCCGAGCGTCGCTCCGGGCAGCGCCGTCTCGAGCGTCGCCCCGTCGGCCTGCAGGGCCTGGCGCCCGCGGATCGTCGCGCCGGGCACCACGTGGTAGAGCAGGACCTGCTCGACGGTGTCGATGCCGAGGGCGGCGACGGACTCGAAGGTGCGCTCCTCGGTGCCCGCGCGCCCGCCGAGGTCGCGCACGAGGGCCTTGAAGGCCTGGTCGTCGGGCAGGAACGCGGTGAGGCGCACGGAGTCGTCGGCGAGCACGCCGACGGGAGAGTCCGGCTTGGCCTCGAGCACGGCGAGCACCGCCTCGGTGAGCACGTCGAAGTCGTGCCCGTCGCGGTCGAAGCGGTCGCCGTCGCTCGTGAGGAGCGCGGCCAGGGAGCGGTCCGGGGCGGCCGACGCGGCGGGGGCGGCGGCGAGCGCGGACGCGGTAAGGGCGGCGCCGGCGGCCAGCGCGGCGGCGGTGCGGGCCAGGGGGCGGGTCAGGGGCATCGACGGGCCTCTTCCTCGAGGGACGGTGCGGTGCGGCGGGGCGGTACCGCCCTGCCACCCCTCCTTCCGCCGCAGGGGCCCCCGTGGATGCGTCGCGCCCGCCGCAGCGGGCAGCGGGACCCCATGAGCGCCCCGCCGCCCGCCCCGACGCCCACCCCGGCGCGCACCGCCGGCCCGCCGGCCGGCCCGAGCCGGGAGCCGTACGCGCCCGGGGAGCTGCCGCCCGGCCCCCGTGCACCGGCGGCCGTGCAGACCGTCGCGTTCCACCGCGACCCGCTCGGCACGCTGCAGCGGGCCCGTGACCGGTACGGCGACCTGGTCACCGTGCGCCTGCTCCTCGCGGGGACGCTCGTGGAGTGCTGCGACCCGCAGGACGCGCGGCGGGTCCTCGACGCCGACCCCGGCACGGGGCAGGCCGGCCGCGCCCGCCAGGGCCTGCTCGGCATGGTGTCCGAGCGCTCCGTGCTCGGCGGGGACGGGGCCGCGCACCGCGAGGCGCGGGCGCGCGTGGCCGCCGCGTTCGTCCCGGCCGCGCTCGAGGGGCTGGCCCCGCGGGTCGCCGCGCTCGCCGCGGAGCACGCCGCGTCCTGGCCGACGGGGCGCCCGACCCGCCTGCTGCCCCGGGTGCGGGCGCTCTGCGACGACGTCTTCGTCCGCCTCGTGCTCGGCGTCGAGGACCCGGGGCGGGCGCGGGCCCTGGCCGGGGCGGTGCAGCGCATGCTGTGGACGCCCGGCAACCCGCCGACGCCGGTCCCCGGCCAGCAGGCCGGGCCCCTCGTGCAGGCCGCGGCCCGGGCCGCCTTCGCGCAGCGCAGCGCGGCCGCCCGCAGGCTGCTCGCCGACGAGGTGCGCGCGCGGCGCGCCGCCGGTCGTGCGGGCGGCGGCGCCGTGGGGGCCCTGCTCGCCGACGACGCGCTCGGGGTCGGGGACGCCGTCGACCAGCTCCTGCCGCTGACCATGGCCGGGCAGGAGCCGCCCGCCGCCGGCCTGGCCTGGGTGCTCGAGCGGTCCTCGCGGCTGCCCGCGCTCGACGCGGGCCTGCGGGGGTCCGCGCCGGGGGGCGCGTGGTGGCGCGCGGCCGTGAGCGAGGTGCTGCGGGTGCGCCCGCCGGTGCACACCGCGGCCCGGGTGCTCGTGCGCGACCTCCCGCTGGCCTCGCGCACCCTGCCGGCCGGGGTGGTCGCCGCGGCGCCGATCGTCCTGCTGCACCGCGACCCACGCGCGTGGGAGGCGCCGGAGGAGGTGCGTCCCGAGCGCTTCCTGCGCGACGGGCGGCACGTGGTCGACGAGGTGCCCGCGGCCGCGTACCTGCCCTTCGGCGGCGGCGCGCGCCGCTGCCTGGGGGAGCCCCTCACGTGGCTGCTCGCCGACGCCGCGCTGCCCGCGGTGCTCGCCCGGATCCGGGTGGCCCCGGCGCTGGCGCGGGCCGAGCGCCAGGTGGTGCGCGGCACGGTGCTCGTGCCGCACCGCGGCGCGCTCAGCGTCCTGCACCCGGCCTGAGCCGGGGCGCCGCGGCTAGCCCGTGGCGCCCTCGGCGACGCGGCCGCGCTTGGCGCGGTACATCGCGGCGTCGGCCTCGGCCAGCAGGTCGGCGGCCGCCGCCTCGCCGGTGAGCCGGGCGACGCCGACGCTGAGGGTCACCCGCTCCGGCAGCCCCTCGAGCGGCTGGGCCACGGCCGAGCGCAGGCGCGCGACGACGCGCGCGACGCCCTCGTCGTCGAGGTCCTCGGCCACGACGACGAACTCGTCGCCGCCGAGCCGGGCCACGGTGTCGTGGGCGCGCACCTCGCCGAGCAGCCGGCGCGCCACCTCGCGCAGCACCGCGTCGCCCGCCGCGTGCCCGTGCAGGTCGTTGACCTGCTTGAAGCCGTCGAGGTCGCAGAAGAGGACCGCGCCGGGGCGGGTCGTCGCCGCGGCCTGGCGCGCCGCGGCCTCGAGCCGGCGCAGCAGCAGCGGGCGGTTCGGCAGCCCGGTGAGCGCGTCGTGGTCGGCGCGGTGCCGCAGCCGGGCCTCGCGCTCGCGCTCGCTCGTCACGTCCTCGGCCGTGATGAGGCCGAAGCGGCGGCCGTCGCCGCCGGGGCTCAGGGCCGAGCAGCGGAAGCGGACCCACGCCGTGCGCCCGTCCGGGTGGACGACCCGCAGGTCCTCGCGCGCGGCCTCGCGCCGCCCGGAGCTGACCGCCTGCAGGGCGGCGAGCGCCCGCGCGTGGTCCTCGGGGTGCAGCACGCGCTCCGCGGTGCGCCCCGGCAGGTCCTGCGGCGGGGCGCCGAGGATGCGGGCGTACTCCGCGTTGACCCGCACCAGCACCCCGAGGGCCGGCGCGTCGAGCCGGACGATGGCCATCCCGTTGGAGGCGCCCTCGAAGGCGAGGCGGAAGGCCGACTCGCTCTCGGCGAGGCGCACCCGCTCCAGCGCCAGCTCGGAGCGCTCGGCGAGCAGCCGCTCGCGCAGCCGGGCCCCCTCCACCGCGAGCCCCGCCTGCACGGCGAACAGCTCGAGCAGCTCGCGCTGGGTCGCGCCGGGGCGGCGCCCGTCGTGCGGCAGGTCGACCGAGAGGATGCCGAGCAGCTCGCCGTCGGCGCCCTGCAGCGGGGCGAAGAGCGCGTCGAGGGGGTGCCACGCGTCGGGCTCGTCGCTCACCTCGAGGTCGGGCACCCAGCCGGTCGCGCCCTCGGGCAGCGCGTCGTGCGGCACGAACCGCAGCAGCCCCCACTCCTCGGCCGCCGCGAACTCCTCCTCGAACGAGCCGGCGGTGCTCACGTGGCCCAGCAGCGTGTCGCGCACGTCGTCCGGGCCGGCGGCGGCGATGACGCGGAAGGAGCCGTCGGCCTGCCGGACGTTGGCCACCGCCACGCCGAACCCGAGCGCGTCGACCACCCCGTCGACCACCGCCTGCATGGTCTCGTCCAGCCCGGCGGGGGAGCGCAGCGCGGCGCCGACGCGGTGGAGCCGGCGCAGGGCCGCCAGCCCGCGCCGCTCGGCCTGCCCGTCGGGCATCGGCTCCTCCTCCTGCCGCGCCGTCCCGTCCCGCCCGGCCGGGGCGCGGGTCCGCCGGGCGCGACCACGGTACGGCCCCGGGGCCGCCGCGCACCCGTACGAGCCGGCAGCGCGACCCGTCCGGACCCGTCACCGCGCCGTCCGGCCCACCCCTTGCGGGCCGCTGCCGACCCGTACGGCTCCCGCGGCCCGGCCCCGTCAGGCGGCCCCGCGGCCCGCGGCCGCGCGGCCCCCGCCGAGCGCCCGCTGCAGCCCGTAGAGCGCGAGGCCGGCGAGCAGGAGCAGGCCGGCGCGCAGCCACACCCCGCCCTCCTGCTGGAAGAGCAGCAGCACGCACGAGGCGACGCCCAGCACCGGCAGCGCAGTGGGGGTGCGGAAGTGGTCGTGGTCCACCGGCTGGCGGCGCAGGACGAGCACCGCGACGTTCGTGCTGATGAAGACGACGAGCAGGAGCAGGACGACCGTCGCGGCGAGCTCGGCGAGGTCGCCGGTCAGCGCCAGGGCCATGGAGACGGCGAGCGTGGCCGCGATGGCGACGCCGGGGGTGCGCCGGCCCGGCAGCACCCGGGCCAGCGGGCGGGGGAGCAGGCCCTCGACGGCCATCCCGTACGCCAGCCGGCTCGCCATGATCGACGTGAGCAGCGCCCCGTTGGCCACGGCGACGAGCGCGACGGCGCTGAACACCTCCGGCGGCAGGCCGGTGCCCGCGGCCTCGACGACCTGCAGCAGCGGGCCGGTCGACCCCGCCAGCTCGTCGGTGGGCACGGCCGCGGACGCCGCGAGCCCGACGAGGACGTAGAGCAGGCCGGCCGTCCCCAGGCCGAGGAAGAGCGCGCGGGGGAACGCGCGCCGCGGGTCCTGCGTCTCCTCCGCGACGTTGGCCGAGGTCTCGAACCCGACGAAGGAGTAGAAGGCCAGCACCGCGCCGGCGAGGACCGCGCCGCCGGCGCTCGTGCCCTCGCGGAACTCCGTGACGCGCCCGACGTCGCCGTCGCCGCCCGCCACGACCATCGCGCCGAGCACCACCACGACGACCAGGCCGGTCACCTCGACGACCGTCATGACGGCGTTCGCGGCGAGGGAGTCCTTGATGCCGCGGGCGTTGAGCAGGCCGACGGCCAGCAGGAACACGAGCGCGACCGGCACCGGCGGCAGGTCGACGAAGGCGCCGAGGTAGTCGCCGCCGAAGGCCAGCGCGAGGCCGGCGACGCTCGTCACGCCGGCCGCCAGCATGCAGAAGCCGACGAGGAAGGAGACGAGCGGGCGGCCGTACGCGCGCTGGGCGAACACCGCCGCGCCGCCGGCGCGGGGGTACTTGGTGACCAGCTCGGCGTACGAGGCCGCGGTCAGCAGCGCGAGCAGCAGCGCGACGAGCAGCGGCACCCAGACCGCGCCGCCCGTCTCGGCCGCGACCTCGCCGGCGAGCGCGTACACGCCCGCGCCGAGCACGTCGCCGAGGATGAAGAGGTAGAGCAGCCGCCCCGAGATGGCGCGCCGCAGCGGCGTGCCGCCCTCGTCGGTGCCCCGCTGCCGCGCGCCCGCGCTCGTCGCTCCCACCGGCGCGGAGTGCCCGCTGGTGCACGACCGGAAACGGATCACGGCCGGGACGGGCGCTCCTCGCGCTCGAGCAGCGGCGGGCCGTCGACCGCGCAGTGCGAGCGCGGGGACGGCACCGGGGCCGACGGCACCGGGGCCGGCTGCTCCGCCGGCGCCGGGCCCGCGGGGGCCGGGAGCGGGGCGCCCGCCGCGCCCCCGCGCACGAAGGCCGCCGAGACCAGCGCGCCGAGGACCATGAGCCCGGCGCTGAGGACCATCGCGACGCGGAAGCCGGCGTCGAAGCGGGCCGGGTCGCCGTACGCGCCCTCGCCGAGCCCGGCCGCGAGCGGCACGACCGCGACGGCGAGCAGCTGCGCCGCCCGCGCCACCGCGTTGTTGACCCCCGAGGCGACGCCGGCGTGCTCGGCCGGCGCCGCGGCGAGGACCGCCGCCGTCAGCGGGGCGACGGTGAGCGTCAGGCCGAGGCCGAGCAGCAGCGCGGCGGGCAGCACGTCGCCCACCCAGCCGGCGCCCGGGCCCACCCTCAGCAGGAGCAGCAGCCCGCCGGCCGCCACCAGCGGGCCGGCGGTCATGGGCAGGCGCGGGCCGGTGCGCTGGGCGAGCGCGCCGGCGCGGGCCGACCCGACGAGCATCACGGCCGTCACCGGCAGCAGCGCGGTGCCCGCGGCGAGCGGGGAGAAGCCGCTCACCACCTGCAGCTGCAGGACGAGGAGGAAGAAGACGGCGCCGAGGGCGGCGTACACGGCCGCGGTGGCGGCGTTCGTCGCCGTGAACTGCCGGGAGGCGAAGAGGCCCGGCGGGACCATCGGCGAGCGGCCGCGCCGCTCGGCGACGACGAACGCCGCCAGGGCGAGGGCGCCCGCCGCCCCCGACGCCGCCACCGCCGGCGACCAGCCCTGCTCGCCGGCGGCGACGAGCGCGTACGTGACCCCGCCGAGGCCCAGCGCGCCGAGGACCGCGCCGGGGACGTCGAGGCGGCCGTCGGCCCCGGGGTCCCGCGTCTCGGGGACGTGCCGCAGCGCCACGGCGACGACCACGGCGACGAGGGGGACGTTGACGAGGAACACCCCGCGCCAGCCCACGGTGCCCACGAGCCAGCCGCCGAGGAACGGCCCGGCGGCGCCGGCGACCCCGCCGAGGCCCGACCAGGCGCCGACCGCGCGGGCGCGGTCGTCGGGGTGGAAGGACGCCGCGATGATCGCCAGGCTCCCCGGCGTGAGCAGCGCCCCGCCGACGCCCTGCAGGGCGCGGGCCACGACGAGCGCCTCGACGGTCGGGGCGAGCGCGCACAGCACCGAGGCGACGCCGAACCACACGGCGCCCGCGACGAGCACCCGGCGCCGGCCCAGCCGGTCGCCCAGCGAGCCGCCGAGCAGGATGAGGCTCGCGAGGGTCAGCGTGTAGCCGTTCACCGTCCACTGCAGGCCGGCCAGCCCGGCGTCCAGGTCCTCCGCGAGGGCGGGCAGCGCGACGTTGACGACGGTGGCGTCGAGCATGGCCACGCCCGAGGCGAGCACCGTCGCGAGCAGCACCCAGCGCCCCGCCGGGGTCCCCAGCCGGAGCCCGGCGCGCTCCTCGACGCCCGCCACGGGCGCCAGCCTGCCGCCGCACGGCCCGCGGCGCCAGGGGGACGGCTCCGCTAGCCTCGGCCCGGTGGCGGAGGCGGAGGGCACGAGCGGTCTGACCGGTCTCAGCGGGTTCGTGCTGGACGTCATCGACGCCGCCGGCGAGGTGGGCGTGGGCCTGCTGACCCTGGTCGAGACGGTCTTCCCGCCGATCCCCAGCGAGGTGGTGCTGCCGCTCGCCGGCTACCTGGCCGAGCGCGGCCGGCTCGAGCTGTGGGCCGTCCTGGTGCTCTCCACGCTGGGGAGCCTGCTGGGCGCGCTGCTGCTGTACGGCCTCGCCGCGCGCCTCGGCCAGGAGCGCTCGACCGCGCTGCTCGCCCGGCTGCCGCTCGTCGACGCCGAGGACGTGGAGCAGGCCACGGCGTGGTTCCACCGGCACGGCAGCGCCGCGGTGCTCCTCGGGCGGCTGGTGCCGGGCGTGCGCTCGCTCGTGTCGCTGCCGGCCGGGGCGACGCGCATGCCGCTCGTGCCGTTCTGCCTGCTCACGCTGCTCGGCAGCGCGGTGTGGAACGGGCTGCTCGTCGGCGGCGGGGTCGCCCTGGGCACGCAGTGGCGCACCGTCGAGCGGTACTCGGGGTGGCTGGACGTCGCCCTCGTCGTCGCCGTCGTCGTGGCCCTGCTGGCCCTCGTCCGGCACCGCCTGCGCAAGCGGCGGCGAGGAGCCGCGCCGAGGGCTTGACCCACCCTTGACCGCACGGGGTGGAACCTGTGGTGATGTGCTGACCGGTCCTTGATCGACGGGGTCTGGCGGGTCGCGCCCCGTCCTGCGTAGGTTGCTCAGCGCTCCCGGACGACCGGGGGCCGCCCGCCGGCACGCCGAGTCCTGCCGGTCGGTGGGCGACGCACCCCCACACGGCAGGAGCGGGGGACCCACCGGGCGCGCACCGCGCGCCCAGGGGTGGAGCCGCGCGACGCGCGGCCGGGCACCTCCTCGCCCGAACCCGACAGCTGACCTCGTAGGCGCCAGGAGGAAGCACACCCATGCGCCTGCGCACCCCCCGGACCGCCCGCCGCCGCGCCGCCGCGGCCGTCCTCGCCGCCCCGCTCGCCGCGGGCGCGCTCGTCGCCGGCGCCCTCGGCGCGGCGCCGGCCTCCGCCGCCTCCGACGCCACCTGGGACCGCCTCGCGATGTGCGAGAGCAGCGGCCGCTGGAACATCAACACCGGCAACGGCTACTACGGCGGCCTGCAGTTCTCCCAGGGCTCGTGGGAGTTCGTCGGCGGGCTGCGCTACGCCAAGCGCGCCGACCTCGCCACGCGCACCCAGCAGGTGGCCGCCGCCGAGCGGCTGCTCGACCTGCAGGGCTGGGGCGCTTGGCCCGCCTGCTCGCGCAAGCTCGGCCTGACCGCCGCGCACGCCGCCGGCACGCCCGCGAGCCTGGCCCGCCCGGCCGCGCCGAAGCCGGCCCCGGCCGGCGCGCGGGCGTACGTCGTCCGCGCCGGCGACACGCTGTCCAAGATCGCCCGGGCCCAGCGGGTCGCCGGCGGCTGGCAGGCGATCTGGGCCAAGAACCGCGCCGCGCTGCCCAACCCGAACGTGCTCAAGGTCGGCCAGCGCCTGCTCCTGCCCTGACGGGGCCGGGCCCCACGCACGAGGGCCCCCGCCACCGCCCCTGCCGGGGCGGTCGCGGGGGCCCTCGCGCGTCCGGCCCGCGCCCGGCCGGGGATGTGCACGGTCGCGGCCGGGGACCTGCACGGTCGCGGCCGGGGACCTGCGTGGTCGCGGCCGCGGTCAGTGCGGGGTGGAGCCGCCCTGCTCCTTCAGGCGGGCGACGGAGCGGTCGATCTCCGCCTCGGCCTCCTCGCGGCCCACCCAGGTCGCGCCCTCGACGGACTTGCCGGGCTCGAGGTCCTTGTAGACCTCGAAGAAGTGCTGGATCTCCAGGCGGTCGAACTCGGGGACGTCCCCGATGTCGCGCAGGTGCTCGCGCCGCGGGTCCGCGGAGGGCACGCACAGCACCTTGTCGTCGCCGCCGGCCTCGTCCGTCATGCGGAACATCCCGATGGCCCGGCAGCGGATGAGGCAGCCGGGGAACGTGGGCTCCTCGAGGATGACGAGCGCGTCGAGCGGGTCGCCGTCGTCGCCGAGCGTGTCCTCGATGAAGCCGTAGTCGTGCGGGTAGCGCGTCGAGGTGAAGAGCATGCGGTCGAGCCGGATGCGGCCCGTCTCGTGGTCGACCTCGTACTTGTTGCGCTGCCCCTTCGGGATCTCGATGAGGACGTCGAACTCCACGGTGCTCCTCCCGCCCGGGCCGCCCCCGCGGGCGCCGCCGGGCTAGTCTCGTCCAGGCTCGCGGTGCCCGGGGTGCGCTGCTGCCCAGGCACGGTACCCGTCCGCGCCGGGCCGCAGGACCCGGGCGCGGGACGGGCGCGGTACGGGCGCTCCCCGGCAGGACGGGCGGGGAGCCGGACGCGGGACGGGGGCCGGTGCGGGACGGGGGGCGGGTGCGCGTACGGCCGACCGCGCGCCGCGGCGCCCTGCCGGCGGCCCTCGCGGCGGTGCTGCTGGCGACCGGGGCGCCCGCCCCAGCGGCCACCACGGACCCCGGCGCCGCCCCTGCCGGCACCCCCCCTGCCGGCACCGCCCCTGCCGGCACCGCCCCTGCGGACGGCGGCCCCGGCACCGCCCCGCCGGTGCTCGGGGCCCTCGACGCCGCGGCGCCCGCCCCGGGGCCCGTCGGGCTCGCCCGGGCCCTCGACCCGCTCCTCGCCGACCCGGACCTGGGCCCCGCGGTCAGCGCGACCGTCGTCGACGCCGCCACCGGCCGCCCGCTGTTCCGCCGCTCCGGGGACGTGCCGCGCATCCCGGCGTCGGTGACCAAGGTCGTCACCGCGGCCGCCGTGCTGCGCGCCCTCGGCCCGGACGCGGTCCTGCGCACGAGCGTCGTCCCCGGTGCGCGGGACGGCTCGCTCGTGCTCGTCGGGGGCGGCGACCCGCTGCTCACGGCCCGCGAGCGCGAGCCCGGCGCGCTGCGGCCCGCCTCGCTCGTCGACCTCGCCGACGCGACCGCCGCGGTGCTGCGGGAGCGGCGGGGCGCGGCCGGTGGCCCGGCGCCCGTCGCGCTCGCCGTCGACGACCGCCTCTTCTCCGGGCCGGGCGCCGCGCCGAGCTGGAAGCCGAGCTACGTGGGCGACGGCGAGGTCGCGCCGGTCGCGGCCCTGGCCGCCGACCACGGCCTGGCCCGCCCCGGCACCGGCGACGACGCACGGGTGGGCGACCCGGCGCTGGCGGCCGGGGAGTCCTTCGCCGCGCTGTTGCGCGAGCGCGGGGTGCCGGTGCGCGGAGCGGTGCGCCGCGCCGCCGCGCCCGCGGGGGCGCAGCCGCTCGCCGAGGTCGCCTCCCCGCCGGTCTCCGCGCTCGTCGAGCGCATGCTGCAGGCGAGCGACAACGACGTGGCCGAGGCGCTCGCCCGGCACGCCGCCGTCGCCGAGGGGGCGGCCGCCGACTTCGCGGGAGCCGGGGCGACGACGACCGGGGCCCTGCGCGAGGAGGTCGCGGACCTCGGGCCCGCCGCGGGGCGCCTGCGCCTGCTCGACGGCAGCGGCCTGTCCCGGGGCAACCGGCTGACGAGCGACGCGGTGGCGCTGCTGCTCGCCGAGGCCGGCGACGCCGGCGACGGCCGCCCGCTCGAGGCGCTGCTGCCGGGCCTGCCGGTCGCCGGGTTCAGCGGCACGCTCGCCACCCGCTACCTCGAGGGACCGGCCCGCTCCGGTGCGGGGCTGGTGCGCGCGAAGACCGGCAGCCTGAGCGGCGTCACGACGCTGGCCGGGCAGGTCGTCGACGCCCGCGGGCGGCTGCTCACCTTCGCCGTCCTCGCCGACGACGTCACCGACGCCTACGGCGCCCGCGCCGCGCTCGACCGCGTCGTCGCCGCCGTCGCCGCCTGCGCCTGCGGCTGACCCCCCGCCCGGCCCGCGCCGGCCCGCACCGGCCGGGCCCGGACCCGTCGCCGCCGTCCCGCAGCGGTCCCGCAGCGGTCCCGCAGCGGTCCCGGGCCCGGCCCGCCTACCGTGGGGCGCATGAGCGACGCGGCGGGCGCCACCGGCCCGAGGACCCCGGGGCCCGGCGGGCCCGACACGGTCGACTGGGACCTCGCGGTCACGACGGCGGAGCGCCTCGTGCGCCCGGGCCCGGCGGTGACCCGCGACGAGGCGCGCGCCGTCGTCGCCGACCTGCACCGGCACGCGGTGGCGGCGCAGCGGCACGTGCGCGACGTGACGGGCCTGCACGCGCCGGCCGGGGGCGCCTCCGGCGTGGCGGTGATCGACCGGCCGGGGTGGGTGCGGGCCAACGCCGCCGGGTTCCGCACGCTGCTCGAGCCGCTCGCCGAGGTGCTCAAGGAGAAGCGCGGCGGACGCACCTCGGCGCTCGCGCAGGCCGTCGGCCCGCGGGTGACCGCCGTGGAGACGGGGGCGCTGCTCGCCTTCCTCTCCGGCAAGGTGCTCGGGCAGTACGAGCTCTTCCCCCCGTGGGGCGGGGACGCGGACCCCGGCGCGGCGCCGGCCGGGCGCCTGCTGCTCGTCGCGCCGAACGTCGTGCAGGCCGAGCGCGACATGGGCGTGGACCCCCGCGACTTCCGGCTGTGGGTCTGCGTGCACGAGGAGACCCACCGGGTGCAGTTCGGCGCGGTGCCGTGGCTGCGCACCCACCTCGTCGGCGAGGTGCGCGCCCTCGTCGAGGCGACGGACGTCGACCCCGCCGTGCTGCTGCGCCGCCTGCGGACGGCCGCGGGAGCGGTCGGCGACGCGCTGCGGGCCGGGCCGGAGGCGGCGCCCGACGGCGGCACCTCGCTGCTCGAGGCCGTGCAGTCCCCGCGCCAGCGCGAGGTCCTCGACCGGATCACTGCGCTCATGTCGCTGCTCGAGGGCCACGCCGACGTCGTCATGGACGCCGTCGGCCCCGCGGTCATCCCGTCGGTGGCGCAGATCCGCGAGCGCTTCCAGCGCCGGCGCGAGGGGTCCGGCCGCCTCGACGTGGCCCTGCGCCGGCTGCTGGGGCTCGACGCCAAGATGCGGCAGTACCGCGACGGGGCGCGCTTCGTCGAGGGGGTCGTGGCGCGGGTCGGGATGGACGGCTTCAACACGGTGTGGACCTCGCCCGAGACCCTGCCGACCCGGGCCGAGCTCGCCGACCCGGCGGCGTGGGTCGCGCGCACCGGCCCGCGCCGGATCGGCGCCTAGCGCCCGTGGCCGGCCCGGCCCCCGCCGTCGCCGACGTGCGCCGCGCCGTCCGGGCCGGCTTGGCCGGGCTCGCCGGGCTGGAGCCCGGCGCCCTCGTCCTCGTCGCCTGCAGCGGCGGGGCCGACTCGCTCGCGCTCGCTGCCGCCACCGCCTCCGTGGCACCGCGGGCCGGGCTGCGCGCCGGGGCGGTCACCGTCGACCACGGGCTGCAGGAGGGCTCCGCGGCGCGGGCGGGCGCCGTCGCCGGGGTGCTGCGGCGGCTCGGGCTCGACCCGGTCGAGGTCGCGGCCGTACGGGTCGGGGGGCGCGGCGGCCCCGAGGCGGCGGCCCGCGACGCCCGGTACGCCGCCCTGCGCTCCGCCGCCGCCGCGCACGGCGCCGCGGCGGTCCTGCTCGGGCACACCCGCGACGACCAGGCCGAGACCGTCCTGCTCGGGCTCGCCCGCGGGTCGGGCGCGCGCTCGCTGGCCGGGATGGCGGCGGTGGGGGTGCTGCCGGGCGGGCCGGCCGGGCCGGGCGGGCCGGGCGGCGCGCAGGGGCCGGCGCTGCTGCGCCCCCTGCTCGGGCTCGACCGCGGCACGACCCGGGCCGCGTGCGCGGCGCTCGGCCTCGCCCCGTGGGACGACCCGCACAACGCCGACCCGGCGTACGCCCGGGCCCGCGCGCGCCACCGGGCCCTGCCCGCGCTCGAGGCGGCGCTGGGGCCGGGGGTCGCCGCGGCGCTGGCCCGCACGGCGGACCTGCTGCGCGACGACGCGGACGCGCTCGACGCCTGGGCCTCGCGCGCCGCGGCCGCCTGCACCGGCCCCGACGGCACGCTCGACGCGGCGGGCCTGGCCGCGGAGCCGGCGGCCGTGCGGCGCCGGGTGCTGCGCCGGGCGGCGCTCGCGGCGGGCTGCCCGGCCGGCGCCCTGACGGCCGGCCACCTGGCCGCGCTCGACGGCCTGCTCACCCGGTGGCGGGGCCAGGGGCCGCTCGACCTGCCCGGCGGTGTCGGCGCCGCGCGGCGCTGTGGCAGGCTCTCCCTGGCCCGCCGGGCGGCGGGCGGCGGCAGTGGTGCCTGAGGAGGCGACGCGGGTGGACCAGCGGGACATGGGCGCCGACCTCGAGTCGGTGCTCGTGAGCGAGGAGCAGATCCGCACCCGCCTCGGCGAGCTCGCCGCGCAGATCGACGCGGACTACGCGGGCCGCGACCTGCTGCTCGTGGGCGTGCTCAAGGGCGCGGTCATGGTCATGGCCGACCTGGCCCGCGCGCTGCACGCGCCCGCCGAGATGGACTGGATGGCCGTGTCGTCGTACGGCTCGGGGACGAAGTCCTCGGGGGTCGTGCGGATCCTCAAGGACCTCGACAAGGACATCGGCGGGCGGCACGTCCTCGTCGTCGAGGACATCATCGACTCCGGGCTCACCCTGTCGTGGCTGCTCGCCAACCTCGGCTCGCGCGGGCCCGCCTCGCTCGAGGTCGCCACCCTGCTGCGCAAGCCGGAGGCGGCGAAGGTGGAGATCGACGTGCGCTACGTCGGGTTCGAGATCCCCAACGAGTTCGTCGTCGGCTACGGCCTGGACTACGCCGAGCGCTACCGCAACCTGCCCTTCGTGGGCACCCTCGCCCCGCACGTCTACTCCTCCTGAGCCGACGCGCGACGCCCCGTCGCGACGCCCCGCGGGAGCGGGGAGGAACACCGGCCGCGCGCGGCGCGTTCTGACCGACGTCGGTGACGCCCGCCCCGCCCCGTTCGCCGAGCGGCGGGCACGGTGCGTGCGTGTACCTTCGACAGACACCATCCGTCGGGCAGGAGGGACGGGGCGCCCCCGCCCCGGTTGATGAACGTGAAGCGCTACTTCCGCGGTCCGGTCTTCTGGATCGTCCTCGCCGTCCTCGCCGTGCTCGCGATGACCTCCGTGTTCGGGGGGTCGGGGAGCTACCAGCAGGTGGACACCTCGCGCGTCGTCACGGCGATCTCCCAGGGCCAGGCCCAGAAGGTGACGATCGTCGACCGCGACCAGCGGATCGAGGTCGACCTGCAGCCGGGCGCGGAGATCGAGGGCGCCGACCAGGTCCAGGCGGACTACGTCGACGGCCTGCAGACCCGCGTCATCGACCTGCTCGAGCAGAACCCGCCGCCGGACGGCTGGACCAACGACGTGCCGCAGCAGAGCTGGTTCGTCAGCCTGCTCGTCACGCTCCTGCCGATCCTGCTCATCCTGGGCATCTTCCTGTTCTTCATGAGCCAGATGCAGGGCGGCGGCGGCCGCGTCATGCAGTTCGGCAAGTCCAAGGCCAAGCTCATCAGCAAGGACACCCCGAAGACGACGTTCGCCGACGTCGCCGGGGCGCAGGAGGCCGTCGAGGAGCTCCACGAGATCAAGGAGTTCCTCCAGGACCCGGGCAAGTTCCAGGCCGTGGGCGCCAAGATCCCCAAGGGCGTGCTGCTCTACGGCCCGCCCGGCACCGGCAAGACGCTGCTCGCCCGGGCCGTCGCCGGCGAGGCCGGGGTGCCGTTCTACTCGATCTCCGGCTCCGACTTCGTCGAGATGTTCGTCGGCGTCGGCGCGAGCCGCGTGCGCGACCTGTTCGAGCAGGCCAAGGCCAACGCGCCGGCCATCGTCTTCGTCGACGAGATCGACGCGGTCGGCCGGCACCGCGGCGCGGGCCTCGGCGGCGGTCACGACGAGCGCGAGCAGACCCTGAACCAGCTCCTCGTCGAGATGGACGGCTTCGACGTGCGCGGCGGGGTCATCCTCATCGCCGCGACGAACCGCCCCGACATCCTCGACCCGGCGCTGCTGCGCCCGGGCCGCTTCGACCGGCAGATCGGCGTCGGCAGCCCCGACCTCGAGGGCCGGTTCAAGATCCTGCAGGTCCACGCCAAGGGCAAGCCGATCGCGCCCGAGGTCGACCTCATGGCGGTGGCCCGGCGCACGCCCGGCATGACCGGCGCCGACCTGGCCAACGTGCTCAACGAGGCCGCGCTGCTCACCGCGCGCTCGGACAAGCAGCTCATCGACGCCGCGATCATGGAAGAGGCGATCGACCGGGTCATGGCCGGCCCGCAGAAGCGCAGCCGGATCATGAACGAGAAGGAGCGCAAGATCACGGCGTACCACGAGGGCGGGCACGCCCTGGTCGCCGCGGCGCTGCAGAACACCGACCCGGTGCACAAGATCACGATCCTGCCGCGCGGGCGCGCCCTCGGCTACACGATGGTCCTGCCCGACGAGGACAAGTACTCCACGACGCGCAACGAGATGCTCGACCAGCTGGCGTACATGCTGGGCGGGCGCGTGGCCGAGGAGATCGTCTTCCGCGACCCGACGACCGGCGCCGCCAACGACATCGAGAAGGCCACCTCGGTCGCCCGCGCGATGGTGATGCAGTACGGCATGAGCGAGCGGATCGGCGCGATCAAGCTCGGCTCCGGCGGCGGCGAGGTCTTCCTCGGCCGCGACATGGGCCACGAGCGCGACTTCTCCGAGGAGGTCGCCTCGATCGTCGACGAGGAGGTCCGCCGCCTCGTGGAGAACGCCCACGACGAGGCCTGGGAGATCCTGCAGCAGAACCGCGACGTGCTCGACGCCCTCGTCGTCGAGCTCCTCGAGAAGGAGACGCTCGACAAGGACCAGGTCGCGGCGGTCTTCACCGCGGTGCGCCGCCGCGGGGAGCGCCCGGTCTGGCTGTCCTCGGCGACCCGCCACCCGTCCGAGCGCGGGCCGGTGCTGTCGAGGAAGGAGCTCGAGGCGGCCGCGGCCGGCACGGGCAACGGGCACCGCAACGGCAGCGGCGACGACCGCAGCATGGGCCTCACCGGCCCGACCGACGTCCCCGACGGCCCGCTGCCGGGCGAGGGCTGAGCCGGTGGTCGACCCGGTCACCCTGCCGCCCGCCGAGGGCACCCCCGCACCCCGCCCGTTCGACGCCGCGCGCGTCGAGCGGGCGGTGCGCGAGATCCTCCTGGGCATCGGGGAGGACCCCGACCGCGACGGCCTGCGCGACACCCCGGCGCGGGTGGCGCGGGCGTACCGCGAGGTCTTCGCCGGCCTGGCGATGGAGCCCGAGTCGGTGCTCGCCACGACGTTCGACCTCGGGCACGACGAGATGGTGCTCGTCAAGGACATCGAGCTCTACAGCACGTGCGAGCACCACCTGGTCCCGTTCCACGGGGTGGCGCACGTGGGCTACGTCCCGAGCGCGGACGGGCGCATCACCGGGCTGTCCAAGCTCGCCCGGCTCGTCGACCTCTACGCCCGCCGCCCGCAGGTGCAGGAGCGGCTCACCACGCAGGTCGCCGACGCCATGGTGCGGGTGCTGCAGCCGCGCGGGGTCATCGTCGTCCTGGAGTGCGAGCACCTGTGCATGTCGATGCGCGGGATCCGCAAGCCGGGCTCGCGCACCGTCACCTCCGCCGTGCGCGGGGGGCTGCGCGACCCCGCCACGCGCGCCGAGGCGATGAGCCTCATCATGGGCCGCTGAGCGGGGGAGCCGGAGCCCGCGGGGTGTGGCGCACCCCTCGTCCACAGCCCGGCACGGGCGCCGCGGCGGCGCCCCTAGGCTGGGCGCGATGACCCAGCCGGCCGCCCCCGTCGCGCCACCGCCCACCACGGGCGGGCGGTGCCTCGTCATGGGCGTGCTCAACGTGACGGCCGACTCGTTCTCCGACGGCGGGCGCTGGCTCGACCACGGCGCCGCGGTGGAGCACGGCCTGGCGCTGGCCGCGCAGGGCGCGGACCTCGTCGACGTCGGCGGCGAGTCCACCCGCCCCGGGGCCGCGCGGGTCCCGGCCGAGGACGAGCGGGCCCGGGTGCTCCCGGTCGTGCGCGCGCTGGCCGCGGCGGGCGTCGCGGTCAGCATCGACACGATGCGCGCCTCCACGGCCGAGGCCGCGCTCGCGGCGGGCGCGGTGCTCGTCAACGACGTCAGCGGCGGGCTCGCCGACCCCGACGTGCCGCGGGTCGTCGCCGCCGCGGGGGTGCCCTACGTGCTCATGCACTGGCGCGGGCACTCCGAGCGCATGCAGGAGCTCGCGGCGTACGGCGACGTGGTCGCCGACGTGCGCGACGAGCTCGCCGCGCGGCTCGTGGCCGTCGTCGCCGCCGGCGTCGAGCCCGCGCGCGTGGTGCTCGACCCCGGCCTCGGCTTCGCCAAGACCGCGGCGCACAACTGGGCGCTGCTGGCCCGCCTCGGCGAGCTCGCCGCGCTGGGCCGGCCGCTGCTCGTCGGCGCCTCCCGCAAGGCGTTCCTCGGGGCGCTGCTCGCCGACCCGGACGGGACCCCGCGCCCGGCCGCCCGCCGCGACGCTGCGACGGCGGCGGTGAGCGCCCTCGCCGCGGCGGCGGGCGCGTGGTGCGTGCGGGTGCACGACGTGCCGGGCACCCTCGACGCGGTGCGCGTCGCGGCCGCGCTGCGCGGCGCCGGGGCGGGGGCGGCGTGAGCGACCCCGACGTCCGCGCGGTCACGGCGGCGCACACCGGGCTCTACCGGGCCGTCGAGACCGGCGACCTCGACCTCATGGGGGCGGTGTGGGTGGACGGCCCCGACGCCGCCACGGCGGTGTGCGTGCACCCCGGCGGCACGCCCGTCACCGGGCGGCCGGGCGTCCTGCGCTCCTGGGCCGCGCTCATGGCGGCGACCCCCTACATCCAGTACGTCCTCACCGACCTCGAGGTGGGCCTGCGCGGGGACACCGCCGTCGTGAGCTGCGTGGAGAACGTCCTCACCGCCGCGGACCCGCCGGCACCGGGGAGCGGCGGGCCCGAGCACGCCTTCGTCGGCGGGCGGGCCGTGGCCACCACCGTCTTCCGGCGCACCGCCGGCGGCTGGCGCGCCTGGGTGCACCACGCCTCGCCCGTCGTCGACGCGCCCGACCCCTTCGCCCGCGGGCGGGGCGAGGGTCGGGCCGGGGAGCAGGACGAGCACGACGACGAGCACGACGAGGGGGGCGCATGAGCACCGGCCGGACGGCGGGGGCGGGGTCCCCGGCGGGCGGCGGCGGGCCGGGCGCCCCGCGCCGCGGCCTCGACCGCATCGCGCTGCGCGGGGTGCGCGCCCGCGGGCGCCACGGCGTCCTGGCCCACGAGCGCGAGGGCGGGCAGTGGTTCGTCGTCGACGTCGTCCTCGAGCTCGACACGGCCCCCGCGGCGGCCACCGACGACCTCGCGCTCACCGCCGACTACGGTGCAGTGGCACGGGCCGTCGTGGGACTCGTCGAGGGCGAGCCCGTGGCGCTCGTCGAGACCCTCGCCGAGCGGGTGGCGGCCCTCTGCCTCGCGCAGGGGCCGGTGCAGGCCGTCGAGGTGACGGTGCACAAGCCGCAGGCCCCCGTGGACGTGCCCTTCGAGGACGTGGCGGTGACGGTGCGCCGCACCCGCGGCTGACCCGTGCCGCCGGCGGCCGTGCGACCTCCGACCGGATGCCCCCGACCGGCCCTCGACCGGCCCCCCCGACGACGACCCGACCCCCCGCACGCCCCCCGAGACCGACGACAGGAGCCAGCATGGCCGACGCGCCCCGCAGCGCGACCCCCTCGGCGCACGACGCCGTCGAGCTCGTCGACACCATCACCGGGTCCCTGCGGCCCATCCGCCGCGCCGCGTTCGGGCTCGGCAGCAACCTCGGCGAGCGCGAGGAGGCCCTGCAGGGCGCCGTCGACGCGCTCCTGGAGTCGCCGGAGATCCACGCCGCGGGCGTCTCGCCGGTCTACGAGACCGCCCCGGTCGGCGGCCCCGACCAGGCGGACTACCTCAACGCCGTGCTCGTCGTCGACACCACCCTGCCGCCGCGGGCGCTGCTCGAGCGGGCGCACGCGGTCGAGGAGGCGTACGGCCGCGACCGGGCCCGCGAGGAGCGCTGGGGCCCGCGCCCGCTCGACATCGACGTGCTCGCCGTCGGCGACCAGGTGGTGACCGGCGGGGGCGACGGCGCCGGCGGGCTCGTGCTGCCGCACCCGCGCGCGGCCGAGCGCGGGTTCGTCCTCGCGCCCTGGGCGGACGTCGACCCGGGGTTCCGGCTGCCGGGCAGCCGTACCGTGCGCGAGCTGCTCGACGAGGTCGCCGGCCGCGGCGGGCTCCAGGGCGTGCGGCGCCGCCCGGACCTGGCGCTCGTCCTGCCGTGACGCCGACCCGGCCGGCGGTCCTCGTCGCGCTGGTCCTCGGCGCGCTCGCGGTCGCCGCGGGCGTGCTCCTGCTGGCCCGACCCAGCCTGCCCGCCGTGCCCTGGACGCTGCCCGTCGCCCTCGGCACGGTCGCGGCCGGGCTGCTCGCGGCGTCCCTGTCGTTCCGCCGCCGGCTGCGCGGGGCGCCGGGGGCGCGCCCGTACGACCCCCTGCAGGCGGCCCGGATGGTCGTGCTCGCCAAGGCGTGCTCGCACGCCGGAGCGGTGCTGGCCGGCGCCTACGGCGGGGTGGCGCTCGCGCTCGTGCTGACCTCGAGCAGCCCGGCCCGCCGGGCCGACGCCGGGCTGTCCGCGCTCGCCGCGCTCGCCGCGCTGGGGGTGCTCGCGGTGGGCCTGCTCCTCGAGCGGTTCTGCCGCGTGCCGCCGAGCGGGCCGGGCGAACCGGGCGCACCGGGCGGCCCGGGTGGGGGCGGCCCGGGCGCTCCCGACGTCCCGGCCCCGCGGGGGCCCGCCGCCCGCTAGCCTGCGCGTCACGACGCGTCGGGGGGCCGTCCCGGCGGCGTCGCGCCGTCCCCGGGGGGTGCCCGCTGGCCGTCGTGCTGCGCCGAGCGCGCGCGTCCTGGCACGTCCTCGCCGCGCCCCTCGTCGCGGTCCTGCTCG
This sequence comes from Vallicoccus soli, assembly GCF_003594885.1. Lineage (NCBI taxonomy): Bacteria > Bacillati > Actinomycetota > Actinomycetes > Motilibacterales > Vallicoccaceae > Vallicoccus > Vallicoccus soli. The sequence goes on from NZ_QZEZ01000004.1 coordinate 186,660, forward strand.
CCGCGACCGCCCTGACGACCACCGCCCTGCTGCTCGGGGCCGTCGCGGACGCCGGGCTGCAGCGGGCGCTGGAGCGGGCCGAGCGCGGTCACCGTCACGCAGCCGGTCGACCCCGGCGAGGCGCCGGGGGTCGACGACCGGGTCCGCGGGGCCCTCGCCGACGCGCTCCCCGGCCTGCCGCTGGTCGTCGGGGCCTCGCTCACCGGCGCCAGCCAGGACCTCCCGCCGGCGCTGCGCCCCGAGCGGGGCGCCCTCACGCAGCTCGCGGCGGTGCCCGGCCTCGAGGGCGCGGCCCGGGTGAGCGGGTCGTGGCCCGGGCCCCCGGCCGCGGACGGGGCGGTCCCCGCCGCGCTGCCCGCGGCGGCCGCCCGGGCCCTCGGCGTGCGCCCCGGCGACGCGCTCGCCGTGACCGACCGGCTCACCGGGACCACGCGACGGGTCGTGCTGACCGGGACCTTCGAGGTGGCGCCGCGCGACGCCCGCCGCTGGCCCGACGGGGACCTGCTCGCCGCCGGGCGCCGGGCGGGCGGGGAGACGGTCGCGTACGGCCCCCTGGTCGTCGACCCGGCCGCCCTGGCCGGGGAGCGCGTCGAGGGGCGGTGGCGGGCCGAGCCGGGCACGGCGGGCCTGCGCGCCGGGGACGCCGACGCGGTGGCGGCGGCGCTGCGCGCCCTGCCCGCGGCGCTGCCCGGGGCCCAGGTCGACGCGCCGCTGCTCGACGCCCTCGACGGGGTGCGCCGCCCGCTGCTGGCGGGGCGGGCGAGCACCCTGGTGCCGGCCGTCCAGGTCGCGCTGCTGGCGCTGCTCGCCCTCGCCCACAGCGCCCGGCTCGTCGCCGAGCACCGGGCGGGCGAGGCCGGCCTGCTGCGGGCGCGCGGGCTGTCCCGGGCCGGGTGGCTCGGCCTGGCCGCGCGCGAGGCGCTGCTCGTCGCGGCCCCCGGCGCGCTGCTCGCGCCGCCGCTGGCGGCGCTGCTCCTGCGGGCCCTCGGCCTGCGCGAGGGCGCGGCGCCGCCCGCCGCCTGGGCCGTCTCCCTCGCGGTGGCCGTCGCCGGGGCGCTGGTGCTCGTGCTGCCGAGCGCGGCCCAGGGCGCCGCGGCCGCGCCGGCCCGGGTGCGCCCCCTGCTGCGCCCGGGCGGCGACGCAGCGCTGCTCGCCGTCGTCGCGCTGGCGGGCCTCGCGCTGTGGCAGCTCGAGCGCTACGGCTCCCCGCTCGCGAGCGACGGCGACGGGGTGCGCGTCGACCCGCTGCTCGTCGTGGCGCCCGCGCTGGGGCTGCTCGCCGCCGCCCTGCTCGCGCTGCGGGCGGTGCCGTGGGCGGCGGGGGCGTGGGCGCGCCGGGCCGCGCGCGGTCCCGGGCTGCTCCCCGCGCTCGCCGGGTGGCAGGTCAGCCGTCGGCCCGCCCGCTACACCGGCCCTGCCCTCGTCCTCGTGCTCGCCCTGTCCGTCGGCGCCCTCGCGGTGGTGCTCTCCAGCTCCTGGCGGGCCGCCGAGCGCGACCAGGCGGACTTCGCCGCCGGCGCCGACGTGCGGGCGGTGGCGGGGACGGGGCAGGGCGACCTGCGCGCCACGGCCCGCGGAGCGGGGGCCAGCGCGGTACTGCCGGTCCTGCGCCGGCAGGAGCGCCGGGCCGGCGGGGACCGGACCCTGCTCGCCGTCGACGCCGCGGCCGCGCCGGCCGTGGTGCGCCTGCGCGAGGACCTCGCCGGCGCGCCTCTCGCCGACCTGCTGGCGCCGCTCGTCGCCGGGCGCCCCCAGCCGCCCGCGCTGGCGCTCGGCGGGGGCGGGCGGCTCTCGGCGGAGGTCGCGCTGCGCCGCAGCCGCACGGCAGCGCCCCCGCGCAGCAGCCTCCCCCCGGCGCTCGCCGGGCCCGCTGGCCGCACCGCCGCCGTCGAGGACGCCGCGGTCGTGTCGGCGGTGCTGCGCGACGCCGACGGCCTGCTCGCCCGCCGACCGCTGGGCACCGTGCCGGTCGACGGGCGGGCCCGCACCGTCGCCGCGGAGCTGCCCGGCGGGCACGACCTCCTGGCGCTCGAGGCCTCGTACGCCGTCCCCCAGCTCGTCGACGCCGCCGCGCCCCCCGCCCGCCTGCACCTCGACCTCGCGGGCGCCGCGCTGGGCGGCGCGCCGCTCGACCTCGGCGGCTGGACGGCCCGGGTCGTCCCGGCCCCCGGGCTCTCCGCCGCGCCGGAGGTCCTCGCGGCACGGGCGTCGGGGGCCGCGGCGCGGGTGACCGCGCTGTCGGGCGCCGACGACGGGCGCGGCCGGGCGGTGGTGCTCGGCCTCGCGCCGGGGCCGGTCGCCGCGCCCGCCCCGCTGCCCGCGGTCGTCACCCGTGCCCTCGCCGACGGCGCGGGCGCGGGCCCGGGCGACCTGCTCGACCTCGGCGTGCCGGGCGCGCGCGTGCAGGCACGGGTCGAGCACGTCGTCGAGGCGCTGCCGACGGTCGACCCGGGGGCGTACGGCGGGGTGCTCGTCGACCTCCCGTCGTACGCCGTGGCGGTGCACGCGGCGCTGGCCGAGGTGCCCGGCCCCACCGAGACGTGGGCCTCGGCCCCGGCCGGCGGCGGGGCGGCGCTCGCCGCGGCCCTGCGCGCGGACCCGCAGCTCGCGGGCGGCGAGGTGGTCGAGCGGGCGGCGCTGCGGGCGGCGTACGCCGACGACCCGGTCGCCGTCGGCGTCTCCGGGGCCCTGCTCATCGCCTTCGCCTGCGGCCTGGCCTTCGCGCTCGTCGGGCTCGCCGTCGACGCGGCCGTCGCGGTGCGCGAGCGGCGGGCCGAGCTGGCCGTGCTGCGGGCGCTCGGCACGCCGCCGTCGGCGCTCGCCCGCCTGCTCGCCGGGGAGCAGGTCGCCCTGGTCGTCGTCGGCACCCTGCTCGGGGTGCTGCTCGGGACCGCCGTCGCGGCGCTCGTCGTGCCGGCGGTCACCGTCGCGGCCGGCGGCACCCGGCCCGTGCCCCCGGTGCTCGTCGTCGCGCCCTGGGGCCCGCTCGCGCTGCTCGCGGCCGGCGTCGGCGGCGCGCTCGTGCTGCTCGTCCTGGCCGCCGCCGCGCTGGCGCGGCGCTCCGGCGCGGGCGGGCTGCGGTGAGCGGCGCGCGGCTGGCGCTGCGCCAGGCCCGGGCCGACCGCGGCCCCCTCGCGGTGCTGGCGCTCGTGGTGCTGCTCGCCGCCCTGCTCGGCGCCGCGGTGCCCCGCCACGTCGCCCGGGTGCTCGACGACGGCCTCGCCGCCGCGGTCGCCGCGGCGCCGACCGGGGCGCGGGAGGTGCGCGGCTCCGTCGACCCCGCCGCGCTGCCCGTGGACCGGCTGCAGGAGACCGCCGACGCGGTGCGCGACCTCGCGCCCCCTGCCCTGCGGTCCGCCCTCGGGGCCGCGGTCGGCGGCGCCACCACCGGGCTCGGCGCGACGACCGACCCGGCGACGGGCGGGCCGGCGTACCGGCCCCTCGACGCCTGGTGGCAGGTGCGCCACGAGACCGGGCTCGACGCCCGCCTGCGCTGGGTCGAGGGCGCGGCGCCCGGCGGCCCGGAGCCCGACGGCACGGTGCCGGTCGGGCTGGGGCGGGCCGCGGCCGCGACGATGGCCGCGACGGTGGGGGACCGGGTGGTCCTGCAGCCCGTGCCGGGCCGCTCCCGCAGCACCGGCCCCGTGACCGTGCGCGTCACCGGGCTCTTCGAGCCCCTCGACCCGGGCGACGACGCCTGGTCGCGCACCCCCCGGCTGCTCGCCCCCGGCGAGGAGCGCGCGCCGGACGGGGAGTTCGTCGCCTGGCTCGGCATCGCGGTCGCCACCGAGGAGGGCATGGCCGCGGTGCTCGCGGCGAGCGGGTCCCTCGCCTACGACACGAGCGCCCCGCTGCTGCCGGGGGCGGCGGCAGCGGTGCCCGTGGACGCGCTCGTGGCGGGGCTGCGCGCGACGGCCACCCGCACCGTGCCGGTGCCGGCGGCGATCCAGGGGCTGTCGGCGTCCGTGCGGGTCACGCCCGGCCCGCTGCCGCTCCTCGAGGAGCACCGCGAGCGCGCGGCGACCGCGACGGCGGCGACCGCCTCCGTGGCCGCGGCGCTCGTGCTCGTGGTCCTCGCGGTGCTCGTCCTGGCCGCGCGCCTGCTCGCGGTCCGGCGTGCGGGCGCGCTGGCCCTGGCCGCCGCGCGCGGCGCGTCGCGCGGTCAGGCCCTCGTCGTGCTCGCCGTGCCGGCGGCGCTCGTCGCGGGGCTCGCGGCCGCCGCGGGGGCGCTGCTCGCGGCCGCCCTCGTGCCGGCGGGCGGGGGACCGGTGGCCCGCGGTCTGCCCGCGCTCGCCGCGCTGGCCGCCACGGGCGCCGTGGCCGCGGGGGTCCTCCTGCCGCCGCGCGGGGGGCTGCCCGGCCCGGGCGCGCGCCGGGCGAGGGCCGCGCTCGAGGTGCTGCTCCTCGGGGCCGCGGCCGGGGGGCTCGCGCTGCTCCGGCTCCGGGCGCCGTCCGGCGGCCCCGGCGGCCCCGGCGGCCCCGGCGGCCCCGGCGGCCCCGGCGGCCCCGGCGGCGTCGACCCGTGGCTCGCCGCCGTGCCGGTGCTGCTCGCGGCCGCCGGCGTGGCCGTCGTCGCCCGGCTGCTGCCGCTCGCCGTGCGGCCCCTGGCGCGGCTGGCGGCGCGCGGTCGGGGGTACGTGGCGCTGCTCGGCCTCGCGCAGGCGGCGCGCGCCCCGGCCGGCACCGTGCTGCCGCTCGCCGTGCTCCTGCTCTCGCTGGCCGTCGGGGTGTTCGGCTCGGTGGTGACGGCGACGGTGGCCGCGGGGCAGCGCACCGCGGCGTGGCAGGAGGTCGGCGGCGACCTCCGGGTCGACGCGCCGGTCCTCGGGCCCGCGGCCCTGGAGCGCCTGCGCGGCGTCGCCGGCGTGCGCGAGGTCGTGCCCGCCGTGGTGCGCGACGACCTGGTGCTGCCCGGCGGGCTCGGCGCCGGGCGGGTGCCGCTCACCCTGGTCGTGGTCGACCCGGCCCGCTGGGCGGGCCTGCTCGAGGACGCCGGCGCCCCCGGGGCGGGGGCGGCGGCCCTGCGCGGGCTCGCCGCGGCCGCGCGGTCCACCGGACCCGGCGACCCGCTGCCGGTGCTCGGCCCGCCCGAGCTCGCGCCGGCCCTCGCCGAGGGGCGACGGGTGTCCGGCGGCCCCGTCCCCGAGGCCCTCGCCGAGCTCGTGGCCGTCGGCGACCCGGGTGCGCTGCCGGGGCTGCCCGGCACGCGCCTGCTCGTCGTGCCCGCGGCCCCGCTCGCGGAGCGCACCCCGGTGCCGCCGGCGGCCACCACCGCGTACCTCGCCGGCGCCCCGGACCGCGCGCTCGTCGCCGCCGCGGCGCGCGAGCCGGGGCCCGCGGCGGTCGCGCCCGCGGTGCTCGAGCGCGCCGGCGTCGAGCGGGCGCTCGCCGACGACCCGCTGGTCGAGGGCGTCACCGGCGCCTTCCGGCTCGCCCTGGCCGCCGCGCTCGTCGCGAGCCTGCTCGCCGTCACCCTCGGCACCGCCCTCACCGGGGTCGAGCGCCGCGAGCGGGTGGCGGTGCTGACCGCCCTCGGCGCCCCCGCCGCCGCGGTGCGGGCGCTGCGCGTCGCCGAGCTGCTGCCGGCGGTGCTCGTCGCCCTCGTGGCGGGGACCGCGCTCGGCGTCGCGCTGCCCGCGGCGCTGGGCCCGGCGCTGGACCTCGCGCCCTTCACGGGCGGCGCCGCGCCGCCGCTCGCCGTCGACCCCGTCGCCACGGCGCTCGTCGCCACGGCGCTGCTCGCCGCCGTCCTGCCGGCCGCGCTGGCACCGGCGCCCCGTACGAGAGGAGCCGCCCGCCCATGAGCACCGCGGTCACCGCGCTGGAGGAGATGGAGCGCCGCGCCGCGCGCCCGGGGGAGGCGTACGGCGCCGACGCGCACGTCGTGTGCGACGGGCTGGTGCGGATCTACCGCACCGAGGGCGTCGAGGTGCTCGCCCTGCAGGGCCTGGACCTGCTCGTGCGCCGCGGGGAGGTCGTCGCCGTCGTCGGCGCGTCCGGCAGCGGCAAGTCGACCCTGCTCGGCATCCTCTCCGGGCTCGACCGGCCGACCGCCGGCTCGGCGCGGGTCGGCGGGCAGGACCTCGGGACGATGACGCGCGCGCAGCGCCTGCGCTTCCGCCGGCACGTCGTCGGGTTCGTCTGGCAGCAGACGTCGCGCAACCTCCTGCCGTACCTCACCGCCGCGGAGAACGTCGCCGTCCCCCTCGCGGCGGCGGGCGTGCGGCGGCGCGCGCGCGAGCGGCGCGTGGCGGAGTCGCTGGAGGTGCTGGGGGTGGGCGACTGCCGCGACCGCCGGCCCGGCGAGCTCTCGGGCGGGCAGCAGCAGCGGGTGGCGATCGCCGTCGCGTGCGCCAACCGGCCCGAGGTGCTCCTCGCCGACGAGCCCACCGGCGAGCTCGACGAGGCGACGAGCGCCGAGGTGCTCGGCGCGCTGCGGGGGGTCAACCGCGAGCTCGGCACGACGGTGCTCGTCGTGACGCACGACGAGGCGGTGGCCGGGCAGGTGGAGCGCACCGTCGCCATCCGCGACGGGCGCACCGCCAGCGAGGTCGTGCGTCGGGTCGAGCGGCGCGACGGCCAGGAGCGGCTCGTCGCCACCGAGTACGCCGTCCTCGACCGCGCCGGCCGCCTGCAGCTGCCGCGCGAGTTCACCGAGGCGCTGGGGCTGCGCGAGCGGGTCCGGCTCGAGCTCGGGCCGGACCACATCGTCGTACGGCCCGACGAGCGCGGCGGCGACCGTGGCTGACGCGCCGGCCGTCCTCGTCGAGGACGTCCACCTGACCCACGGCACCGGCCCGCGGGCGGTCCACGCGCTGCGCGGCGCCTCGCTGTCGGTGGCGCCGGGCGAGCTGCTCGCGGTCAAGGGCCGCTCCGGCGCGGGCAAGACGACGCTGCTCGACGTCGTGGCGGGCCTGCGCCGCCCCGACCGCGGCCGGGTCGTCGTCGACGGTCACGAGGTGACCGCGCTCGGGGAGGCCGAGCTCGGGCGGCTGCGCCGCGAGGTCGTGGGCTCGGTGTTCCAGACCTTCGGGCTCGTCCCGGTGCTCACCGCGCGGGAGAACGTCGGGGTGCCCCTGCGCCTCGCCGGGGTCGACCCGGCCGAGCGCGAGGCGCGGGTGGACGTCGTGCTGCGCCTCGTCGGGCTGCAGGACCACGCCGAGCAGCGCCCCGGCGAGCTCTCCGGAGGGCAGCAGCAGCGGGTCGCGGTGGCGCGGGCGCTCGCGGCCCGCCCGCGGGTGCTGCTCGCCGACGAGCCCACCGGCCAGCTCGACTCGCAGACCGGCCGGGCCGTCATGGACCTGCTCGTCGCCGTCGTCCGTTCCACCGGGGTCGCCGCGCTCGTGGCGACGCACGACGCCTCGCTCGTGGAGCGGGCCGACCGCGTCGTCGAGCTGCACGACGGCGTGGTGCGCCCGGCGAGCGCGCCCCCCGGCGCGGCCTGAGGCCGCCGCCTCAGGCGCAGCCGAGGCCCTGCTGCAGGGCGGCGAGGTTGTCGCGCATCGTGGAGAGGTAGTCCCCGCCGCCGTCGGGGCGGCGCTCCACCGGGTCGAGGACGCCGGTGCGCAGCCCCAGGTCGCCCGCGAGGGCGCGGGTCAGGCCCGGCCCGGTCGACACCTCGAAGAAGACGGTGCGCACGTCGCGGCCCTCGACGACCTCGACGACGTCGCGCAGCCGCGACGGCGGCGGCTCCACCTCCGGGTCGAGGCCGGCGATGCCGACCTGGACGAGCCCGTACCGCTCGGCCAGGTAGCCGAACGCCTCGTGGCTGGTGACGAGGGTGCGCCCGCGGCAGGCGGCGAGCCCGTCCTCGTACGCCGCGTCGAGCGCTGCGAGCTCCTCCTCGACGCGGTGGGCGCCCTCGGCGTACGACGCCGCGCCCGCCGGGTCGACCTCGCCGAGGCGGTCGGCGACGGCCCCCGCGACGGCGGCGAGGCGGGTCGGGTCCAGCCAGAAGTGCGGGTCGCGCACGCCGGCACCCCCGTCCCCGTCCTCGCCGCCTGCCTCGCCGTCCCCCGCCCGGCCGGGGGAGGCGAGGAGCTCCGCGCCGTCGGAGACCTCGAGCACGTGGTCGCCGCCGTGGGTGGCCACCGCCTCGTCCGCCGCCGGGCTCAGCGCGTCCTGGTGCACCACGAGGTCGACCTCGGCGAGCCGGCCCACCTGCTGCGGGGTCAGCTCGACGGCGTGGCTGTCCGCGCCGGGGCTGCCGAGCGCCTGCACCGCCACGCGCTCCCCGCCGACCTCGCCGACCAGCCAGCCGAGCACGTAGCTCGACGCCACCACCTCGACGTCCCCGTCCGCGGCCGCGCCCCCGCCGCCCGGGCCGGCGCACCCGGCGACGGCGAGGGCGGCGCAGCAGGCGGCGGCGCAGCAGCGGGCGGTGGTGGCGGCGGTCGGCACGGGTCTCCTCGGCGGTCGACTGGTCGGGCGGGGCGGGGCGGGGCGGCTGAGCGGGGCGGGCGGGTCAGCGGGTCGTGGCCGGCCCGTCCTCGTCGGCGTGCTCGTCGGCGTGCTCGCCCTCCTCGTGGGCGTGGGCGTGCTCCTCCTCGGCGTCGCCGCTCACCGCGGCGAGCTCGTTGGGCACCACACCGACGTCGGCGCTCTTCCAGACCTCGCCGGTCGCGACGTCGACCGCGTGCACCTGCCGGGTGGCCGGCTCCGTGACGTACGCGGTGCCGTCGAGCACGCGCAGCGCAGGGCGCGGCTCCTGCCACTCCACCGGCTCCTCCCACGGCGCGACGACCGGCACGGAGCGCTCGACCCGCCCGCTCGCCGGGTCGATGACGTGCAGCGCTCCGTCGGTCCCGAGCACCAGCGCCTCGCCGTCCTCGCCGCGGCCGAGGGAGCGGAAGGTGTACGACGCGGGCAGGTCGACGAGCCGCAGCGAGGCGTCGCGCGTGTCGATGAGGGAGACGCGGGTGGGCCGCTCGAGCTCGGCGTCCGGGTCGGTCTTGTAGTCGCCCAGCACGATCGGGGAGTCCTCGGTGCCCGCCTGGTTCCCGATGCGCCCGTAGGCGTCGGGGGCCTGCACCTTGCGGATCTCCCGGCCGTCGACGACGAGGGCCCCGTCCTCGCAGCCGATGACGACGACCTCGTCCGCGGCGACGGCCTCGCCGTGCACGCCCGGGCACTGCGCGTTCGCGGCCACCTCCTGCCCGGAGGCGTCGAGCACCCGGACGCCCGTGCGCTCGTCCTCGGTGCCCTCGGACAGCACCAGCGACCCGTCGGACAGCTCGACGGCGACGCCGTGGTGCGCGCTGGGGGTGCGCAGGCTGCGCGCGCCGTCGGCGCCCTCGGCGACCTCGTCGCTGTCGAGCACCGTCACCGCGCCGGTGCCGTCGTCGAACAGGGCGGTGCGCCCCTCGTGGACGACGACGTGCCCGGGCTCCTCGGCCGCGTGCAGCACGTCGGTGAGCTCGGGGGCGGAGGTGTAGTAGTGGTCGTGGTCGCCGTGCGGCTCGGCCCAGGTGCCGGCGTCGAGCACGCGGAAGCCGCCCGCGGTGCTGACGAGCAGGTGGCGCCCGTCGCCGGCGCCGTTGAGCCGGTTGAAGCCCTCGAGGGGCAGGTCGGCGACCGTCTCGAGGGTGGTGGCGTCGAGGACCCGGATGCCGCCGTCGTAGGTCACGGCGAGCCGCGGGGTGGTGGCCGCGGCCTCCTGGACGTCCGAGGGGGGCGTCGGCTCCCCGGCGGGGGTGGACGCCCCGGCCGACGGGGCGCCGGACGCCTCGCCGGAGCCGTCCTGGCCGCCGCACGCGGCGAGCAGGAGGGGCAGGGCGAGGCCGGCGGCGAGCGCGGCGCGGGCGGGTGACGCGGTGGTGCGGAGCATCGGGCGGTGCGGGCGGGGCACGGCGGCGCCCGCCCTCTCCTTCCGTCGGAGCGGCAGTGGGCGGCGCCGACGCTAGCAGCAAGTGACAACCATTGTCAGGTGGGCCGGTACGGAGCGACTCGCCCGGGAGCGCCGTCCGGGCCCTGCCGGTCCTCGGACCGGCAGGGCCTGGTCGGCCCCCGCCATGGGGCGCAGCCTCGGGAGCAGGCGCCGCTCCGGCGCCGGGGCGACGTCGAGCCCGACGCGCCCCACCCATCAGCAGGAGGAGCCTCGTGCCCGCACAGCGCACCGCACTCGTCACCGGAGCCAACCAGGGCATGGGCCACCAGGTCGCCCGCGAGCTCGTCGCCGACGGCGCCACCGTGTACGTCGGCTCGCGCGACCACGCCCGGGGTGCGGCCGCCGCCCGCGCGATCGGCGAGGGGGCCGTCGCGCTGCAGCTCGACGTGACCGACGCGGCGTCCGTCGCCGCGGCCGCGGAGCGCATCGGGCGCGAGGCGGGGTGCCTGGACCTGCTCGTCAACAACGCGGCCGTGGCCACCACCCGGACCGGCGTGCGCGACGTCGCCGAGCTGCGCGCGTCGGCGGCGCCGACCAGGGTCCCGCTCGAGGAGGTGCGGGCGGTGTGGGAGGTCAACGCGTTCGGGCCGTTGGCGGTCACCCAGGCGGTCCTGCCCCTGCTGCGCCGGTCGCCGGACGCGCGGATCGTCAACGTGACGAGCGCCCTGGGGTCCCTGGGCCTCGCCGCTGACCCGTCCTCACCGCAGCGGCCGCTCTTCGACCCGGTCTACGCCGCCTCGAAGGCTGCGCTCGACGCGCTCACGCTGTCGCTCATGGTCGAGCTCGAGGGCAGCGGCATCAAGGTGAACCTCGTCTCGCCGGGCTTCGCGCGCACCGCCCTCGTGGGCTTCCAGGGCACGGAGACCGTCGAGAGCGCTGCCCGCGAGGTGGTGCGCGTGGCCCGGCTCGGACCGGACGGGCCGACGGGGACCTTCACGACGTGGCAGGGCGTGGACGTCCCCTGGTGACCCCGCCGTGCGCCCCCGGGCCTCCTGGCCCGCCCACCGCACGGTCGCGGCGACCTCAGCGGGCGCTGGGGCGCAGCGACCAGGGGCCCAGGTCCTCGCCGGCGGCGTCACGGGCCAGGGTGACGGCCGCCTCGATCAGCCCGAGGTGCGTGAAGGCCTGGGGGTAGTTGCCCAGCGCCGTCCCGTCGGGGTCCATCTGCTCGGCGTAGAGGCCGAGCGGGCCTGCGTGCTCGAGGAGCCAGGCGAAGCGCTCTTCGGCAAGCGCTCTCCTGCCGGTGACCACGAGGGCCGAGACCATCTCGAACGAGGACAGCAGGAAAGCGCCCTCCGGGCCGTCGACCCCGTCGTCGACCACGTCCGTGTCGTAGCGACGGACGAGCGCGGGCCCTTCGCCGAGGCCCTCGGCGATGCGGTCCACCGTCGACACCACGCGCGGGTCGGTCCCCGGCAGGAAGCCGACGAGGGGGATGCGCAGGAGGGAGGCGTCGAGGGCCGGCTCGTCGTAGGCCATCGTGAACGCGCCCTGGTCCTCGTCCCAGCCGCGCTCGAGGACCTCCGCGTGCACCGCGTCGCGCGCCTCGCGCCAGGCGTCGAGGGGCGCGGAGGCGTCGTGCAGCGCCTCGGCCATGCGGATCCCGCGGTCCAGGCAGACCCAGGTCATGACCTTGCTGTTGACGAAGTGCCGCGCGGCGCCGCGCATCTCCCACAGGCCGTGGTCGGGTCGGGACCAGTCCCGGCAGGCGACGTCGACCACCTCGCGCAGCGCCTCCCAGCCACCGGGCTCCAGGCCGCCGGTCAGCCGCAGGTGGGCGTGCGCGGCGTCGAGGACGTGCCCGTAGGTGTCGTGCTGGACCTGGTCGAACGCCTCGTTGCCGCACCTGACCGGCCTCGACCCGGCGTAGCCGGCCAGGTGCTCCAGCTCGTGCTCCTCGCCGGACTGCTCGCCGCGCAGGCCCGCCATCGGGCGCAGCCGCTCGCCGGGCCGCACGCACCGCTCGATGAGGAACCGACCGTAGCGCCGCCCCATCCGCTCGTGGCCGAGCATCCCGAGCGCGAGCACGTGGAGGCTCGCGTCGCGGTGCCAGGTGTAGCGGTAGTCCCAGTTGCGCGGCCCGCCGAGGTGCTCGGGCAGGGACGTCGTGGGGGCCGCGAGCAGGGCCCCGGTCTCGTCGAAGGACAGCGCGCGCAGCACCAGGGCGCTGCGCGCCACGGCCTCGCGGCCCGGGCCGTCGTACGCGACCCCGCCGGCGCCCCACGCGCGCCACGCCCGGCACGTGAGCCCGAGCAGCTCCCGCGCCCGCGCGAGGGACCCGCAGGGGGGCGCGTCGTCGTCGTAGCCCAGGGACCAGGTCGCCCCCTCGCCCTCGCCGAGCTCGACCTCGGCCCGCAGCACGCCGTCCTCGAGCCGGTGCTCGACGTCGCTGTGCAGCCGCACGCCGGACACCCCCTCGACCCAGGCGCCCCCGTCGGCCCGCCAGTCCGGCGCGGACCGCGCGTAGTCCGGCCGGGCGTCGACCTCGGTCACCATGCGCACCCGGCCCTGCACGACGCGGACCAGGCGCAGCAGCAGGTGCTGGGCGTCGAGCTCGTCGGGGGCGTCGTCCTCGCGCAGGCGGCCGCCGTCGTGCGCGCCACCGTCGGCACCGCCGTCGTCACCGGCGTCGACCGGGCTGTCGACGGCGAGCAGGTCGACGACCTCGGCGGCGCCCTCGGGGCCCTCCCACGCGGTGACGAGCACGAGGGTGCCCTCCTCGTAGCGCTGCCCGGTCACGCGCCCGCCCTCGACCCGCAGGCGCCAGGAGCCGCCCCGGTCGCCGTCGAGGACCCGCGCGAAGAGGCTGGGGCCGTCGGCGCAGGGCGTGCAGAACCAGTCCAGGCCGCCGTCGGGGGCGACGAGCGCGGTGGTGTGGGTGTCGGAGAGGAAGCCGTGCCCGTCGATCGGGTGGCGGGTCACGCGCCCGCCAGGGCGGGCAGCAGCCGGGTCGCGGCCAGGTCGAGGAAGGCCTCCTGCTCCTGGCCGACGTGGTGGACGTACACCTCGTCGAAGCCCAGCGACGCGAGGGCGGCGAGCTCGTCGGCGAGGCGGTGGTGGTCGCTCGTGGCGACGACGCCGGACGCCACGTCGTCCGGGCGGACGAAGGAGGCGACCGACTCGAAGTCGCTCGGCAGCGCGAGGTCCCACGCCACCGGGCTCCCGACGACGACCGGCGCCCACTGCTCGTGCGCGAGGCGCAGGGCCTCCTCGTCGGTCGGCGCCCAGGCCACGTGCACCTGCAGGTTCGCCGGCCCGCGCCCGCCGGCCCCGCGGTACGCCTCGATGACCTCGCGCACGACCTCCGGCGGCTGGTTGACCGTGATGAGCCCGTCGGCCCAGGAGGCGGCCCAGGCCGCCGTACGGGGCGTCACGGCCGCCGCGAGCAGCGGCGGCGGCTCGGCGGGCAGCGTCCAGAGCCGGGCGCGGTCCACGCGCACCGGCCCGTCGACGGAGACCTCCTCGCCGGCGAAGAGGGCGCGGAAGACCTCGACGCAGGCGAGCAGGCGCTCCTCGCGCTGCTGCTTGGTCGGCCAGGGGCCGCCGGTGACGTGCTCGTTGAGGTTCTGGCCGCTGCCGAGGGCGGCCCAGAACCGGCCCGGGAACATGGACGCCAGCGTCGCCATCTTCTGCGCGTGCACCGCGGGGTGGTAGCGCTGGCCCGGGGCGGTGACGACCCCGAAGCGCAGGTCGGTCGTGGCCAGCGCGGCGCCGAGCCACGACCAGGCGTACCCGGACTCGCCCTGCACGGAGGACCACGGCGCGAAGTGGTCCGAGCACATCGCCGCGCCGAAGCCGGCGCGCTCGGCGGCCTGCACGGCCTCGAGCAGCCGGCCCGGCGGGATCTGCTCGTGGGAGCTGTGGAAGCCGAAGCGGGTCACGCAGGGCCCTCCGGGGGGCGTCGGGCGGCCTCGTGGGCCGCGAGGTCGTCGCGGACGAGGAGCGGGCGCACGTCGTGCCCGCTCCGGCGGGCCGCGCGCCCGATGGTGTGGGCCCCCACCGGGGACGTGAGCACCTGGAACGCGGCGACGAGCAGCAGCGTCCCCGCGAGGCCGCTGCTGCGAACCTCGAGCGCGGTGCCGGCCAGGACCAGGAGCAGCCCGAGGACCGCCGGCTTGGTCTGCGCGTGCATCCGGGTGAGGACGTCGGGGAAGCGCAGCAGCCCGACCGCGCCGAGCAGGGTCAGCGCCACGCCCCCCAGCAGCAGGACGGCGGCGACGACGTCGAGGACGAGGGTCACGGCTCCTCCCGCCGCTCGAGGAAGCGCGCGACCGCCACGGTCCCGGTGAAGGCCAGCAGGGACACCACGATGAGGATGCCCGCGTTCTCCGGCCCGGCCGACTGCGCCACCACCACCGCGACGCCGCCGACGAGGACGAGCAGCAGCGTGTCGAGGGCGACGATGCGGTCGCTGGTGGTCGGCCCGCGGAGCAGGCGCGCCAGGACGAGCGCCCCGGCCAGCGCGAGCCCGGCCAGCGCGACGGTGTAGACGGTCTCCACGGCTCCTCCTCAGCCCGCAGGGGCCCGGTCGAGGTCGAGGCCCAGCACCCGCGCGCCGTGCTCCTCGCGGCCCTGGACCGTGCGCAGCTCGTCCTCGGCCGCCCCGGGGCGGTCGGGCAGGTGCAGCACGTGGATCCACAGCCGCGCGTGGGCGGGGTCGGCCTCGACGGTCAGCGTGCCCGGGGTGAGGCTCGTGGTGTTGGCCACGAGCGAGACGAGCGCGCGGTCGGTGGTGCGCAGCGGCACCTCGAGGACGGCCGGGCGCAGCTCGGTGCGCGGCTGCAGCACCCGCCGGGCCACGTCGAGGGTGGCGACGACGAGGTCGCGCAGGAACGCGAGCAGGTAGGTCAGCGCCGGCCAGGGCCGCACCCGGTACCGCCGCGCCGTCCCGCCGGGCAGCGGCACGAGGACGAGGACCGCGGCCGCGGCGGCCAGGCCGCCGAGCAGGTTCGCCCACGACAGGTCGCCCCACAGGGCGAACCAGACGAGGAGCAGCCAGGCGACGGTGGGCAGGTGGCGCACGGGTCAGCCCCCCAGGACCGCGGTGACGTACGGCGTCGCGGCCAGCAGGTCGGTCGCGGCGCGCTCGGAGAGGGCGTACAGCGGGCCGCCCAGGACGGGGATCGCGAGGCCCACGAGGACCACCGCGACCGTCGCACCGGTCATGGCCCGCGGCACGGCCCGCACGCCGACCGTGACGGCGTCGGACGGGTCGGCGTCGGCCACCGGGTCCGACGGCACGCCCCAGAAGGCCGAGCCCCAGATGACCGCCATCGCGTAGAGGGTCAGCAGGCTCACGAGCACGGCGATGCCGACGATCCACCACGAGCCCGCGGCGCTGCCGGCCTGCAGCAGCGCCAGCTTGGCGACGAAGCCGCTGAACGGCGGCACGCCGGCCAGCGACAGCGCGGGGAGCGCGAAGAGCACGCCCAGCAGGGCCGAGCGGTGCGCCAGCCCCGAGATGCGGTCGAGCTGGCCGGTGCCGGCCCGGCGCTCGACGAGCCCCTCCACGCAGAACAGCGTGGTCTGGATGACGATGTGGTGCACGACGTAGAGCACCGCCCCCGCCAGGCCCGCCACGGTGAACAGGCCCAGGCCCATCATGATGTAGCCGATGTGGCTCACGATCGTGAACGAGAGCACGCGCTTGACCTCGTTCTGGGCGATCGCGCCGAGGATGCCGACGAGCAGCGTCGCGCCGGCGACGGTGAGCACCACCGGGCCGATGACGTCGACGTCGTCCGGGAAGAGCAGCGTCTGCGTGCGGATGATCGCGTAGGCGCCCACCTTCGTGAGCAGACCGGCGAACACGGCGGTCACCGGCGCCGGGGCCACCGGGTACGAGTCGGGCAGCCAGAAGTAGAGCGGGAACAGCGCCGCCTTGACGCCGAACACCACGAGCAGCAGCAGCGCGAGCGCGAGGCGCACGCCGTCGGGCAGCTCGGCCACGGCGCCGCGCAGGTCGGCCATGTTGACGGTGCCCGTGGCGGCGTACACGAGGCCGACGGCGGTGACGAACAGCGCCGAGGCGAGCAGCGACACCACGATGTACGTCATCGCGCTGCGCACCGCCTCGGGCCCGGCCTGCAGCGTGATGAGGACGTACGACGCCGTGAGCATGACCTCGAAGGCGACGAACAGGTTGAACAGGTCGCCGGTCAGGAAGGCGAAGCAGACGCCCGCGGCGAGCACGAGGTACGTCGGGTGGAAGACGAACCGGACCCGCGCCGACCGCTCGTCGGCGGGGTCGGCGACGCCCTGGCCGACGGCGTAGGCCAGGACGACGAGCAGCACGACGACGGACACCACGACGAGCAGCGCGGCGAGCCGGTCCGCCACGAGCGTGATGCCGAAGGGCGCCGCCCAGCCGCCGGCCTGCACGGCGAGCGGACCGTCGGCGTCGACCCGCAGGAGCAGCAGCAGCGCGTCGGTGCCGACGACCGCGAGGACGCCGGCGGCCAGGGCGCGCTGCACGGGGGCGGCGCGCACGAGCAGCGCGACGGCGGCGCCGAGCAGCGGCAGCAGGACGGGCAGCGCGACGGCGACGCCGGGCGGCACCTGGCGCGCGAGGTCGAGGAGGGCGTCGGTCACCGCGGGACCTCCCGGGCGTCGGCGTCGGCAGGGGCGGCGGCGTCGGCACGGGCGTCGGCGACGGCGAGACGGGCGATGCGCGCGTCCTCCACGTCGTCCTGCACCGCGTCGTCCCGGTTGAGCCGGTAGCTGCGGTAGGCCAGGGCCAGCAGCAGCGCGGTCACCGCGAAGGAGATGACGATGGCGGTGAGCGCCATCGCCTGGGGGAGCGGGTCGGCGACGTCGGCGGGCAGGGAGCCGTCCTCGCGGACGAGGGGCGGTGCGCCGGCGCGCCCGCCCGCGACGAGCAGCAGAAGGTTCGCCCCGTGCGTCAGCAGGGTCAGCCCGATGAGCAGGCGGGTCAGCGCCCGCTGCAGCAGCAGGTACGTCCCCGTGGCGAACAGGACGCCGATGACCACGGCGAGCACGACGCTCGCGCCGGTCGGGGCCAGGTCCACCTCGGGCGGCGGCTCGACCGCAAGGACGGCGGGGTGCAGGGCCACGCCGGCCAGGTCGAACGGGCTCGTGCCGACGGCGCTCACACGGCCTCCCCGGGGTCGTCGTCCTCGGCCAGGGGGGCGAGCGAGGTCCCCTCCTGTGCGCCGAGCGTGGACAGGACGGCGAGCACCATGCCGACGACGACGAGGTACACCCCGGTGTCGAAGGCCAGCGCGGACGCCAGCGGGACCTCGCCCAGGACCGGGACGACCGGGTGGGCGTACCCGCTCTCGAGCAGCTGCCCGCCGCCGAGCAGCGGCGCCGCCGCGGTGACCGCGGCGACGAGCAGCCCGGCGCCGAGCACGAGGCCCGGCCGTGGCGCCCCCGGCACGGGGCGGCCCGGGCGGGCGTCCTCGCCGGCGAGGTAGCGCAGCAGGAACGCCGTGCCGGCCACGAGGCCCGCGATGAAGCCGCCGCCGGGCGCGTTGTGCCCGCGCACGAGGAAGAACAGCGAGGTCAGCAGGACCGCGTGGAAGACCGCCCGGACCGCGGTCTGGACGATGGGGGACCGGTGGTCGAAGGCCCTCACCCGGACACCTCCTCGCGGTCGCTGCGCCCGCGCTGGCGCGAGGCCCCGCGCAGGGTGAGGACGAGGCTGGAGAGCCCGAGGGCGGCGACGAGCACCACCGTCGCCTCACCGAGGGTGTCGAGCCCGCGGAAGTCCACGAGGATGACGTTGACGACGTTGGAGCCGCCGGCCTCCGGCGCCGAGCGCGCCAGGAACTCCTCGGAGACGCTGGGCCGGGACCGGGCGCTCGTCGTCGCGAGCGTCAGCGCGGTCACCGAGGCGCCCACCACGAGGGCCGCGCCGCCGCGCAGCAGCCGGGTCCGCCCGACCGTCGGTCCGAAGCGGCGGGGGAGCAGGCGCAGGACGAGCAGGAAGATCACCAGGCTCAGGGTCTCGACGAGGAACTGGGTCAGGGCGAGGTCGGGGCCGCCGTGCAGCACGTAGAGGATCGCCACGCCGTAGCCGGTCGCCCCGAGGAACAGCACGGCGGACAGGCGCGCCGAGGAGCGCGCGGCGGCCAGCGCGGCGAGCACCACGAGCAGGCCCACCGCCGCCTGGGGCCAGCCGTCGGCCCAGCGCGCCGCCTCCAGGTCCGCGCCGCGCAGCAGCGCCACCCCCGGCGCGACGGCCGCGCAGAGCGACACGACGGCGAGGTAGAACGGCAGCGAGCCGCGCTGGGTGCGGCCCGTGACCTCGTCCGCGCCCTGCTCGAGCGCGCGCACCGACGCGTCGTAGCCCAGGTCGGCGTCGAGGGCCCGCGGCAGGCGGTCGCCGACGGCGCGCAGGGCGCGGGCGTACGACCCCCGGGCCAGGGCGAGGGCGGCGCCGAGCGCCAGGGTGAGCAGCGACAGCAGGAGGTACGGCGTCACGCCGTGCCAGAGCGCGAGGTGCGGCCCCTCGCCCTCGTACGGCGCGGCGACCGCCCCCGCGAGCCCGTCGAGCAGCGACGGCACGAGCCCCAGCGCGAGGCTCACGACCGAGAGCAGCACGACCGGGGCGACGAGGCCGGGGCCCGGCGGGTGCACGTGGGCGGGGTCGACGCGCTGCGCGCCCGCCGGGGTGCCGTCCGGGTCGTGCGGGGGCAGCGGCTCCGCGCGGTCGGCGAAGGCGCCCCAGACGTAGCGCAGCGCGTAGGCGAGGGTGAGGACGCTGCCGAGGACGAGGCCGGCGAGCGCCGCGGCGGCGAGCGGCCCCTCCTCGGCGAGGAGCGCGGCGTACACCTCCTCCTTGGCGATGAAGCCCAGGAAGAGCGGCACGCCGCCCATCGAGAGCGCGCCGACCGCCGCCGCGACCGCGAGGACCGGCATGCGCCGCCCGAGGCCGTGCAGCAGGCGCAGGTCGCGGGTGTGCGCGGCGTGGTCGACCGCGCCGACGCTGAGGAACAGCGCGGCCTTGGCGAAGCCGTGCGCGAGGAGCAGCACGCCCGCCGCGACGGCCGCCTCGTGGGTCCCCCAGGACGCCACGGCGACGAGGAAGCCGAGCTGGCTCACCGTGGAGAAGGCGAGGAGGCGCTTCAGGTCGTGCTGGCGCAGCGCGCGCCAGCCCCCCAGCACCATCGTCGCCACGCCGAGGGTCACGAGCAGCGGGCGCCACCAGGGCAGCTCGGCGAAGCCGGGCGCCAGGCGGGCCACGAGGTAGACGCCGGCCTTCACCATCGCCGCGGCGTGCAGGTACGCGCTCACCGGCGTCGGCGCGGCCATGGCCGCCGGCAGCCACGGGTGGAACGGCACCTGCGCGGACTTCGTCACGGCGCCGAGCAGGACCAGCAGGAGCGCCGCGGTGACGAGCCCGCCGCCGGGCGGGTCCGCGACGATGCCGGAGAGGCTCGTCGTCCCCGCCTGCTGCGCGAGCACGATGAGCCCGACGAGCATGGCCAGGCCGCCGAGCGTCGTGACGAGCAGCGCCTGCGTCGCCGCGCGGCGCGCAGCCGCGTCCTCGTCGCTCAGCCCCACGAGCAGGTACGACGTGACGGTCGTGAGCTCCCAGAAGACGTACAGCAGCACGACGTCGTCGGCGACGACGAGCCCGAGCATCGCCCCGGCGAAGGCGGTCAGCGTCGTGACGAAGCGCACCAGCGCGCCGTCGCGCTCCGCGTACGCGGCGCAGTAGGCGAAGATCACCGTGCCTACGCCGCTGACGAGCACGAGCAGCAGCAGCGACAGCGCGTCCAGGCGCAGGGCGACGGACAGGTCGAGCCCCGGCACCCACGGGACGTCCTGCACCCAGGGCCGCCCGTCGAGGACGTCGGGCGCGGCCGCGGCGGCGAGCACCGCGCCGGACAGGGGCGCCAGCGCCGCCACCCAGAACGCGCGGGGGCCCAGCCGCGGGGCGAGCGCCCCGGCGAGCGCGGCGAGGCCCGCGTGCAGGGCCAGGACGAGCAGCAAGCGGGTCCTCCTCGGTCGGTCGGCGGTGGGCATGCGCCACCGCGTCGCCGACCAGGCTTCCCGGCACTCCGGGTCCGACCCTACCGGCTACTTGTCGATGTCCCCGACCACGAAGAACAGCGAACCGAGGATCGCGACCATGTCGGCGACGAGGTTGCCCGGCAGGACCTCGGCCAACGCCTGGACGTTCCCGAAGCTCGCGGTGCGCATCTTCAGCCGCCACGGCGTCTTCTCGCCGCGCGAGACGAGCCAGTAGCCGTTCACGCCGAGCGGGTTCTCCGTCGGCACGTAGAGGTGGCCCTCGGGGGCCTTGAGGACCTTCGGCAGGCGCAGCTGCACCGGGCCCGGCGCGGCGGCGGCGAGCCGGTCGACCGCCGCCTCGGCGAGGTCGAGCGAGACGTGCACCTGCTCCAGCAGGCACTCGAAGCGGGCGAGGCAGTCGCCCTCGGCGCGGGTGACGACCCGGCCGGGCCCGCCGGGGGCGAAGAGCTCGCCGTAGGAGAGGTACGGCTCGTCGCGGCGCAGGTCGACGTCGACGCCCGACGCCCGCGCGACCGGGCCGCTGACGCCGTACTGGTGGACCTGCTCGGGGGTGATGACGCCGACGCCGCGGGTGCGCGCGCGGAAGATCGCGTTGCCCAGGACGAGGTCGTCGAGCTCGTGCATCCGCGAGCGGACCCCGCGCACCGCCTCGAGCGCGCGCCCGGTCCAGCCGGCCGGCAGGTCGTCGCGGAGCCCGCCGACCCGGTTGAACATGTAGTGGATGCGCCCCCCGGACACCTCCTCCATGACGCCCTGCAGGACCTCGCGCTCGCGGAAGGCGTAGAAGATCGGGGTGATCGCGCCGATCTCCAGCGGGTAGGCGCCGAGGAACATGAGGTGGTTCAGCACCCGGTTGAGCTCGGCGAGCGCCACCCGCGCCCACACCGCCCGCTCGGGGACCTCCATGCCCAGCATCCGCTCGACCGCCAGCACGACGCCGAGCTCGTTCGAGAACGCCGACAGCCAGTCGTGGCGGTTCGCCAGCACGAGGATCTGCCGGTAGTCGCGGACCTCGAAGAGCTTCTCGGCCCCCCGGTGCATGTAGCCGATCACCGGCTCGGCGCTCACGATGCGCTCGCCGTCCAGGACCAGGCGCAGCCGCAGGACCCCGTGGGTGGACGGGTGCTGGGGGCCGATGTTGAGCACCATCTCCGCGGTCTCGAGCGTGCCCGACCCGAGGGCGACCGTCCGCTGCTCGCTCACGCGGGCGATCCTCGCAGAGCGCGCGTGGGCGCGCGCCGCGCCGGGCAGGGAGGAGGGGCAGCAGCCCCCCACGGACGGAGGAGCCCGTGCCCCGCAGCGTCCCCTCGACCGTCGTGCGCCGCACCTGGCGGCCCGCCGGCGACCACCCGCGCGGGCGCACCGTCCGCCGCGGCCTCGCCGCCGGCGCGCTCGGCACCGCCGTCCTCGACCTCGTCACCTGGAGCGACGTCGCGCTGCGCGGCCGCCCGACGAGCGAGGTGCCCGGGCGGACCGTCGAGACGCTGCTCGACGCCGTCGGGGTCTCGCTGGGCTCCACGGGCGCCGAGCGCGACGCGCGGCGCGGCGCGGCCGGTGCCGCGGGCGGCTGGGCCGCCGGGCTCGGCGTCGCGGTCGCGGCGAGCGCCGCGCGCCGGGCCGGGCTCCGGCTGCCGGCGCCGGTCGCGGCGGTGGTGACCGGCGCCGCCGCCATGGCCGCGGCCGACGTCCCGGCCGCCGCGCTCGGGGTGACCGACCCGCGCTCCTGGTCCGCGACCGACTGGGTGGCCGACGCGGTGCCCCACCTCGCGTACGGGGTCGCCGTCACCTCCGCCCTGCGCTCGGCCGAGCGCGAGGACGCCGCCGAGCGCGGTACGACGGACCGGCGCGCCCCGGGGTCGGGCCTCGTCCTGCGCTCGCTGCTCCTCGGCGTGGCGGCGGGCGGGCGCAGCACGCTCGGCGTCGCCGCCCCGCTGCTCCTCACGCCCCGCCGGGTGGGCGGCCGGGGGCACGGCCCGCTCGGCGGCGCCCTCGCGCTGCTCGCGCTGGCCGGCGAGCTCACCGCCGACAAGCTGCCCGGCACCCCGAGCCGGCTCATGGGCCCGGCGCTCGCCGGGCGGGTGGGCGCCGGGGCGCTCGGCGGGGTGCTGCTCGCCCGCCGCGAGGGTGCCGTCGCGGTGCTGCCGGCCCTCGCCGGGGCGGCCGGCGCGCTCGCCGGGTCGTACGCCGGCGCCAGCTGGCGCGAGGCCGCCGCGCGCCGCGTCCCCGACCTGCAGGCGGCGCTGGCCGAGGACGCGGCGGCGCTGGGCCTCGCCGCGCTGGCCGCCGGTCCCGGCCGCCGGGGGCGCTGAGCGCCGCCGGCTGGCCTAGCCTCGGGCGGGTGGACGAGCTGTTCGAGCCCGGCGGGGGCGAGTGGACCGGCGTCTCCGAGCGCCTCGCCGCGCTGGAGCGCCTCGTGGACGCGCTCTGGGTCCTCGGGGTCGGCGCGGTGGTCGGCGTCGTGCTCGTCCTCACCGACCAGCGCGCGTGGCTCCCCGCCGTGGGCGCCGTCGCCGCCGTCCTGCTGGCCTGGGGCTGGTGGTACGCCGGGCGCAGCCGCCGGGCCTGGGGCTACACCGAGCGCGAGCAGGACCTGCTCGTGCGCCGGGGCGTCGCGTGGCGCTCGCTGGTCGTCGTGCCCTACGGGCGCATGCAGTTCGTCGACGTCACCCGCGGACCGCTCGAGCGCGCCTTCGGCATCGCCACGGTGCAGCTGCACACCGCCGCGGCGGCCACCGACGCGCGCATCCCCGGCCTGCTGCCCGAGGAGGCGTCGCGCCTGCGCGACCGGCTCGCGCACCTCGGCGAGACCCGCACGGCCGGCCTGTGACGGACGCGGCGGGGGCAGCGGGGGGAGGGGACGGCGGGGACCCCGGGGCGCCGTACCGCGGGCCGGGCGCCGTCGTGCTCGGCCGGCTCCACCCGCTCACCCCGGTGCTGCGCGGCTGGCGCTTCGTCGTCGCCGCGCTCGCGGTGCTCGTGCCCCAGAACGCCGACCTGCTCGGCGGCGGGCAGCGGGGCCTGCTCCGGCTCGGGACCGGCGTCGCGGTGCTGCTCCTCGTCGGCGGCGTCGCCGGGGTGCTCGCGTGGCGGTTCACCCGGTACGGCATCGACGGCGGCGACCTGCGCGTCGACTCCGGGGTGCTCTTCCGGCGCTCGCGCCGCGTGCGGCTCGACCGGCTGCAGGCGGTCGACGTCGTGCAGCCGCTGCTGGCCAGGCTGCTCGGCATGGCCGAGCTGCGGCTCGAGGTGGCGGGCGGGTCGAGCACCGAGGCGCCCCTCGCGTACCTCTCCCTCGACGACGCCCACCGCCTGCGCAACGAGCTGCTCGCCCGCGCCGCCGGCATCGAGGAGGACGCGCCCGAGGCGCCCGAGCGGCTGCTGCACGAGGTCCCCGGCGGGCGCCTGCTCGCCTCCTCGCTGCTCACCACCCCGGTGGTCGTCGGCGTCGTGCTCGTGCCGGTGGCCCTCGGCGTCGCCGCGGTCGTCGAGGGCGTGGGGTCGCTGCTGTTCCTCGCCCCCGCGCTGCTGTCCATCGCGCAGCCGCTCCTGCAGCAGTTCCTCGCGAACTTCGGCTTCACCCTCGCCGAGTCGCCCGACGGGCTGCGCCTGCGCCGCGGCCTGCTCGAGAAGCGCGCGCAGACCGTGCCCCCCGGGCGCATCCAGGCGGTGCGGGTCGTCGAGCCGTGGCTGTGGCGCCGGTTCACCGACTGGGTGCGGCTCGACGTCGACATCGCGGGGTACGGCGCCGGCCAGCAGGCCTCGTCCGCGCAGCTGCTGCCCGTCGCCCCGCGCCACGAGGTGCTCGCCCTGCTCGAGCGGGTGCTGCCGGGCGCCTCGCTGCCCGCGGTGCGGCTCGAGGGCGTCCCGCGCCGCGCGGCCTGGCTGGCGCCCCTGACCCGCCGGGTGCTCGGGGCGGGGTACGACGACCGCTACTTCGTCGCCCGCCGCGGCCTGCTCGAGCGCGAGACCGACGTCATGCCGCACGAGCGCGCCCAGAGCGTGCGGGTCACGCAGGGCCCGCTGCAGCGCCGCCTCGGCCTCGCCTCGCTCACCCTGGACACCACCCCCGGCCCCGTCACGGTCCGCGCCGAGCACCGCGACGCCCGCGAGGCCGTCGCCCTCGCCCTGCACGAGGCCGAGCTCGCCCGCCGCGCCCGCGCCGCCGCCCCGCCCGAGCGCTGGATGGCCGCCCACCCCGCCGCCCCCGTCGTCCCCCCGGCCCTCCCGGACCCGCCGGGGGACGGGCCGGGCGCGGGGCCGTCGGGTGCGGGGCAGCCGCGCGCCCCGTACCCGCCCCCTGCCTAGCCGCCGCACCCCGGCCGCGATCATGCAGCTCCCTGGCCGCGACCATGCAGCCCGCCGGCCGCGATCATGCAGCCCCAGGCCGGGGTCGTGCAGCGGCCCGGCGCCGACGACGCAGGTCCACGGCGCGCGCTGCGTCAGCCGGCGAGCCAGGTCCGCAGCCGGTCGGCCAGCTCGACGGCGGCCGCGGGCGGGTCTCCGCGCAGCAGCGGCGCGGAGAACGTCCCGCGCCGGGTGCGCAGCCGTACGCGCAGCCGCGGCTCCTCCTCGGGCCCCAGGCCGGGTCCCGGCTCGCCGCCCGGCTCGAGGTCGACCTCCAGCACGTCCACGGGGTCGACGAGTCCGGTGAGCGCGGCGTCGACGACCCGCCAGCGGACCTCCGGCACGGGGTCGGGGTCGGCGTCGGGCACGACCTCGTGCGCCAGGAGCCACGTGGCGCGGGACACCGCTTCCTCGCGCCCCGACGGCAGCTCGGCGCCGAGCTCGGCGAGCGCGCCGGGCAGCCGTCGTCGCAGGCGGGTACGCGCCTCGGCGCGGGTCAGCGCCGCCAGGGCCGCGACCGCCTCGCCGTCCCAGCCGGCGAGCAGCGCCTCCACCGCGGCGTCCACGACCTGCGGCGCGCGACGCTGGTCGAGCACCCACAGCGCCGCGAGCAGCACGACCCGGTCGCGCGCGGCGGCGCGGCGGGTCGGCGACGGCTCGGGCACGCACCCGATCCTGCCGCACCGCCGAGAGCCGCATGATCGCGGCCGGAGGGCTGCATGATCAGCGCCGGGGAGGCGCATGATCGGCGCCGGGGAGGCGCGTGGTCGCGGCCGGGGAGCCGCATGATCGGCGGCGGGGGCGTGGCAGGGTCGCGGCGTGAGCGACCTCGACGCCCTGCGCACGCCCTGCCCGCTGCTCGACGTCGACGTCCTCGACGCCAACCTGCGCCGCGCGGCCGACCTCGCCGCGCGCCTCGGCGTGGTGCTGCGCCCGCACGCCAAGACGCACAAGTGCGTGCAGGTCGCGCGGCGCCAGCTCGCGGCCGGCGCCGTGGGCCTCACGGTCGCGACGACCGCGGAGGCGGAGGCCTTCGCCGCGGGCGGCGCGACGGACCTCTTCGTCGCGTACCCGCTGTGGGTCGACGCGGACCGGGGCCGGCGCCTGCGCGCCCTCGCCGAGCGGACGGCGCTGCGCGTCGGCGTCGACTCGGCCGAGGGCGCCGCGGCGCTGGCGCGCCACGCGGGCGGTGCGGCCGAGGTGCTCGTCGAGGTCGACAGCGGGCACCACCGCACGGGCGTACGGCCCGAGGAGGCCGGCGCCGTCGCCACGGCGGCGGCCCGCGCCGGGCTCCGGGTGCGCGGCGTGTTCACGTTCCCGGGGCACGCGTACGGCCCGGGCCTGGCGTCGCCCGTCGCCGGTCAGGAGGCCGCGGCGCTCGCCGCGGCGGCGGCGGCCGTGCGCGCGGCGGGTCACGAGGTCGACGTGGTGAGCGGCGGCTCGACCCCGACGCTCGGGTCGACGCAGGGGGGACCGGCGACGGAGCTGCGCCCGGGGGTGTACGCGCTCAACGACGCCCAGCAGCTCGAGCTGGGCACCTGCGGGGCCGGCGACCTCGCGCTGACCGTGCTCGCGATGGTGGTGAGCCGGCGCCCGGGCACCGTGGTCCTCGACGCCGGCAGCAAGGTCCTCGGCGCCGACCGGCCGGCCTGGACCACCGGCTGGGGGCGCCTGCCCGCGGTGCCGGGCGCGCGGGTGACCGCCCTGTCCGAGCACCACGCGACCGTCGCCCTGCCGGAGGGCGCCGCGGTGCCCGCCCTCGGCGCGCGGCTGCGGGTGGCGCCGAACCACGTCTGCACCGCGGTGAACCTCGCGGACGAGCTCGTCGCGGTGCGCGGGGACGCGGTCGTGGACCGCTGGCGGGTCGACGCCCGGGGTGCGAACACCTGACCTCCGCCACCCGCGCACGATCGCCGCAGGGGGTGGGGGGTCAGCGGGCCTGCTCGAGCCAGCCGAAGCCGCCGAGGCCGGCGGGGTCGGTGAGCTCGGCCGCCTCGGAGGCGGCGGCGAGGGCGCGGACGTACGCGAGGGGGTCGGTGCGGGCGAGCCCCGGTTCGGGCCGGTCCCCGCGCACGCCGAGCCCCCGCAGCGCCTCGCGCTGGGTCACGCGCCGCAGCGTCCGCGCCCCGGCCGCCTCGCCGGCGGCGGCGACGGCGTCGAGGGCGACGTGCGCGGTGACGTCGCAGCTGCCGTCCGGCACGGGCGGCACCTGGCGCCCGCCGCGCCAGCCGGCGAGGGTGCCGCGGGGGAGCGCGGCGCGCTCCGCCGGCCCGTGGGCGTAGTCGACCGCGACGGCGACCGAGCCGTCGAGCCTGCGGACGAGGTCCGCCCAGGCCTCGTCGCGGGTGCGGCCGACCTCCGCGCGCCCGCCGTCGGGCCCGGGCGGCCACCAGCGCGCGAGCCACGCGGCGTCCGCCCCGCCGACCGGCCCCGCGAGCTCCTCCGTGCCGTCCTCGCCGACGAGCACGAGGTGCCAGCGCCCGCCGCGGGCCTCGACGACCTCGCACGGGACGTCGTCGAGCCACTCGTTGGCGACGACGAGGACCCCGGCGAGCCGCTCGGGCAGCGCGTCCGACCAGGCGCCGGGCACGCCGGCCGGCCGGGGGACGACGTCCACGCCGAGCAGGTGGAGCCCGGGGTCCGCGGCCGCGAGCACGCGCAGCAGCTCCCCGCGGCCGGCTCCGACGTCGACGACGCCGCGCAGGCCGTGCGCGCGGGCGAGCCCGGCGAGGGCCCGCCCGAAGAGCGGGGAGGCGTGCACGGAGGTGCGGAAGTGCGCGGCCGGGCCCTCGGGGGAGCGGTAGAAGCCGCCCGGGCCGTACAGCGCGCGGGCGGTCGCCTCCCGCCAGCCGGTGCGCCGCACCGGGGCGACGCTAGTCCCGCGCGTCAGTCCCGCGCGTCGGTGGCCGTCGGGGACCCGCCCGCCTGGACCTCCGCGTCGACCCGCTCCGGGTCGTCGACGCCGAACGAGGGCGTGCCGGTGTAGTGGTCCGGCCGGTCCGGGTCGCGCGGGCCGTCCTCCTGCTCCGGCTGGTAGCCCGGCGTCGTCGCGCCCACCGGCTGCTGGGCCCGGCGGAGGTCCTCGGGGGTCTGCTCGCTCACGCGCCCCCGCCTACCCCCGCGGCGCGGTCCCCACCCCCGGGCGCGAGGTGCGGGCGGCGGCCCCGCCGCCCCGGTCGTACGCTGACCGCCGGTCGCCCGCCTCCCGCGGGCGCGGTCGCGGAGCTCGGGGGCGGACGGTGGACACGACGCAGCGGCCCGGCCGCCTCGCCGTCGGCGTCGTCGGCGCGGGCCGGGTCGGCACGGCCCTCGGGGCGGCCCTGACCACGGCCGGGCACCGGGTGGTCGCGGCGAGCGGGGTGTCCGACGCCTCGCGCCGGCGGGCCGAGCGGCTGCTGCCGGACGTGCCGCTGCTCCCGGTCGACGAGGTCGTCGCCGCGGCCGAGCTGGTGCTGCTGGCCGTGCCGGAGGAGGCGCTGCCCGGGCTCGTCGCGGGCCTCGCCGCGACCGGGGCGGTGCGCCGCGGCCAGCTCGTCGCGCACACCAGCGGGCGCTACGGCGCCGCCGTCCTCGACCCGGCGACCGCCGCGGGCGCGCTGCCCCTCGCCCTGCACCCCGTCATGGCCTTCACGGGCACGCCGACCGACGTCGCGCGCCTGGCCGGCTGCTCGTTCGGCATCACCGCGCCCGAGCCGCTGCGCCCCGTCGCCGAGGCGCTCGTCGTGGAGATGGGCGGCGAGCCGCAGTGGGTCGAGGAGGAGCAGCGCCCGCTCTACCACGCCGCCCTGTCGCACGGCGCCGACCACCTGGTGGCCCTCGTCGCCGAGAGCATGGACCTGCTGCGCCGCTCCGGCGTCACCGAGCCGGGTCGCATGCTCGGCCCGCTCCTCGGCGCCGCGCTCGACGGCGCGCTGCGCTCGGGCGACGCCGCGCTCGGCGGCCCGGCCGCCCGCGGCGACGCCGGCACGGTGGCCGCGCACGTCGAGCGGCTGGCCCGCGTCTCGCCGCAGAGCGTCGCCTCGTACGCCGCCATGGCGCGCCTCACCGCGGTCCGGGCGCTGGGCGCGGGCCGCCTGCGCCCCGGCGACGCGGAGGCCCTGCTCGACGTGCTCGCCGGCGGGGGCCGGGCGTGAGCGGTGCGCTCCCGGGGCGCCTGCGCGCCCCGGACGCGGGCTGGCGCGCGGCGTACGACGTCGTCGTGGTCGGCTCCGGGATCGCCGGCCTGACGGCGGCGCTGCGGGCCCGCGCGGCGGGGCTGACCGTCGCGCTGGTGACCAAGACCTACCTCGACGCGGGCTCGACGCGGTGGGCGCAGGGCGGGATCGCCGCGGCGCTCGACCCCGAGGACAGCCCCGAGGAGCACCTGCGCGACACGCTCGTGGCCGGCGTCGGGGTCTGCGACGAGGCGGCCGTGCGCGCGCTCGTGACCGAGGGCCCGGGCCGGGTGCGCGACCTCGTGGCGCTGGGGGCCCGCTTCGACCGGGCGCCCGGCGGCGGCATCGCCCTGACCCGCGAGGGCGGGCACCACCGCGACCGCATCGCCCACGCCGGGGGCGACGCCACCGGGCTGGAGATCGAGCGCGCGCTCATCGCGGCCGTGCGGCGCGACCCGGGCGTGGAGGTCATGGAGCACGCGCTCGTGCTCGACCTGCTCCTCGACGCGGCCGGGCGGGTCTGCGGGACGACGCTGCACGTCATCGGCGAGGGCCGCCGCGACGGGGTCGGCGCGATCCTCGCCCGCGCCGTGGTGCTCTCCACCGGGGGCCTCGGCCAGGTGTACGCCTCCACCACCAACCCGTCGGTCTCGACCGGCGACGGGGTCGCCGTCGCCCTGCGCGCCGGCGCCGCCGTCGCCGACCTGGAGTTCGTGCAGTTCCACCCGACGGTCCTGTGGCTGGGCGGGACGTCCCGCGGCCAGCAGCCGCTGGTGTCCGAGGCCGTACGGGGGGAGGGCGCCGTCCTGCTCGACCCCGCCGGCCGCCGGCTCATGGCGGGCGTGCACCCGCTCGAGGACCTCGCGCCGCGCGACGTGGTCGCGAAGGCGATCGTGCGGGCGATGCGCGAGCACGGCACCGACCACGTCTGGCTCGACGGGCGGGCGTTCGGCGAGGACACCTGGCGCAAGCGCTTCCCGACGATCCTCGCGTCCTGCCGCGAGCACGGGGTCGACCCGGTGCACGACCTCGTCCCGGTGTCGCCCGCCTGCCACTACGCGAGCGGCGGGGTGCGCACCGACCTGCGGGGCCGCACCGACGTGCCGGGGCTGTGGGCCTGCGGCGAGGTGGCGTGCACGGGCGTGCACGGGGCGAACCGGCTCGCGTCCAACAGCCTGCTCGAGGGCCTCGTGTTCGCGCACCGCATCGGCGACGACCTCGCCGCCGGCCTGCCGCCGCAGGGCGAGCCGGTCGAGGACCGGCGCCCGTCCGGGCTGGTCCAGCCGGGTGCACGGGCAGCGCTGCAGCAGGCGATGACCGCCGGGGCGGGCGTGCTGCGCTCGGCGGAGGGCCTGGCCCGGGCCCGTACCGCCCTCGACGCCCTCGCGCTCCTGCCGGCCGCCGGGCCCTGCACCGAGGCGTGGGAGGCGACCAACCTCCTCACGGTGTCGACCGCCCTCGTCTCCGCCGCCGCGCAGCGCGAGGAGACCCGTGGCGCGCACTGGCGCGAGGACCACCCCGCCCGCGACGACGAGCGGTGGGCGGGGCACCTCGTGACCCGCCTCGTCGACGGCGAGGCCGTCACCGCCTTCGCACCGGCCCCCGTCACCGACGGGCCCGGCCTCACCGGCTCCACGCACCGCCCCGGGGGACCCGCATGACCGACGCCCGCACGCTCCTCGCGACCGCCGGGCTGGACCCGGACCGGGTCCTCGACCTGGTGCGGCGCGCGGTGGAGGAGGACCTCGACGGTGGTGTCGACGTGACGAGCACCGCGACGGTGCCGGAGGACCTGCGGGCCCACGGGGAGTTCACGGCGCGCGCGGCGGGCGTCGTCGCCGGCGTCCCGGTGGCGGCGGCGGTCCTCGAGCACGTCGCGGGCGGCGCGCTGGCGCTGGAGGTGCGGCGGCCCGACGGCGCGCGGGTCGGCCCGGGCGACGTCGTCCTCGTGGCCGACGGCCCGGCCCGCGCCCTGCTCACCGCCGAGCGCACGGCGCTCAACCTGCTCGGCCGGCTCAGCGGCGTCGCGACCCTGACCCGCGCCTGGGTCGACGCGGTGGAGGGCACTGGCGCCACTGTCCGCGACACCCGCAAGACCACGCCGGGGCTGCGCGCCCTGGAGAAGTACGCCGTGCGCTGCGGCGGCGGCACCAACCACCGGATGTCGCTGTCCGACGCGGCGATGGTCAAGGACAACCACGTCGTGGCCGCCGGCGGCGTCGCGCGCGCCTTCCGCCTCGTGCGCGAGGCCTTCCCCGACGTGCCGGTCGAGGTCGAGGCGGACACCGTGCAGGACGCGGTCGCTGCGGTCGAGGCGGGCGCGGACCTCGTGCTGCTGGACAACATGCCGGTGCCTGAGCTGCGTCGCGCCGTCGCCGCGGTGGCGGGGCGCGCGCGCCTGGAGGCCAGCGGCGGGCTCACCCTCGCGACCGCGCGCGAGGTGGCCGCGACGGGCGTGGACCACCTCGCGGTGGGGGCGCTGACGCACTCGGCGCCGGTTCTCGACATCGGCCTCGACCTGCGCGAGGGTTCCTGACGATGCTGCTGACGATCGACGTGGGCAACACCCACACGGTGCTCGGGCTGTTCGAGGGCGAGGAGGTCGTCGAGCACTGGCGGGTGGCCACCGACGCGCGGCGCACCGCCGACGAGCTCGCGGTCGTGCTGCGCAGCCTCCTCGCGCAGTACCCCGCCCGCGGCGGCGCCGACGTCTCGGGCATCAGCCTGTGCTCCACGGTCCCGGCCGTCCTGCACGAGCTGCGCACGATGTGCCGGCGCTACTACGGCGACGTCCCGGCGGTCGTCGTCGAGCCGGGCCTGCCGGTGGGGGTGCCGGTCCTCACCGACAACCCGTACGAGGTCGGCACCGACCGCGTGGTCAACGCGCTCGCCGCGGTCGAGCTGTACGGCGGCCCGGCCCTCGTCGTCGACTTCGGCACGGCGACGACCTTCGACGCGGTGTCGGCCCGGGGGGAGTACCTCGGCGGGGCGATCGCGCCGGGCATCGAGGTGTCGGTCGAGGCGCTCGGCCTGCGGGGCGCGCAGCTGCGCACGGTCGAGATCGCGCGGCCCCGCTCGGTCATCGGCAAGAACACCGTCGAGGCGCTGCAGTCCGGCATCCTCTACGGCTTCGCCGGGCAGGTCGACGGGGTCGTGTCGCGGATGGTGGCCGAGCTCGCCGCCGACCCGGCCGACGTCACGGTCGTCGCGACGGGCGGGCTCGCGCCGCTGGTCGTCGAGGAGGTCTCGGTCTTCGACGTGCACGACCCGTGGCTCACGCTGCGGGGCCTGCGCCTGGTCTTCGAGCGCAGCGCGGCCGGCGGGGGGTCCGCCGCGCTCCCGTAGCCTGCTCCGCGTGAGCGACGCGCAGCCCCGCCCCGGCACGGACGACCCGCACGACGACCTCCCGGAGCAGGTCCGGGTCCGCCGGGACAAGCTCGAGCGGCTGCGCGCCGAGGGCGTCGACCCCTACCCGCTGGGCTACCCGCGCACGACGACCGTCGCCGACCTGCGCGCCGCGCACCCCGACCTCGCGCCCGACACCGCCACCGGCGGGGTCGCCGGCGTCACGGGGCGCGTCGTGCTCAACCGCATCGGCGGCAAGCTCTGCTTCGCCACCCTGCGCGACGGCACCGGGGACCTGCAGGTGATGCTCAGCCTCGACCGGCTCGGGGAGGAGCGGCTGGCGGCCTGGAAGCGCGACGTCGACCTCGGCGACCAGGTCGGCGTGACCGGCGAGGTCGTCACCTCGCGCCGCGGCGAGCTTTCGGTCATGGCCGACTCCTTCGCCATCACCGCGAAGTGCCTGCGCCCCCTGCCGGAGAAGTCCAAGGGGCTGCGCGACCCGGAGGCGCGCGTGCGCCAGCGCTACGTCGACCTCATCGTCCGGCCCGAGGCGCGCTCGATGCTGCACGCGCGCTCGGCGGCGGTGCGCAGCGTCCGGGAGTCGCTGCAGCGGCGGGGCTTCGTCGAGGTCGAGACGCCGATGCTGCAGGCGGTGCACGGCGGCGCCAACGCGCGCCCGTTCCGGACCCACATCAACGCCTACGACATGGACCTCTACCTGCGCATCGCGCCGGAGCTCTACCTCAAGCGGCTGCTCGTCGGCGGGGTGGAGAAGGTCTTCGAGATCAACCGGAACTTCCGCAACGAGGGCGCGGACTCGACGCACAACCCCGAGTTCACGATGCTCGAGATGTACGAGTCCTACGGCGACTACGACACGATGCGCCGCCTGACCCAGGAGCTCGTGCAGGAGGCGTGCGTCGCGGTGCACGGCGACACGGTGGTGCGCCACACCGCGGAGGACGGGACGACGACCGAGCTCGACATCGGCGGGGACTGGCCCGTCGTCGGGGTCGACGAGGGCCTGTCGCGGGCCCTGGGCGAGGAGGTCGGCCCGGGCACCCCGGTCGAGGAGCTGCGCCGGCACGCCGAGCGACTCGGGATCGGGCTCGACCCGGGCTGGGGGCGCGGGCAGGTCGTGCTCGAGCTCTACGAGCACCTGCTCGAGGACACCACCCGCGAGCCGACGTTCTACCGCGACTTCCCGACCGAGGTGTCGCCGCTCACCCGGCAGCACCGCAGCGAGCCGCGCCTGGCCGAGCGGTGGGACCTCGTCGCCTTCGGCACCGAGATCGGCACGGCGTACTCCGAGCTCACCGACCCGGTCGAGCAGCGCGCCCGGCTCACCGCGCAGTCGCTGCTGGCCGCCGGCGGCGACCCCGAGGCGATGCAGCTCGACGAGGACTTCCTGCGCGCCCTGGAGTACGGCATGCCGCCGGCCGGCGGGCAGGGCATGGGCATCGACCGGCTGCTCATGCTCCTCACCGGCCGGAACATCCGCGACACCGTCCTGTTCCCCCTGGTGCGCCCGGAATGACCGGCGCCATTCGTGACGAGGAGATGACCTGACGTGTGGGAAGCCGTCGAGGCGCTCATTCCGACGGTGGTGCTCACCGCCATCTTCATCGCCATCGCCGTGACCGCCTTCCGGGCCACCGACGGGAACCGCCGGAAGGGCCGGCGCGACGACGAGGACCGTTAGCGCCGCAACCGCCTTCGCGCTTTTCCCGTGAATGCGTTACCTTCCTGCGTGCAACGGGGCACCGCATTTCCACGACGCACAGGGACGGGAAGGTCACCCATGGCGCAGAAGGTGCAGGTCATCCTCGAGGACGACCTGGACGGCGGCGACGCCGACGAGACCGTGAGCTTCGCGCTCGACGGGGTCTCGTACGAGATCGACCTGTCGACCGCCAACGCCGAGAAGCTGCGCGAGGCCCTCTCGCTCTACGTCGGCTCGGCCCGGCGCATCGGCGGGCGCACCGGCGGCGGGGCGCGCCAGCGGCGCTCCTCCTCCGGCGGCGGCGCTCCCTCCTCGGGCGGCGGCGCCGCCCGCTCCGGCGACACCGCGGCCATCCGCGAGTGGGCGCGCGAGAACGGCCACGAGGTCAGCGAGCGCGGGCGCATCCCGAGCGCGGTGCGCGAGGCGTACGAGGCGGCCCACGCGGGCTGAGCCCGCCGCGAGCCCCGGCCGTCCCCACCACCGACGGCCCCGACGGGCCCGTCCCCCTGACGGGGGCGGGTCCGTCGACGTACCGTGACCAGATCGTGACGCGAGCGCCGCCTGCGGGCCGCCGCGCCGGGGACCCGCAGCGCAGGGGCCCGTAGGGGGCCGGCGGCGGCCCCCGGGGGCCGGCGCGGGGCCGGCGGGGGGAGGCCGCGCGCCGTCCCGCCCGGACCGGGTTCGCCCAGGGCGTACGGTCCCGGCCCCGATCTGCCGAGGGACGTGGAACAAGGGGGGAGGAGGATCCGGTTCCACCAGGTGCCACCTCGTGCCAGGTGCCCCGCCGGGGCGCGGGAGGTGGGTCCCAGGAGGCCCGGCCCGTCCGGCCGCCGACGTGAGACGGCCCCGCCAGCGGGGCTAGCATGCGGAAGGACCGGGGGAGACGCCCGTCCCCCCTGCCCGACCGCTCTGTGAGGAGCGAAGCTGATGTTCGAGAGGTTCACCGACCGCGCCCGCCGCGTTGTCGTCCTGGCCCAGGAGGAGGCCAGGATGCTCAACCACAACTACATCGGGACCGAGCACATCCTGCTCGGCCTCATCCACGAGGGCGAGGGCGTCGCCGCGAAGGCGCTCGAGAGCCTCGGCATCTCCCTGGAGGCGGTCCGCTCCCAGGTCGAGGAGATCATCGGCCAGGGCCAGCAGGCGCCCAGCGGCCACATCCCCTTCACCCCGCGCGCCAAGAAGGTCCTCGAGCTCTCCCTGCGCGAGGCCCTGCAGCTCGGGCACAACTACATCGGGACCGAGCACATCCTGCTCGGGCTCATCCGCGAGGGCGAGGGCGTCGCGGCCCAGGTCCTCGTCAAGCTCGGCGCCGACCTCAACCGGGTGCGCCAGCAGGTCATCCAGCTGCTCTCCGGCTACCAGGGCAAGGAGACGGCGACCGCCGGCGGCCCCGCCGAGGGCACGCCGTCGACCTCCCTCGTCCTCGACCAGTTCGGGCGCAACCTCACGCAGGCCGCCCGCGAGGGCAAGCTCGACCCGGTCATCGGGCGCGAGAAGGAGATCGAGCGGGTCATGCAGGTGCTGTCCCGCCGCACCAAGAACAACCCGGTCCTCATCGGCGAGCCCGGCGTCGGCAAGACCGCCGTCGTCGAGGGCCTGTCGCAGGCCATCGTCAAGGGCGAGGTGCCCGAGACCCTCAAGGACAAGCAGCTCTACACGCTCGACCTCGGCGCGCTCGTCGCCGGCAGCCGCTACCGCGGCGACTTCGAGGAGCGGCTGAAGAAGGTCCTCAAGGAGATCCGCACCCGCGGCGACATCATCCTGTTCATCGACGAGCTCCACACGCTCGTCGGCGCGGGCGCCGCCGAGGGCGCGATCGACGCCGCCTCGATCCTCAAGCCGATGCTCGCCCGCGGCGAGCTGCAGACCATCGGCGCGACGACGCTCGACGAGTACCGCAAGCACCTGGAGAAGGACGCCGCGCTCGAGCGCCGCTTCCAGCCGATCCAGGTCCAGGAGCCCTCGCTGGCGCACACCATCGAGATCCTCAAGGGCCTGCGCGACCGCTACGAGGCGCACCACCGCGTCTCGATCACGGACTCCGCGCTGGTGCAGGCGGCCACCCTCGCCGACCGCTACATCAGCGACCGGTTCCTGCCGGACAAGGCGATCGACCTCATCGACGAGGCCGGCT
This sequence comes from Vallicoccus soli, assembly GCF_003594885.1. Lineage (NCBI taxonomy): Bacteria > Bacillati > Actinomycetota > Actinomycetes > Motilibacterales > Vallicoccaceae > Vallicoccus > Vallicoccus soli. Next base: position 222,251 of record NZ_QZEZ01000004.1, read on the forward strand.
CGCGCATGCGCATCCGCCGCATGACCGCGCCGCCGGACCTGCGCGAGTTCGACGAGCGCATCGCCGGCGTCCGCCGCGAGAAGGAGTCGGCCATCGACTCCCAGGACTTCGAGAAGGCCGCGTCGCTGCGCGACCGCGAGAAGACCCTGCTCGCGGAGAAGGCGCAGCGCGAGAAGGAGTGGAAGGCCGGCGACATGGACGTCGTGGCCGAGGTCGACGACGAGCTCATCGCCGAGGTCCTCGCCACCGCCACCGGCATCCCGGTCTTCAAGCTGACCGAGGAGGAGTCGCAGCGCCTGCTCAAGATGGAGGGCGAGCTCCACAAGCGGGTCATCGGCCAGGAGCAGGCCATCACGGCGCTGTCCCAGGCGATCCGGCGCACCCGCGCCGGGCTGAAGGACCCCAAGCGCCCCGGCGGCTCGTTCATCTTCGCCGGCCCCTCCGGCGTCGGGAAGACCGAGCTGTCCAAGACGCTGGCGGAGTTCCTCTTCGGCGACGAGGACGCGCTCATCGCGCTCGACATGTCGGAGTTCAGCGAGAAGCACACCGTCTCGCGGCTCTTCGGCTCGCCCCCCGGCTACGTCGGCTACGAGGAGGGCGGCCAGCTCACCGAGAAGGTGCGCCGCAAGCCGTTCTCCGTGGTCCTCTTCGACGAGGTCGAGAAGGCCCACCCGGACATCTTCAACTCGCTGCTGCAGATCCTCGAGGACGGTCGCCTGACCGACTCCCAGGGCCGCGTCGTCGACTTCAAGAACACCGTCATCATCATGACGACGAACCTCGGCACCCGGGACATCTCCAAGGGCTTCAACCTCGGCTTCGCCGCGGCGGACGACACGAAGACCGGCTACGAGCGGATGAAGGCCAAGGTCCAGGACGAGCTCAAGCAGCACTTCCGGCCCGAGTTCCTCAACCGCATCGACGACATCGTGGTCTTCCACCAGCTCACGCCGGCGGAGATCATCCGGATCGTCGACCTCATGACCGCGTCGCTGGACAAGCGCCTGCGCGACAAGGACATGGGGATGGAGCTCACGACGGCGGCCAAGGAGCTGCTGGCGAAGAAGGGCTACGACCCCGTGCTGGGCGCCCGGCCGCTGCGCCGGACCATTCAGCGCGAGATCGAGGACACGCTCTCCGAGCGCATCCTCTTCGGCGAGCTGAAGCCGGGCGAGATCGTCCTGGTCGACGCCGAGGGCGAGGGCGACGAGGCGAAGTTCACCTTCACCGGCCAGTTCCGCTCCCAGCTCCCCGACGCCCCCCCGGTGGAGACCGCCGCAGGCGGGCAGGAGTGAGCTAGCACCACCCGCACGACCCGTCAGGGCCCGGCCGCACGCGCGGCCGGGCCCTGCGGCGTCCGTGGGGCGGCCGCGGTCCCGCGTTGACCACCTGGGGCACCCGTACGGGTGCCTCGCGAGGCCTGCACGCCTCGTGGGGCACCCGTACGCCTTGTCCGGCGGCCTGGGGGTGCCCCTCAGCGGGCGCGCCTGGGGGTGCCCCTCGAGCGCGCGCCTCGGGGTGCCCCTCAGGTGGTACGGGCGGTGGCAGGGTGGGCGCGTGACGGGCGACGACGGCGGCGGGGACGCGCACGGGGGCCTGCAGGACGACGGGCGGGGCGACCTGCTGGCGTACCTGCGCGACGGGCGCGCGGCGCTGGTGTGGAAGCTCGAGGGGCTCGCGGAGCTCGACGTGCGCCGGCCGCTGACCCCGACGGGCACGAACCTGCTGGGCCTGGTCAAGCACCTCGCGCACGTCGAGGCGGGGTACCTCGGCGGTGCGCTCGGGCGCCCGTTCCCGGACCTGCCCTGGCCGCCGCGGGCCGACGACGCCGACCTGTGGGCGCGGGCGGACGAGCCGCGCGAGGCGGTGCTCGACCTCTACCGGCGGGCGCAGGAGCACGCGGAGGCGACGGTCGCGGCGCTGCCGCCGGGCGCGGTGGGCGAGGTGCCGTGGTGGCCGCCGGGTCGGCGCCGGGCGACGGTGCACCACCTGCTCGTGCGCGTGCTCACCGACACCCAGCGCCACGCGGGGCAGGCCGACGTGCTCCGCGAGGGGCTCGACGGCGCGGCGGGGCTGCTGCCCGGCACGTCGAGCCTGGCCGAGGAGGACCCGGGGCGGCGGGCGGCGTACCGGGACCGGCTGGAGGCCGTCGCCCGCGACGCCGCGCGCCGAGCGGGCGGGCGGGTCTGAGCGGAGCCCGTCAACCGGTGGCGTGCTCCTCGCGGCGGAGCCGGTAGAGCACGTGCGGGCGCAGCGGGTGCCCCACGGGAAGCCCGGGGTGCTCGAAGTCGTCGCCCGGGTCGCGGTGCATGCCGAGGCGCTCCATCACCGCCCGCGAGCGGGTGTTCGCCGGGACGGTCATCGACACCACCTCCTCGAGGCCCAGCGCGCCGAAGCCGTGGGCGAGCGCGGCCCGGGCGCCCTCGGTCGCGTAGCCGCGGCCCCAGTGCTCGCGGGCCAGGCGCCAGCCGACCTCGACGGCGGGTGCGGGGGGCTCGTCGAAGGGCAGCGGCTTGAGCCCCACGAAGCCGATGCAGCCGGCGACCCCGGGCACCTCGACGGCCCAGAGGCCGTACCCGAGCCGGCGGCGCTGCGCCTCGAGCCGGTCGAGCAGGGCGTCGCTGGCGGCGCGGTCGAGCGCGCCGGGGAGGTGCCGCACGACCTCCGCGTCGGCGTTGAGCGCGGCGAACGGGGCCCGGTCCTCCTCGCGCCAGGGTCGCAGGAGAAGCCGGGCGGTCCGCAGCGCGTCGTCCACGTGCCGTGATGCTGCCAGCGGCGCACCGGGGCGTGCCAGCCGACGGGCCCGGCCGGTGCGACGCAGGTGCCCGTGGGGCAGGCTGGGCCAGGGCGAGCGAGGAGGCGCGGATGGGCGCGACGCGGGACCGGGCCGACCGGGCCGACCGGGCCGACCGGGACGACCGGGACGGCGCTGCCCCGGCCGCGTCGCGCGCTGCGCAGCGCGCCGACGAGGGCGCGGTGGACCCCGACAGTCCCGAGGGGCGCGGCGGCGCGGCCGCCGTCCTGCCCGCCGGGCCCCCCGGCACCGGCCGGCCGGGGCTGGACCAGCGGCGGATCCTCGGCGCCGCCGTGGAGCTCATCGACCAGGGGGGGCTGCGCGAGCTGACGATGCGCAGCCTCGGCGCGCACCTCGGCGTCGAGGCGATGGCGCTCTACCGGTACGTCCCCGGGCGCGAGAGCCTGCTCGACGGCGTCGTCGAGGTGGTCGTCGACGAGCTGTACGGCGACCCGGACGTCTACCTGGAGCCGCGCGACGGCTGGCAGGACTACCTGGCGCGCCTCGCGCACGGGCTGCGCCGCATCGCGCTCGCCCACCCGGAGGTCTTCCCGCTGGTCGCGACCCGCCCCCCGGCGGCGCCGTGGGTGCGCCCGCCCCTGCGCAGCCTGCGGTGGGTCGAGTCGTTCCTGCAGGCGATGACGCGCAGCGGGTTCGACGACGAGGCGGCGGTGGGGGCGTACCGCGCCTTCTCGAGCTTCCTGCTGGGGCACCTGCTCCTGGAGGTCTCCCAGCGCGGCGTGCCGACGGGGCCGCTGGAGGACCAGCAGGGCCCGCCCGCGTCGACCGACCTCTCGGCGTACCCCGAGCTCCGGCGGCTGCGCCCGCAGCTGTCCGAGGACGCCTCGGCGGTGGAGTTCGAGGAGTCCCTGGAGAACCTGCTGGAGCGCCTCGAGCGGCTGCTGCCGCCCGAGCACGGACGGTGACGGGCCCCCGCCCGGTTTACGCCGTAAACCCGGCGGGGACCCGGTGGTCGCCCGATCCGGGCGCCCCGTCCCGTGACCCGCCGCGACCGCGGCACCAGGAGGTCCCCGTGCCCGCCCCGACCCCGGCTCCCCGTCGGTGCCCCGCGTGAGCAGCACCGCGGTCCCCCCTGCACCCGGCAGGGGCCTCTACGGCAGTGACCTTTCCGCGTCCGCCGCCCGCACCGGCACCGCGGAGCTCGTGGGCACGGCCGTGCTCGTCTTCGTCGGCACCGCCACCGCGTGCCACGGGCGCCTCGGCGTCGCCGTGGGCGGCGGGTACGAGGTCCTCACGGTCGCCCTGGCGTTCGGCCTGGTGCTGGTGGCGCTGGTCGCCGCGCTCGGGCACGTCTCCGGCTGCCACCTCAACCCGGCGATCACCCTCGGGCTCGCCGCGACCGGCCGCTTCCCGTGGCGCCAGGTGCCGGTGTACCTCGCGGCCCAGGTCCTCGGCGCCGTGCTCGGTGCCCTGGCCACCTGGGCGACGCTCGGCGGGGCCGCCCGCGAGGAGGCCCAGCTCGCCGTGACCACCGTCGGCGACACCGTCCCCGGCGGGCGCGCGGTCCTCGTCGAGGCGCTCGTCACCTTCGTGCTGGTCCTCGTCGTCGTGTCCGTCGCCACGGACGAGCGCGTGCACAGCGCCGCGGCGCCGGCCGCCGTGGGGTTCGCCCTCGCCGCCGCGATCCTCGTCGCCGCACCGCTGACCGGCGGCGCGGTCAACCCGGCGCGCTCGCTCGGGCCCGCCCTGGTGGCCGGCGAGCTGGCCCACCTGTGGGTGTACGTCCTGGGCCCCGTCGCCGGCGGGGTGCTCGCCGCCCTGCTGTACGACCGCGTGCTCGCCCGCGCCGAGCCGCCGGCCTGAGCCGGGGTTTACGCCGTAAACGACCCGGGGAGGCTGGGGTCAGGCGCGGAGGGGCCCCCGGCACCCGCGCAGCCCACCCCCCACGACACGCAGCGCGCCACCGTGCGCGCCCACCAGGAGGCAGCATGCTCAGCATCGACCAGGTCAAGACCCTCATCGGCGGCCAGGCCCACGGCCAGGACGGCAAGATCGGCAAGGTCGGGCAGGTCTTCCTCGACGACCAGACCGGCCAGCCGGAGTGGGCCACCGTCAACACCGGGCTCTTCGGCACCAAGGAGAGCTTCGTCCCGCTGGCCGAGGCCACCGTCGACGGCGACGCGCTGCGCCTGCCGTACGACAAGGACACCGTCAAGGGCGCCCCGCAGGTCGACGCCGAGGCGGGGCACCTGTCCGAGGCCGAGGAGGCCGAGCTCTACCGCTACTACGGCCTGTCGTACAGCGAGAGCACCAGCGACAGCGGCCTGGCCGCCGGCACGACCACCGGCACGACCACCGGCACGACGACCGGCACGACGGGCACCGTCGGGCACGACACGTCCGGCCCGACGACGGACGACGCGATGACGCGCTCGGAGGAGCGGGTCCACGTCGGCACCGAGCGGGTGCAGACCGGTACGGCGCGCCTGCGCAAGTACATCGTGTCCGAGGACGTCACCCGCACGGTGCCGGTGCGCACCGAGACGGTGCACGTGGAGCGCGAGCCGATCACCGACGCCAACCGCAGCGCGGCGTACTCCGGCCCGGAGCTGTCCGAGGAGGAGCACGAGGTCACGCTCACCAGCGAGCGCCCGGTGGTCGCCAAGGAGACCGTCCCGGTCGAGCGCGTGCGCCTGGACAAGGACGTCGTCACCGAGCAGGAGACGGTCGAGGCGACCGCCCGCAAGGAGCAGGTCGAGCTCGTCGACGAGACGGGCACCACGAGCGACCGCACCGGCCGCTGAGCGGCCGGCCGGTCGTCGACCGGCCCCGCGCGCACCGGCAGGACCTGCGCCGGGCCGCCGCACCGCGGCGGCCCGGCGCCACCCCACAGACCAGCGAAGGACCCACCATGGCCAGCAACGACGGCGCCCACGCGCTCGGGCGCACCGGCGCCCCCGGCACCACCGGCACCGGCGCGGCGCCGGACCGCCTCGAGGTGCACCACGACGACCGCGACGCGCGGCGCAGCGGCGGCGTCGAGCACCGGGAGTCGCACAAGCCGGCCAAGACGAGCGCGGCGGCGGTCTTCGCCCTCGTGTTCGGCCTCGCGGCGCTGCTGTCGGTGCTCACCGTCATCCTCAGTCCGCTCGGCCTCGTGCTCGGCATCATCGGCATCGTGCTCGGCATCGTCGGCATGAAGATGGCCGGGCGGGTCGGCGTCACCGGCAAGGGCGTGGCCATCGGCGGTCTCGTGCTGAGCATCCTCGCGGTGCTCCTGGCCGCCGTGCTCGCCGCCGGCGTCACCACGTTCCTCAACGACGAGGGCGCCGTGGACCGCCTCGAGCAGCGCATCGAGGACCTGCGCGACGACCTGCCGCAGGACGTCGAGGTGCCGGAGTCCGTCACCCCCTGACCGGACCCGCCCCCGAGGGCCCCCACCCGCGCGCCGGGTGGGGGCCCTCGTCCGCGCACGGGGCACCGCCCGCGCGCCGGACGGAACCTGTCGGTGCCGGCGCCTACGGTCCTGACCCATGGCGACGAGGACCTCGAGGACCGGCCCCCGCGCGGCGCCCCCGGGCTACCGCTGCGGCGAGTGCGGGTGGACGACCCAGAAGTGGGTCGGCCGGTGCGGGGAGTGCCAGGCGTGGGGCACGGTCGAGGAGGTCGGCGCCGTGCGGGTGCGCACCACCGCGCCCGCCACGGTCTCCACGCCGGCCCGGCCCATCCCGGAGATCGACGTCGAGGCGGCGCGAGCCCGCCCCACGGGGGTGGGCGAGCTCGACCGCGTCCTCGGCGGCGGGCTCGTCCCCGGCGCCGTCGTGCTCATCGCGGGCGAGCCCGGCGTCGGCAAGTCGACGCTGCTGCTCGACGTCGCGGCGCGCACGGCGGCCCGGGGCGAGGACGTCCTCTACGTGACGGGCGAGGAGTCCGCGTCGCAGGTGCGCCTGCGCGCCGGGCGCATCGGCGCCCTGGAGCAGCGCCTGCTCCTCGCCGCCGAGACCGACCTCGGCGCCGTCCTCGGGCACGTCGCGCAGGTCCGCCCGTCGCTGCTCGTGGCGGACTCGGTGCAGACCCTGGCCTCGGCCGAGGTCGACGGCGCGGCCGGCGGCGTGACGCAGGTCCGCGAGGTGGCCGCCGCGCTCATCCGGGTCGCCAAGGAGTCGGGCACCGCGGTCCTGCTGGTGGGGCACGTGACGAAGGACGGGTCCATCGCCGGGCCGCGCGTGCTCGAGCACCTCGTCGACGTCGTGCTGCACGTCGAGGGCGACCGGCACTCCCGGCTGCGGCTCGTGCGCGGGGTCAAGAACCGGTACGGCCCGAGCGACGAGGTCGGCTGCTTCGACCTGTCCGACGAGGGGATCGTCGAGCTGCCCGACCCCAGCGGGCTGTTCACCTCCCGCCACGCGGACCCCGCGGCGGGCACCTGCGTCACCGTGACGGTCGAGGGCAAGCGGCCCATGCTCGCCGAGGTGCAGGCGCTCGTCTCGCCGGCGCCACCGGGGAGCCCGCGCCGCGCGGTCTCCGGGCTCGACGCGCAGCGGGTCGCGATGGTGCTCGCCGTGCTGCAGAAGCGCGGGCGGGTACCGGTGCTGCAGAGCGACGTGTACGCCGCGACCGTGGGCGGCGTGCGCCTGTCCGAGCCGTCGGTGGACCTCGCGGTGGCGCTCGCCGTGGCCTCCTCGGTGAGCGAGCGCCCGGTGCCCGGCGACCTCGTCGCGATCGGCGAGGTCGGCCTCGCCGGCGAGGTGCGCCGGGTGACGGCCGTCGGGCGCCGGCTGCTCGAGGCGCAGCGGCTGGGCTACGCGCGCGCCCTCGTGCCCCCCGGCAGCGGCGCGCCGCCCGCGGGCATGCAGGTCGTCGAGGTGCCCGACCTCGCCGAGGCCCTGGCCCGGGCGCAGGACCTCGGGCCGAACGTCACGCGGCTGCGCACCGACCGGCGGGCCCGCGGGCCGGCGTGATCGGGCCCCGGGTGCCCCGTCCGGGCCGCCGGGCGGGCGCCGGCGCCCCGGGCGCCGTCTAGGATCGCCGCGAGACGCGACGAGACCGCGCCGAGCACAGCAGGGAGCAGGGCACTGCCGATGTCAGCCGTCGACCGCACGTCCGCGTCGGCCGAGGAGCTGCTGCGCCAGACCCTGGCCCGCGTCGCCCCCGGCACGCCGCTGCGCGACGCGCTCGAGCGCATCCTGCGCGGGCGCACCGGGGCCCTCGTGGTGCTCGGCTCCGACCGCACCGTCGAGTCCCTGTGCACCGGGGGCTTCGTCCTCGACGTCGAGTTCTCGGCGACCCGCCTGCGCGAGCTCGCGAAGATGGACGGCGCGATCGTCTGCGACGCCGAGGTCACCAAGATCCTGCGCGCCGCCGTGCAGATGGTGCCCGACCCCTCGATCCCCACCGACGAGTCCGGCACCCGGCACCGCACCGCCGAGCGGGTCGCCCGACAGACGGGCTACCCGGTGATCTCGGTGAGCCAGTCGATGCAGATCGTCGCGCTCTACGTGGGCGGGCGGCGCTACGTCCTCGAGCAGTCCACCCAGATCCTGTCCCGCGCCAACCAGGCGCTCGCGACGCTCGAGCGCTACAAGCTGCGCCTCGACGAGGTCGCCGGCACGCTCAGCGCGCTGGAGATCGAGGACCTCGTGACGGTGCGCGACGTCGCCGTGGTCGCCCAGCGGCTGGAGATGGTGCGCCGGATCGCCGACGAGATCGAGGGCTACGTCGTCGAGCTCGGCACCGACGGGCGCCTGCTCGCGCTGCAGCTCGACGAGCTCATCGCCGGGGTCGGGCCCGACCGCGAGCTGGTGGCGCGCGACTACCTGCCGAGCGGGGGCCGCCGCCAGCGCGACGTCCCCGAGGTCCTCGGCGAGCTCGACGCCCTCTCCGCGGGCGACCTCATCGACCTGTCGGCGGTGGCCCGGGCCCTGGGCTGGACGACGGCGGGCGACGGCCTGGACGCCGCGGTGAGCCCGCGCGGCTACCGGCTGCTCGCGAAGGTGCCGCGCCTGCCGGCGAGCGTCGTGGACGGCCTCGTCGAGCACTTCGGCAGCCTGCAGAAGCTGCTCGCCGCCGGCATCGACGACCTGCAGGCCGTCGACGGCGTCGGCGAGTCCCGGGCGCGCACGGTGCGCGAGGGCCTGTCCCGCCTCGCGGAGTCCTCGATCCTCGAGCGCTACGTCTGAGCGTGCCCGCCTCGCCGCTGCACGCGCCGGTCCTGGCCTGGTACGACCGCTGCGCCCGCGACCTGCCCTGGCGCGCCCCCGACCGCACCCCCTGGGGCGTGCTCGTCAGCGAGGCGATGCTCCAGCAGACGCCCGTCGCGCGGGTCCTGCCCGTGTGGCGGGAGTGGGCGGCGCGCTGGCCGACGCCCGCGGCCCTCGCGGCCGAGGCGCCCGGCGAGGCGGTGCGCGCCTGGGGTCGGCTGGGCTACCCGCGCCGCGCGCTGCGCCTGCACGCCGCGGCCGTGGCGGTCGTCGAGCGGCACGGCGGGGAGGTCCCGGCGGCGTACGACGACCTGCGGGCCCTGCCGGGCGTCGGCGCGTACACCGCGGCGGCGGTCGCCTCCTTCGCCTTCAGCGGGCGCCACGCGGTCGTCGACACCAACGTGCGCCGGGTCCAGGCCCGGGCCGTCACCGGGGCGGAGCACCCGGCGCCGGCGCAGACCGCCGCCGAGCTGCGCGTCGCCGAGGCGCTGGTGCCCGACGACGCCGGGCAGGCGGCCCGCTGGGCGGTCGCGGTCATGGAGCTGGGCGCGCTGGTCTGCACGGCGCGCGCGCCGCGCTGCGCCGACTGCCCCGTCCGCGCGCTCTGCGCCTGGCAGCTCGCGGGGCGCCCCGCCTACGACGGCCCGCCGCGCCGGGGGCAGGCGTACGCCGGCACCGACCGCCAGGTCCGCGGCCTGCTGCTCGGCGTGCTCCGCGAGGCCGAGGGGCCGGTGCCCCGGGCCGCCCTCGACGCGGTGTGGCCGCGCGACCCGCTGCAGCGCGCCCGGGCCCTCGACGGCCTCGTCGCGGACGGGCTGGTCGAGCCGCTGGAGGGCGGGGCGTACGCCCTGCCCGGCGCGCCGCGACGCTGAGCGCGCCGCTCAGCCGTCGGCCGGGTGCGGCGCCACCGGCACCGGGGCGGCGAGCCGGGCCTCGCAGAGGGCGGCGAGCGCCTCGTACGCGGGGTCGCCCATGAGGGCGCGCAGCTCGGCGGCGTTGGCGACGTAGACCGGCTCGAGCCCGACGTGCGCCTCGGTGTTCGACGAGCAGTACCAGTCGAGGTCGTGCCCGCCCGGTCCCCAGCCGCGGCGGTCGTACTCGCCGATGGTGACCTCGAGGTACGACGTGTCGTCGGGCCGCTCGACGGTCCGGTACGCGCGGCGCAGCGGCAGCTGCCAGCAGACGTCGGGCTTGGTCTCGAGGTAGTGCCGCCCCTGGCGCAGGGCGAGGGCGTGCAGCGCGCAGCCCTCGCCGCCGGCGAACCCCGGCCGGTTGAGGAAGACGCAGGCGCCGTCGACGACCGCCGTCTTGCGCGCGCCGTCGGGCTCGCGGGCGACCCACCGCCTGCGGTGGTGCTGCCACGTCGCGGGGGTCAGGTCGGCGGCGGCGGCGCGCACCCGCGCCTCGTCGTCGGCGTCGGCGAAGTGCGCGCCGAGCGTGCAGCACCCCGCGTCGGGCGCGTCGGCGTAGATCCCGCGGCAGCCGCGGCCGAAGACGCACGTCCAGCGCGAGGTCAGCCAGGTGAGGTCGCAGCGGAAGACCTGGTCGGGGTCCGCCGGGTCGACGAGCTCGACCCAGGCGCGGGGGAAGTCGAGCAGGACCTCGGGCACCGCACCACCCTACGTACCGGCCGTGGCGCTCGCCGCGGTCGCGCCACCTACGCTGGGCACCATGGCGTCGACCGCGGACCCGCGCCCGAGCGTCGCGCTGTCCACGGCGAGCTGCTACCCCGAGTCGTGCACGGCCGCGTTCGAGCTCGCGGCGCGGCTCGGGTACGACGGCGTCGAGGTCATGGTCTGGACGGACCCGGTGAGCCAGGACGTGGACGCGCTGCGCGCCCTGTCCGACCACTACCAGCTCCCGGTGCTGGCCATCCACAGCCCGTGCCTGCTCATCACCCAGCGGGTCTGGACCGCCGACCCCTGGACCAAGCTGCAGCGCTCGCGCGAGGCGGCCGAGGCGCTCGGGGCGCGCACGGTGGTGGTGCACCCGCCGTTCCGCTGGCAGCGCGAGTACGCCCGGGAGTTCATAGCCGGCATCCACCGCATGCGCGACGAGACCGACGTGCTCTTCGCGGTGGAGAACATGTTCCCCTGGCGCGCCGGGCAGCGGGAGGTGCGCGCGTACCTGCCGGGGTGGGACCCCACGGACGACGACTACGCGAGCTTCACCCTCGACCTGTCCCACACGAGCGTCAGCGGCAGCGACGCGCTCGACATGCTCGACCGGATGGGCGACCGGCTCGGGCACGTGCACATGGCCGACGGGTCGGGGTCGAACCGCGACGAGCACCTCGTGCCCGGGCGCGGCACGCAGCCCTGCGCGGAGGTGCTGGAGCAGCTCGCCCTGCGCGGGTTCACCGGTTCGGTGGTCATGGAGGTGTCGACCCGGCGCGCGGCGCGCGAGCAGCGCGAGGTGGACCTGGCCGAGGCGCTGGCGTACGCGCGGCTGCACCTGGCGGCCGCGGGCACCCCGTGACGGGGGTGCGCCGGGGCCGGCGCGCGGGCGGGGTCGACACCCGCGGCGCGATCCTCGCCGCCGCGCGCCAGGAGTTCGCCGCCCACGGCTACGACCGCGCCTCGGTGCGCGGCATCGCCCGCGCGGCCGGGGTGGACCCGTCGCTGGTGCACCACTACTTCGACGGCGGCAAGGAGCAGGTGTTCCTCGCCGCGATGGAGCTGCCCGTCGACCCCGCCACGGCCGTGCCGGCGCTGGTCGCGGGACCGCACGACGGGCTCGGGGAGCGGCTCGTGCGCTTCATGCTCTCCGTCTGGGGCGACCCCCGCTCGCGCACGCCGTTCCTCGCGCTGCTGCGCTCGGCGACGACCTCCGAGGCGGGCGCCCTGCTGCTGCGCCAGTTCGTCACCCGCGCGCTGCTGGCGCGCATCGCGGCCACCCTCGACCTGCCGGACCGCGAGCTGCGCGTCGAGGCGGCGGCGGCCCAGCTCGTCGGGCTCGCCCTCCTGCGGTACGTCGTCCGGGTCGAGCCGCTCGCCTCCGCCTCCGACGACGAGGTGGTCGCGCTCGTCGCGCCGACGGTGCAGCGCTACCTGTCGCCCTGAGCCGGCCCTGACGTCGCCGGCCGGCGCGGCTCGCCCGCGTACGTCCCGAACGACCACAGCCCGCCCTCCGGGTCGCGGACCGCGACCTCACGGCTGCCGTAGTCCTGCTCCACGGGCCCGCGGACCGCCGCGCCGAGCCCGCGGGCGCGCTCGGCGACGGCGTCGGGGTCGGCGGTGACGACGTACACGGCCGCCGACCCGGGCGGCGCGGGCCACGCGTCGTCGGGGTCCTCGCGCACCGAGCCGAGCATCACCCCGCCACCCTCGGGCCAGTCGAGCTGCGCGTGGTCGACGCGCCCGCCCTCGCCGTGGCGCGCGGTCTCCTCGAAGCCGAGGCCGACGAGGAAGCGGATCATGCCGGGGGCGTCCTGGGCGCGCAGGGCGGGCCAGACGCCGGGGGACGGGTGCGCATCGCTCATGCCGTCGAGCCTGGCGCACCGGCACCGGCCGCGTCTTGGACGGACCGGAGCGCGCCGCCGGCGCGCTCGTCGGCGAGCCAGCGGGTGGGCGGGGCGCCGGCGAGCTCGCGGAAGTCGCGGGCGAGGTGGGCCTGGTCGGCGTACCCGCACCGCGCGGCGACCTCCGCCACGCTGCCCGCCCCGGGGCGCTGGAGCAGCCGGCGGGCCCGGTCGAACCGGACGACGCGGCCCGCCTGCTTGGGGGACAGCCCGACCTCGGCGCGGAAGCGCGCGCGCAGGTGCCGCTCGCCCCAGCCGACGTCCGCGCACAGCGCCGCCACGCTCGTGCGGCCGCCGCTGCGGCGCAGCAGCGCCCAGGCGCGGCGCACCTCCGGGGACGGCTCCGCGGGCGGCGCCGCGGCGAGCCACCGCTGGAGCACGGCGAACCGCGCCGGCCAGTCGGGCGCCTCGCCCAGCCGCTCGCGCAGCCGGCGGGCGCGCGGGCCGAGGACGTCCTCGGCGTGCACGTCGCGCCCGGCCAGCGCGCCCGCCGGCAGCCCGAGCACCGCCCGGGCGCCCAGCGGGTCGAGCTCGAGCTGCACGCCGGACTGGCGCCCGTCGTGCACGACCAGCGCGGGCCTCGTGTGCAGGCCGCCGAGGAGCCCCTCGTACGCCCCCGGCGGGTCGCGCGGGTCGGGGTGCTCGGCGAGGTGCAGCGGCTCGTCGAGGGTGAGGATCACCGTGAGGGCGGGGCTCGGCAGCCCGCGGTGGCGCCCGGGCCCGCCGCCCGCCTCCCGCCACCCGCTCGCCGCACCTGCCAGGTGCCGCAGCGGCGCCGGCGGGCGCCAGCGCACCAGCTCGCTCACCGGCTCCACGGGCCCATCGTGCTGCGGCGGCGGCGCGGGCGTAACCCCTCGCCGGGGGTTGACGCCGGGCGGGTGAGGGCGCACATTCACCACATGATGAATTACGAGCGGGGACCGGCCGTCCGGGTGCGCGGCCTGCGGGTGGTGCGCGGCGGGCGGGAGGTGCTGCCCGGGCTCGACCTCGAGGTCCCGCGGGGCAGCGTCACCGGCCTGCTGGGGCCCAGCGGGTGCGGCAAGTCGACGCTGCTGCGGGCGGTCGTGGGGGTGCAGCTCGTCGCCGGCGGGACGGTCCAGGTCCTGGGCCGGCCGGCGGGCGACCCCGACCTGCGCCGGCGCGTCGCGTACGTGACCCAGGCGCCGTCGGTCTACCCGGACCTCACGGTCGGGGAGAACCTGCGCTACGTCGCGGCGCTGCTCGGCGCGCCCGCGGGGGACGTCGAGCGGGTCGCGGGGGAGGTCGGGCTCGACGCGCGCCTGGACGACCGCGTCCAGCGGCTCTCCGGCGGGCAGCGCAGCCGCGTCTCGCTCGCCGCCGCGCTGCTCGGCGCGCCGGAGCTGCTCGTGCTCGACGAGCCGACGGTGGGGCTGGACCCGGTGCTGCGCCGCGAGCTCTGGTCGCTGTTCCACCGCCTGGCCGGGCAGGGCCGCACCCTGCTGGTGTCCAGCCACGTCATGGACGAGGCCGAGCGCTGCGACCGGCTGCTGCTCATGCGCGACGGGCGGTTGCTCGCCGAGGACGCACCCGGCGCGCTGCGCCGTCGCACGGGCACCGCGACCGTGGAGGACGCGTTCCTCGCCCTGCTCGAGCGGGACCTCGCGGGGGCCGGGCGATGAGCGCGACCACCGCGACCGCCGGGCGGGTGCTCACCCAGGTCCGCCACGACCACCGCACGCTCGCGCTGCTGCTCGTCGTGCCGGCCGTCCTCATGGGGCTGCTCGCCTGGGTCTACGCGGACACCCCCGAGGTCTTCGACCGGGTCGGGCCCGGGCTGCTCGGCGTCTTCCCGCTCGTCGTCATGTTCCTCGTGACGTCCGTGGCGACGCTGCGCGAGCGCACCGGCGGCACCCTGGAGCGCCTCATGACCCTGCCGCTCGGCAAGGGCGCCTTCGTCGGCGGGTACGCCCTCGCCTTCGGCCTGCTCGCCGCCGCGCAGGCCCTCGTGGTGAGCGCGCTGGCCCTGACGGTGTACGGCCTCGACGTCGCCGGTCCGGTGTGGGCGGTGGTCGGCGTCGCCGTGCTCGACGCGCTGCTCGGGACGGCGCTCGGCCTGCTCGTCAGCGCGTTCGCCGCCTCGGAGTTCCAGGCCGTGCAGTTCATGCCGGCGGTCGTGCTGCCGCAGCTGCTGCTGAGCGGGCTGCTGCAGCCCGTCGACCGGCTCCCCGGCGCCCTCGAGGCCGTCGCGCACCTGCTGCCCATGACGTACGCCGTCGAGGCGATGGGCGCCATCGCCCGCTCGGGCGTCGACGGGGAGGTCCTGCTCGACGCGGCCGTCGTCGGCGGCGCGGCGCTGCTCGCGCTCGTCGCGGGCGCGGCGACGCTGCGGCGCCGGACCGCCTGAGGGTGCCCCTCAGCCGGCACCGGACCGCCTGGGGGTGCCCCTCAGCCGGCGCCGGACCGCCTGGGGGTGCCCCTCGTGCCGCCCGCCCGGCCCGGCCGGCTCAGCCGCCGGAGCGCCGGACGTCCGCGTCGTGGTCCGCCTCGCCGACCGCCGCGCCGTCCCCGTCCGTCGCGCCGGCGGCGGTGCCGCCGTCCGGGTCCAGCAGCCCGCCGAGGTCGGGGGCGCCGCCGCCGGACGCCCCGCTCGCGCGCGCGTCCTCCTGCGCGTCGGCCGCGCCGACCGGCACGCCTGGGCCCTCGTCGTCCTCGCGCAGGCCCATGACCCGCTGCACGACGTCGTCGCCGCCGTCGCCGCCGTCGCCGCCGTCGCCCCCGTCGCCCCGGTCCGTCGGGTCCGTCACGTCCACCACAGCCCTCACCGCCCTCAGCTCGCCCGTGGGGGAGGCGTACCCGCGGCTCAGGCGGCCGATGCCGCGAAGAGGTCGGCGGTGCGCCCCACGAGCGCGGTCAGCTCGTCCGGCCCCTCGACGGTGAAGGGAGCGCCGACCCCGGCGAGGAGCATGAGCGGCCACTGCAGGTCGTCCACGCCCATGCGCACCCGGCACGACCCGGCGTCGACGTCCTCCACCTGGCCCCAGCGCGACACCGCCCGGCGCACCTCGTCGCCGGGGGCGCGCACGAGCACCCGGACGTCGTACCGGGTGGGCAGGGCGTCGAACGAGGCCCGGACGAACGCGGCCGGGTCGCCCCCGGGCACCTCGCGCGGGCGGAACCGCGCGCCCGTGGGCAGGGGGTCGCGCAGGCGGTCGACGCGGAAGCTGCGCCAGTCGTGCCGCTCCACGTCCCAGGCGAGGAGGTACCACCGCCGGCCGAGGGCGACGAGGCGGTGCGGCTCGACGTGCCGGGCGGCGGCGGGGCGGCCGCGGGGCTCGTACGCGAACCGGACGCGCTCGGCGTCGCGGCACGCCTGGGCGAGGGCGGTCAGCGCGGCGGCGTCGACGGTGGGCCCGGACGGGACGAGCGTCGACGTCGCCGAGCGCAGCGCGTCGGCCCGGCGCCGCAGCCGGGGCGGCATGACCTGCACGACCTTGGCGAGGGCGCGCACGGCGCTCTCCTCGATCCCCGCGACCGACCCGCCGGCCGCCGTGGCGAGGCCCACGGCGATGGCGACCGCCTCCTCGTCGTCGAGCAGGAGCGGGGGCAGCGCCGCGCCGGCCTGCAGCTGGTAGCCGCCGCCGCTGCCCCGCTCGGAGCGCACCGGGTAGCCGAGCCCGCGCAGGCGGTCCACGTCGCGGCGCAGCGTCCGCGGGCTCACCTCGAGCCGGTCGGCCAGCTCGGTGCCCGGCCAGTAGCGGTGGGTCTGCAGCAGGGACAGCAGCTGGAGCATCCGCGCGCTCGTCGACATGGCCCCGAGCCTAGGTCGAGCAGCGGACAGGACCTGACCGCAAGCCGGCCTAGCGTCCACGCCATGGACGACACGATGATCCGCACCGAGGCGCTGGCCCGGACCTTCACCCGCGGCGGGACGACCGTCGAGGCCGTGCGCGGGCTCGACCTGCAGGTGGCGCGCGGCGAGCTCGTCGCGCTCCTCGGCCCCAACGGCGCCGGCAAGTCCACGACGCTGCGCATGCTCACGACGCTCCTCGCCCCGACCTCCGGGCGGGCCAGCGTCGCGGGGCACGACGTCGTCGCCGACCCGCGGGCCGTGCGGCGCCGCACCGGCTACGTCGGGCAGGGCAACGGCGCCGGCCACCACCAGCGCGGGCGCGACGAGCTCGTGGGGCAGGCCCGCGTCCACGGGCTCGGCCGGGCCGAGGCGCGCCGGCGCGCCGACGAGCTCGTCGCCGCGCTCGACCTGGGCGCCGTCGTCGACCGGCGGGTGGGCACGCTCTCCGGCGGCCAGCGGCGCCGGCTCGACGTCGCCCTGGGCCTCGTCGGGGCGCCGGACGTGCTCTTCCTCGACGAGCCGAGCACGGGGCTCGACCCCCACAACCGGGCCGCGCTGCAGGAGCACGTACGGGCCCTGCGCTCGCGCCGCGACACGACCGTCGTCCTCACGACGCACTACCTCGACGAGGCCGACGCCCTCGCCGAGCGGGTGGTCGTCGTGGACCACGGCCGGGTCATCGCCGACGACACCCCCGCCCGGCTCAAGGCCGAGCTGGCCGGCGACCGCCTCGTCCTCCGGCTCGGCGACGCCGACGCCGCCGCGCGCGCGGCGGGGCGCCTGCGGGCCGCGGGGGCCGGGGAGGTCGAGGCGGACGGCGCGCAGGTGCGGGCCCGCCTGGCGGACGCGCCGGCGCTCGTCCCCCGCCTCCTGCACGACCTCGAGGCCGCGGGGGCGCCCGTCGCCTCGGTCGAGGTCTCCCGGCCGACCCTCGACGACGTCTTCCTCCGCCTCACCGGCCGCAGCCTCCGCGAGGGCGGCGCCGGCACCCCCACCAGCCACGAGGAGGCTGCGGCATGACCACCCTCGCCACCCCGCTCCCCGCCGCGACAGCGGCGGCGCACCCCGGCTCCTTCGCGCGGGACACCTGGCTCGTGCTCGTCCGCGAGCTGCGCCCGGTGCTGCGCGACCCCTTCTCGCTCGTCGTCAGCATGGCCCAGCCCCTGGTCTTCCTCGCCCTCTTCGCCCCGCTGCTCGGCGACGTCCCGGGGCTGGGGGACGGCCCGGCGCTGCAGTGGTTCGTCCCCGGGACCATCGCGATGACGTGCCTCTTCGGCGCGTCCATGACCGGCTCGAACCTGCTGCTCGAGATGCAGACCGGCTCGCACGAACGGCTGCTCGTCGCGCCGCTGCGCCGCTCCGCGCTGCTCGTGGGCCGCGCCCTGAAGGAGGTCGTCCCCGCCGTCGCGCAGGGCGTCATCGTCCTCGCCGTCGTCACGCCGACCTCCTTCGACCTGCACGTGACCGGCGCGGTCGTGGCCCTGCTGCTGCTGGCGGCGTTCAGCGTCGGGGTGGGCGCGCTGTCGTACGCCCTCGCGCTGGCCAGCCGCGAGCAGGACTGGATGTTCTGGGCCGTGCAGCAGACGCTCGTCTTCCCCGTGCTGCTGCTCGCCGGGATGCTCCTGCCGGTCGACGACGGGCCGGCCTGGCTGCGCGCGGCGTCGTCGCTGGACCCGCTGACCTACGTCGTCGAGGCCGCCCGCGACCTGCTCTCCGGCGAGCTCGCGACCGCCGCGGTCGGGTACGGCTGGCTCGCCGCGCTCCTCGTCGTCGCCGTCGGGCTGGCCGTCGGCACCCGGGCGGTCCGCCGCGCGGGCTGACGCGGCGGGCGCCCCGTGCCGGCCCTCGCCGGACGGGGCGCCCCGCGGGGGCGGTCAGCCCCGGAAGCGCCCCAGCGCCCCGTCGAGCTCGCCCGCGGTGCGCAGCAGGTCGGCGGCGGCGCCCCGCAGCTCGCCGAGCCCCTCGGCGGTGCGCTCCGAGGCGCGGGCGACGGCCTCGACGCTGGCGGAGACGCCGCGCCCGCCCTCGGCGGTGCTGGCGACCGAGCGGCTCATCTCGCTCGTGGTGGCGGTCTGCTCCTCGACCGCCGAGGCGATGGTGACCTGGTGGGCGTTGATCTGGTCGATGATCCGCCCGATCTCGGCGATGGCGTCGACGGCGCCGCCGGTGTCGCCCTGGATCGCGTCGACCCGCCGCGCGATGTCCTCGGTGGCGCGGGCCGTCTCCTGGGCGAGCTCCTTGACCTCGTTGGCGACGACGGCGAAGCCCTTGCCGGCCTCGCCGGCGCGAGCCGCCTCGATCGTGGCGTTGAGCGCGAGCAGGTTGGTCTGCTCGGCGATGGAGGTGATGGTCCGGATGACCGTGCCGATCTGCGCGGAGGACTCGCCGAGCTGGGCCACGGTGGCGTTCGTGCGCTCGGCGACGGACACCGCCTCGCCGGCGACGCGGGCGGCCTCGTTGGCGCTGTGCGAGATCTCCCGGATGGAGGCGCCCATCTCCTCGGCGCCGGCGGCGACCGTCTCGATGCCCCCGCTGATCGCCCCGGCCGCGCTCGCGGCCTCGGCGGCCTCGGCGCCGGTCTCCCCGGCCGTGCGGGCGATGTCCTCGGTCCCCTGGCTGACCCGCTGGGCGGCGGCGACCAGCTGCCCGGACGCCGCGCGCACCTGCGCCACGACGTCGCCCACGCCCGCGAGGGTGGCGTTGAGCGCGCCCCCGAGCTGGTCGAGCTCGTTGCGCGAGCCC
Source organism: Vallicoccus soli (assembly GCF_003594885.1). Taxonomy (NCBI): domain Bacteria; kingdom Bacillati; phylum Actinomycetota; class Actinomycetes; order Motilibacterales; family Vallicoccaceae; genus Vallicoccus; species Vallicoccus soli. Next base: position 241,279 of record NZ_QZEZ01000004.1, read on the forward strand.
TCCGGCAGGCGCCGCGACAGGTCGCCCGAGCGCAGCACCTCGACGGCCCGGGCCAGCGGAGCGGTGATGCTCCGCGAGACCAGGAGCGAGAGCAGGGCCACGGCGAGCACCAGCGGCAGCGCCTTGAGCGCCAGGGACGCGACCTCGGCGCGCACGGCCGCGTGGACGTCGTCGACGTAGGTGCCCGAGCCGACGACCCAGCCCCACGGCTCGTAGCCGGCGACGTAGGAGACCTTCGGCTGCGGCTGCTCCTCGCCCGGCTTCGGCCACTGGTACTCCACGAAGCCGGCGCCGTCGGCCTGCACCGTGCGCACGAACTCGACGAAGACGGCGACGCCGTCGGGGTCCTCGAGCCCCGAGACGTCGGTCCCGTCGAGCTCGGGCTTGACGGGGTGCATGAGCATCGTCGGGCCGTCGTCGTTGACCCAGAAGTACTCCTCGCCGGCGTAGCGCAGCGTGCGGAGCGTGTCGAGCGCGCCGGCCTGCGCCTGCTCGCGGGTCAGCTCGCCGGCCTGCTCGCGCGCCGCGTAGGACTCCACCACCCCGAGCGCGGTCTCCACGACCGAGCGCGTCGCGGCCTTGCGCCCCTCCATGGTGCTGCCGGACAGCTGGAGCGCGGCCAGGCCGGTGAGGGCGAGCAGGCCGAGGGCGGCGACGACGACGAGCGCGGTCAGCCGGGTCCGGATGCGGACGCTGTGCAGGCGGTTCACGGGGTCACCTCGGGTCGGGGGGGCGTACGGGGACGAGATCGGCACCCCGCGCCCCGGCTTGAGGGCCGCCGCGCGTCGGTAGGGTCGTGCGCCATGGGTGAGCGGATCGCGGTGCTCGGCGCCGGGAAGATGGGCGAGGCGCTGCTGTCCGGCATGCTGCGCGCCGGGCGCCCGGCGACCGACCTCGTCGTGAGCGTGCGGCGGGCCGAGCGCGGCGAGGAGCTGCGCGAGCGGTACGGCGTCGACGTCCTGCCGCTCGCGGACGCCGCTCGCGCCGCCACCACGCTCATCCTCGCGGTGAAGCCGCAGGACATGGGCGCGCTGCTCGACGAGCTCGCCCCGCACGTCGGGGCCGACCGCCTGGTCGTGTCCGCCGCCGCGGGCATCCCCGCCGCCGCCATCGAGCGCCGGCTCGCCCCCGGCGTCGCCGTGGTGCGGGTCATGTCCAACACGCCCGTCCTCGTCGACGAGGCGATGAGCGTGCTCTCGGCCGGCACCTCCGCCACCGCCGAGCACCTCGACCGGGCCGAGGAGCTCTTCGCGCCGGTCGGGCGGACCCTGCGGGTGCCCGAGGCCCAGCAGGACGCGGTGACGGCGCTGTCCGGCAGCGGCCCGGCGTACTTCTTCTACCTCGTCGAGGCCATGACCGACGCGGGCATCCTGCTCGGCCTGCCGCGCGCGGTCGCGCACGACCTCATCGTGCAGACGGCGGTCGGCGCGGCGACGATGCTGCGCGACTCGGGCGAGCACCCCGTGAAGCTGCGCGAGGCCGTCATGTCGCCGGCCGGCACGACGATCAGCGCGATCCGCGCCATGGAGGACCACGGGGTGCGCGCCGCCCTGCTCGCCGCCCTGGAGGCGGCCCGCGACCGCTCCCGCGAGCTCGCCTCAGGCCAGGGCTGAGCGCCCTCAGCCCGCCCCGGCGCCCGTACGGGGCCGCAGTCCCGCCCCGCGGCGGGCCCAGGCCCTGCGCTGCACGAGCAGGGTGAGCAGGCAGGCCAGCACGATCCCGGCCAGGTTGAGCACGAGCTGGACCGCCGAGCCCACGGCCTCGTCCGCGACCCCGTAGGCCACCGCCACCGCCGCGTTCGCCGCCGCCGGCACGGTGGTGACGGAGATGACGACGCCCACGAGCGCCCCGGACTTGGCCGAGGTGAGCGAGAGCGTGCCCGCCACCCCGGCGAGCAGGGCGACGACGAAGGACAGCGCGTCCGGGCGCCAGATGAAGTCGGTGAGGGGGCGGGGCGCCTCGAGGAGCGAGCGGTCGACCAGCCCCCACCAGGTCAGCAGCCAGGTCGAGAGGACCGTGGCGAGGGCGCCGACGGGGAAGCCGACGAGCAGCGCGGTCGCGGAGCGCGCCGCGGGGCGCCAGCGCCGCTGGACGAGGGCGACGCACGTGCCGGCGGTCGGGCCGAACTCCGGGCCGACGACCATCGCGCCGATGACGAGGATCGGCGAGTCCAGCAGCACCCCGATGCCGGCCAGCACGGTGGCGATCGCCATGAGGGCGAGGAAAGTGACCGACAGGGTCGACTCCTCCTGCGTCCCGGCCGCGACCTGCTCCCAGACGATGGCGTCGCTGCCGTGCCCCGGCGCCTCCTCCTCCGCCTCGCGGGCGCCGCGGGAGACCGACAGGTCGACCGCGTCGAGGGTGAGCGCGCCGCGCTCCGCGACCCCGAGCGCCGTGAGGTCCTCGACCAGGCTGTCCGCCGCCTCGCGCGCCACGTCGGCGGTCACCACGTCCCCGGGCGGCTGCACGGCGGCGCCCGGCAGGTGCACCACGTGGGTCACCCCCTCGTGGCGGGCGAGGAGCTCGTGCACCGCGGGGGTGCGGTCCGGCGGGACGATGAGGCGCAGGTGCAGCACCCGGGCACTCTGGCAGGAGCCGCTCGCCGGGCGCGTCCCGCGGTCCGCTCCCTAGGATGAGGCGGTGAGGGGACCCCGTACGACGCGCGTCGTCGCGCCCGCCGTGCTCGCCGCGCTCCTGGCGCTGACCGGCTGCAGCGGCGAGGAGGCCCCCGACGTCGAGGTGGCCGAGGTCGGCCTCGCCACGGTCTCCGAGGTCGTCGAGGCGCCCGGCACCGTCACGGCCCGCGCCACCGGCAGCGTGTCGGCGCCCGCCGCGGGCACCGTGGCGGTCCTGCGCGTCGAGGACGGGCAGCGGGTGCGCGCCGGGGCCGAGCTGCTGCGCATCGACTCGCCCGACGCGGAGGCGGCGCTGCGCGAGGCGCGGGCCGCCGACGAGGACGCGGCCTCCGCCGGGCAGGTCGACCTGCCCGGCACCGACCTCGGCGCCGAGCAGGACGCCGCCGACGCCGCCGCCGAGACCGCGTTCGCGCGGGCGCGCCGCACCGCCGCCCTCGTCCCCGACGGGCCGGCCCGGGCGCAGGCGCTCGCCGCCGTCGACGCCGCCCGCGCCCAGTACGACGCCGCCCGCGCCCAGGCCCGCGACGCCGCGCGCCGCTTCGACGCCGGCCTCGCCTCGCTGGGGGAAGCGCTGTCCTCGCTCGGGCAGGCGCAGCGGGTGCAGACCCGCGCCGCCCTCGCCGCCGCCGAGCGCACCGTCGACGCGCTCGTCGTGCGCGCCCCCGTGGGCGGGGTGGTCAGCCTCGGCGCCCGCGCCGGCGGCGACGCGCCCGCCGGGGACCTCGGGGACGTCGCGGCGGACCTCCCCGCGGACCTGCAGGGCGCGGCGGGCGCCCTCCTGGGCGGCGGGGGCGGCGGCGGCGACGCCGTCGAGGGGCAGGTCGCCGTCGGGTCGCCGGTCACCGCGGGGCAGGAGCTCCTCACCGTCACCGACGTCTCCGCCCTGTCCCTCACCGCGCAGGTCGACGAGACCGACGTCCTGCTCGTGCGCCCGGGCGTGCGGGCGAGCGTCGAGCTCGACGCGGTGCCCGGGGCGTCGTACGGCGCCGTCGTGCAGTCCGTCGACGTGCAGCCCACGACGTCGGCCGTCGGCGGCGTCACGTACGCGGTCCGCCTCGCCCTCGGACCCGGCGAGGACGGCGACGGGGCGCGCGCGCCGCGGCCCCGGCCCGGGATGAGCGCCGTCGTGGGCCTCGAGGTGCGCCGGGCCGAGGACGCCGTCGCGGTGCCGGCGTCCGCCGTGTTCCAGGACGGCGCCGACCGGGCGGTGTGGGTCGCCGACGGCGGGGCGGCCGAGCGGCGCGTGGTCCGGGTCGGCGCCGAGGGCGAGGAGGCCGTGCAGGTCGTCGAGGGCCTGCGGGCGGGGGAGCGCGTCGTGGTCTCGGGGGCCGACCGGGTGCAGGAGGGCCAGGAGCTGCCGTGACCGGTCCGGCCCCCGCCGTCGAGGCCGTCGACGTCACCCGCTCGTACGCCCTCGAGGGCGTCACCGTCGAGGCGCTGCGCGGGGTGTCCCTGCGCGTGGACCAGGGCGAGTACGCCGCCGTGGTCGGCCCCTCCGGCTCCGGCAAGTCCACCCTCATGCACCTGCTCGGCTGCCTGGACCGCCCGACGAGCGGCGTGCTGCGCATCGGCGGGCGCGACGTCGCCGAGCTCGGCGACACCGAGCTGGCGCGGCTGCGCAACGAGACCATCGGGTTCGTGTTCCAGGCGTTCCAGCTGCTCTCGCGCACCAGCGCCCTGGAGAACGTCGGCCTGCCCCTCGTCTACCGCGGGGTCGGGCGGGCCGAGCGGCGCGAGCGGGCGCGCGCGGCGCTCGAGGCCGTGGGCCTGGGGCACCGCACCGGGCACCGGCCGGCGCAGATGTCCGGCGGCGAGCAGCAGCGGGTCGCCATCGCCCGGGCCCTCGTCGGCGAGCCGCAGCTGCTCCTCGCGGACGAGCCCACGGGCAACCTCGACACCCGCAACGGCGCGGAGGTCATGGCGATCCTCGAGCGGCTCAACGCCGAGCGCGGCGTCGCCGTCGTGCTCGTCACGCACGACCTCGAGGTCGCCGCCCGCGCCCGCCGCCAGGTGCGGGTGCGCGACGGCCTCGTCGAGAGCGACAGCGCGGCGGCCGGCGCGTGAGGGTCGCCGAGGGCCTGCGGGTCGCGCTCGACGCGCTGCGCGCCAACCGGCTGCGGAGCCTGCTCACCATGCTCGGCGTCGTCATCGGCGTCTCCGCCGTCGTCGTCCTCGTGGCGATCGGCGCCGGGGCCCAGCGCGAGGTCGAGTCCCAGGTCGAGGGGCTCGGGTCCAACCTCATCGTCGTCCTGCCCGGGCGCATCGACCTCAGCGGCGGCGGCGGCGCCCCCAGCGTCAGCCGGCTCCAGCTCGACGACGTCGAGGCGCTGGAGCGGGTCGTCGGCCGCGAGGACTCGGTGACGACGACCATCGCGTCCGGGGAGAGCGTGCGCGTCGGCGCCCGCGAGGCCTTCGCCTCGGTCAACGGCACGACCGAGTCGACGCCGGAGGTGTTCAACCGCCCGCTCGCCCGCGGCAGCTACTTCCGCGAGGCCGACGTCGACACCCGCCGCCGGGTCGTGGTCCTCGGCTCGGCCATCGCCGAGCGCCTCTTCCCGGGCGCCGACCCGCTCGGCCGGCAGGTCACCATCGCCGGGGTGCGCTTCCGCGTCGTCGGGGTGTTCGCCGAGACCGGCGAGGCGTTCGGCGTCAGCCGCGACACCGAGGTGCACATCCCCGTCACCGCGGCCCAGCGCCTGCTCGGCGTGCAGAACGTCGACGGCCTCGTCGTCAAGGCGCCCACGGCGGACGACGTCGAGCCCCTGCAGCGCGCCCTGCTCGCCGCGCTCGACGACCGCTACCCCGACGAGGAGTTCTCCGCGGTCACGCAGACCCAGATCCTCGGCACCATCGGGCGCATCCTCGGCCTGCTCACCGCCGTCCTGGCGGCCATCGCCGGCATCAGCCTGCTCGTGGGCGGCGTCGGCGTCAGCAACATCATGCTCGTCTCCGTGCGCGAGCGGACCCGCGAGATCGGCCTGCGCAAGGCCCTCGGTGCGCGCCAGCGCGACATCCTCCTGCAGTTCCTCGCCGAGGCCGTCCTGCTCTGCGTCGTCGGCGGCCTGCTCGGCATCGGCCTCGGCGTCGGGGTCTCCCTGCTCGTCGACGCCGTGTCGCCCCTCCCCGCCGTCATCGCCTGGTGGTCTCCGGTCCTGGCCTTCGCGGTGTCGGTGGGCGTCGGCGTCTTCTTCGGCGTCGTCCCCGCCCGCCGCGCCGGCCGCCTCGACCCCGTCGTCGCGCTCCGCGCGGAGTAGCCGCCGCCTGCGCCCGTCCGCGGGCCGGGACCGCCGCGGGTGCGCACCCCGGGGTGTCCGCTTCGCGCACACGACGGGCCTCCCGGGGCGGCGCGCCCTGCGCGCGGCGCCGGGACACGCCGGGCGCCGGGTGCGCGGACGGGGACAGGGCGTGGGCGTCCGCGGCGGTCGGGGTGCGCGCGCTGCGGGGCGGGGCGACCCGGGCCGTCGTACGGCCCCCGCCCGCCGGCCGCGCCCCCGGGCTGTCCGCTCCGCGCACACCACGGGCCTCCCGGGGCGGCGCGTCCTGCGCTCGGCGCCGGGACACGCCGTGCGCTGGGTGCGCGGAGCGGGCAGGGGGTGGGCGTACCCCGCAGCCCCCGCAGCCCCCGCCGCCCCGAGCCCCCGGGGGTAGCGTGCGCGGCATGAGCGTGTCGCTGCACGTGGTCTGGGACGACGCGTTCCTCGCGTACGACTTCGGCCCCTTCCACCCCATGGCGCCGGTGCGGGTGGACCTCACGGTGCGCCTGGCCCGCGAGCTCGGCGTCCTCGCCCGGCCCGGGGTCGAGGTGTCCGACGCGCCGCTCGCGGACGACGCGCTGCTGGAGCGGGTGCACGACCCGGCGTACGTCGCCGCGGTGCGCGCCGCCGGGGCGGACCCGCGGGGGTGCGACGGCTCCTGGGGGCTCGGCACCGACGACAACCCGGCCTTCGCGGGCATGCACGAGGCGAGCGCGCACGTCGCCGGGGCCACCGCGCAGTGCGCCGAGCGGGTGTGGCGCGGCGAGGCCCGGCACGCGGTGAACGTGGCGGGCGGGCTGCACCACGCGGGGCGGGCGGCCGCGTCCGGGTTCTGCGTCTACAACGACCCCGCCGTCGGCATCGCCCGGCTGCTCGAGCTCGGCGCCGAGCGGGTCGCGTACGTCGACGTCGACGTCCACCACGGCGACGGGGTGCAGGACATCTTCTGGGACGACCCGCGGGTGCTCACCGTGTCCGTCCACGAGTCGGGGCGGGCGCTCTTCCCCGGCACCGGGTGGCCGTACGAGACGGGCGGGCCGGGCGCGGAGGGGAGCGCGGCCAACCTCGCGCTGCCGGCCGGGACCGGGGACGGCGCGTGGCTGCGCGCCTTCCACGCGGTGGTGCCGCACCTGCTGCGCGCCTTCGCCCCGCAGGTGCTCGTCACCCAGCACGGCTGCGACAGCCACTTCCTCGACCCGCTCGCGCACCTCGCGCTGAGCGTGGACGCGCAGCGCGCCTCGTACGCCGCCCTGCACGACCTGGCGCACGAGCTGTGCGGCGGGCGCTGGGTCGCCCTGGGGGGCGGCGGGTACGAGGTCGTCGACGTCGTGCCGCGCGCCTGGACGCACCTGCTCGCCGAGGCCGCCGGCCACCCGCTCGACCCGGCGACGCCGGTGCCCGCGGGCTGGCGCGAGCACGTCGTCGCGTCGCTGGGGCGCCAGCCGCCGGCGCGGATGACCGACGGCAACGACGGCGCGTACGTCCCCTGGTCGCGCGGCTACGACCCGGCGGACCCCGTCGACCAGGCGGTGCTCGCGACCCGCTCGGCCGTCTTCCCGCTGCACGGGCTGGACCCCCTGCTCGAGGAGTAGCGGCGGCAGCACCCGTGGGCGCGTACCACAGCGGACCCCCTAGGCTGTGCAGCGACGCGCGGGACGCCCGGCGGTGGGGAAGCCGCCGGGCGCCGCGCGGACAGGGAGCGCGCCATGCCGTCTGCACCGACGCCGTCGCCCCGGGGGAGCACCCCCCGCGGCGACCGTCCGCTGTCCGAGGTCGTCTTCCTCACCGTCGCCGAGGTGGCCGCCGTGATGCGCGTGTCGAAGATGACCGTCTACCGCCTCGTGCACGCGGGCGAGCTGCCGGCGGTCAAGGTGGGGCGCTCCTACCGGGTCCCGGAGCAGGCGGTCCACGACTACCTGCGCGGCGCGTACGTCGAGACCGCCTGAGCCCTCCCGGCCGCGCCGCCCACCGCCCCCTCGGGTGCGGGTAGGCTGGCGCGGATCGTCGGGGTGCGCCGTGCGCGCCCCGCTCCGCCGTCCGTACCACCTCGAGGGGCTCGTCCACGTGGGTTCTGTCATCAAGAAGCGCCGCAAGCGCATGGCGAAGAAGAAGCACCGCAAGCTGCTGAAGCGCACCCGCGTGCAGCGCCGCCAGGGCAAGAAGTAGGCAGCACCGCAGCGGCGCGGCCCCGCCCGCCGGTCCCCGCGACCGGCGGGCGGCTGCGCCCTGCGGTCGGGGAGCGGGTCGAGGGGGTGCGGTGGGCCGGGTCGTGATGGTGACCGGGGTGTCCCGCCAGCTCGGCGGGCGCTTCGCCCGCGCCCTGCAGGACCGCCGGGCGCTGCCCGGCGGCGAGCGGGTGGACCGGGTCATCGGCGTCGACGTCGTCCCGCCGCAGCGCGACCTCGGCGCGACCGAGTTCGTCCGCGCCGACATCCGCAACCCGATCATCGCCCGGGTCATCGCCCGGGCCGAGGTCGACACGGTGGTCCACCTCGGGGTCATCGCCACGCCCCGCAGCGCGGGCGGGCGCTCCTCGATGAAGGAGATCAACGTCATCGGCACGATGCAGCTGCTCGCCGCGTGCCAGGGCGCGCCGTCGGTGCGCCGCCTCGTGGTCAAGAGCTCGGCGAGCGTCTACGGCTCCTCCGCCAAGGACCCCGCGCTCTTCACCGAGGACATGGAGCCGCGCGAGCTGCCGCGCTCGGGGTTCGCGAAGGACTCCACGGAGGTCGAGGGGTACGTCCGCGGCTTCGCCCGCCGCCGCGCCGACGTCGCGGTGAGCGTCCTGCGGCTGGCCAACGTGTGCGGCCCGGGCGTCGACACGGCCCTCACCGACTACCTCTCGATGCCGGTCGTGCCCATGCCGCTCGGCTTCGACGGCCGGCTGCAGCTGCTGCACGAGGACGACGCCCTCGAGGTGCTGCGCCGCTGCGCGCTCGGCCAGCACGCGGGCACCTTCAACGTCGCGGGGGAGGGCGTGCTGCTCATGTCGCAGGCGGTCCGCCGGGCCGGGCGCACCCCCGTGCACGTGCCGGCCGGGCTCGGAGGCAGCGTCGGCCAGCTCGCCCGCCGCGCCGGGTTCGCCGACGTCTCGCACGAGCAGATGGCCTTCCTCAGCCACGGCCGGGTGCTCGACTGCACCCGGGCCCGCGAGGAGCTCGGGTTCGTCCCGGCGCGCTCCACCGCGGCGACCTGGGACGACTTCTGCTCGGCCCGCGGGCTCGGCTCCTCGCCGCTGCTGGCGGCCGCCGGCCGCGCGGGCTCGGCGCTGGCCCGCGCCGCCGGGCTCGAGGGCGTCCTGCCCGGCCCCGCCCGGCAGGGGGGTGCCCGTGCCTGACGCCGAGGTCATCCCGCTCGACGACGGCGAGCGCCGCCGGCGGCGCAGCGCCGCGCGCGCGGCCGACGGCACCGTCCCGCCGCCGCACGCCCCCCAGCAGCCCCAGCAGCCCCAGCAGCCCCAGCAGCCGCAGGGGCTGCAGGAGCCGCTGGCCGACCTCGCAGCGCTCGTCGAGGGCGACCCCGCGGCGCCCGGCTGGGAGCGGCGGGTCGCCGCCGCGCTCGACTTCCTGCGCCGCCGGCTCGAGGGCGCGTACGAGGTCGACGACCTCGGCCACGACCCGGAGCTCACCGACGCGGTGCTGCTGGCCGCCCTGCGCCCGCTCTACGAGACGTGGTTCCGCGTCGACGTCGCGGGGCTCGAGCACGTCCCCGACGAGGGCGCCGCGCTCGTGGTCGCCAACCACAGCGGCACGATCGCGCTCGACGCCCTCATGACGCAGATCGCGCTGCTCGACCACCACCCGGCCCACCGCGCGCTGCGCATGCTCGCGGCCGACCTCGTGTTCACCACGCCGGTGCTCGGCGAGCTCGCCCGGCGCACCGGCGCGACGCTGGCGTGCATGGAGGACGCCGAGCGGCTGCTGCGCGGCGGCGAGCTGGTCGGGGTCTGGCCGGAGGGCTTCAAGGGGATCGGCAAGCCCTTCAGCGAGCGCTACAAGCTGCAGCGGTTCGGCCGCGGCGGCTTCGTGGCGGCGGCGCTGCGCACCCGCGCGCCGATCGTCCCGTGCTCGATCGTCGGGGCCGAGGAGACGTACCCGATCATCGGCAACCTGCGGACCCTCGCCCGACTGGCCGGGCTGCCGTACCTCCCGGTCACCCCGACCTTCCCCTGGCTCGGCCCGCTCGGCCTCGTCCCGCTGCCGTCGAAGTGGAAGATCGAGTTCGGCGCGCCGATCGCGACCGACGGCTACGCCGAGGGCGCCGCAGAGGACCCGATGCTCGTCTTCAACCTCACCGACCAGGTCCGCGAGACCATCCAGCACACCCTCTACACGCTGCTCATGCAGCGGCGCTCGGTGTTCTTCTGACGTGACGCACCCGCTCCTCGCGCTGTGGCGGTACGCCCGGCGCTACCGCCCCCGCATCCTGCTCGCTGCCCTGCTGACGACCCTCAACAAGGCCGCCGACGTCGCGCCGGAGCTGCTCATCGGCGTCGCCGTCGACGTCGTCGTGCGCGGCGGCGACTCGTTCGTGTCGAGCCTGCTCGGCGTCGAGTCGCGCTACGGCCAGCTCGTCGTCGTCGCGGCGGCCAACGCCCTGGCCTGGGTCGTGGAGTCGGTGACCGACTACGGCGCGAGCCTGCTCTGGCGCGGGCTCGCCCAGAGCGTCGAGCACGACGCGCGCCTCGACACGTACCGGCACGTCCAGGGCCTGGAGGTGTCCTGGTTCGAGGACACCTCCAGCGGCAGCGTCGTGTCGGTGCTCAACGACGACGTCAACCAGCTCGAGCGGTTCCTCGACGTCGGCGCCTCGGCGATCCTGCAGGTGTTCTGGAACATCGTGCTCGTGGGCGCGGTGTTCGCCGCGACCTCGCTGCAGCTGACGCTGCTCGCCTTCCTGCCGATCCCCGTCATCGTGCTGGGGTCGCTGGCCTACCAGCGGCGGCTCGAGCCGTACTACGCCCGCGTGCGCGCGGCCGCCGGCGAGCTCGCCGGCACGCTGACCGCCAACCTCGGCGGCATCACGACCATCAAGGCGTTCTCCTCCGAGGAGCGCGAGGCGGCGCGGGTCCACGCCGCCTCGGAGGAGTACCGGCTCGCCAACCGCGACGCCATCCGCTTCTCCTCGGCGTTCGTCCCCCTCATCCGCATGGCGATCCTCGTGGGGTTCACCGCCACGCTGCTGCTCGGCGGGAAGCTCGTGCTCGACGGCGACCTCGAGGTCGGCCTCTACTCCGTGCTCGTCTACATGACCCAGCGCCTGCTGTGGCCGCTCACCGAGCTCGGCGCGACGCTCGACCTCTACCAGCGCGCGATGGCCTCGACGCGGCGCATCTTCGGCCTGCTCGCGGTGGAGCCGGCGATCCGCCCCGGCACCCGCGAGCTGGCGGCCCCGGTCCGCGGGGAGCTGCGGATGCAGGGGGTGCGCTTCGGCTACGGCGACGGGCCCGACGTGCTGCGCGGGCTCGACCTGCACGTGCCGGCCGGGGAGACGCACGCCGTCGTGGGCGCGACCGGCGCGGGCAAGTCGACCCTCGTGCGCCTGCTGCTGCGCTTCCACGACGTGCGCGCCGGCACCGTCTCGGTCGACGGGCAGGACGTGCGCAGCCTGACCTACGGCTCCCTGCGCGGGGCGGTCGGCTACGTCGCGCAGGACGTGTTCCTCTTCCACGGCACGGTGCGGGACAACGTCGCGTACGGCCGCCCCGACGCGAGCGACGCCGAGGTGCGCCGCGCCGCGGAGCTGGCCGAGGCGGCCCCCTTCGTCGAGGCCCTGCCCGAGGGGTACGGCACCGTCGTCGGCGAGCGCGGCGTGAAGCTCTCCGGCGGTCAGCGCCAGCGGCTGTCGATCGCGCGCGCCGTCCTGCGCGACCCGGCGGTCCTCGTGCTCGACGAGGCGACCTCCGCGGTGGACAACGAGACCGAGGCGGCGATCCAGCGCTCGCTCGCGCACGTCGGCGAGGGCCGCACGGTGCTCGTCATCGCGCACCGGCTGTCCACGGTCCGCGACGCGGACCGCATCTGGGTGCTGGAGCACGGGCGGGTGGCCGAGTCCGGCACCCACGACGAGCTCGTGGGCGCCGGCGGGCTCTACGCGGCGCTGTGGCGGGTGCAGACCGGCGAGGCCGCGCACGAGGGCGACACGGCCGGGCGCCCGGCCTGACCCCCGGGCACCGGAGCCCGCCCCCGAACGTCCACGGAGTGGCGGAAGTCCGCCCGCCGCGGGCCCAAGTGCTTGCCCTGGAGGCCCGGGGACCGGGAGACTCCGAGCGGCATGCGACGGCGCGTGCAGGAAGGAGTGCAGCGCGTGCACATCGCTCGCCCGGAGACCCCGCTGCAGGCACGGCTGCTCCGGCTGCTGCGCGACCGCGGCCCCCAGGCCCGCGGCGGCCTCGCCGAGGTCGCCGACCTCTCGCGGACCCGGCTCGGCGCGGAGCTGGACCGCCTCGCCGTCGCGGGCCTGCTCGAGGTGCGCCGCTCCGACGCCGGCCGGCACTCCGCCACGGTCGACCTGCACCCCGACCTGCGCTTCCTCGGCGTGGACGTCGGGGCCACCTCCGTCGACGTCGGGGTCACCGACGGGCGGCTGCGCCTGCTGGGGCGGCGCGGGCGCGAGCTCGACGTGCGCGAGGGCCCCGCGGTGGTGCTCGACGCCGTCGTCGCCCTGTGGCGCGAGCTGCGCGCGGAGGGCCGCGCCGTGGAGCTGCACGGCGCCGGCATCGGGCTGCCCGGCCCGGTCGCGTCGGACGAGGGCGTGCCGGTCGCCCCGCCGCTCATGCCGGGCTGGGACCGCTACCCGGTGCGCGACCACCTCGTCCGCGCCCTGGGCTGCACGGTCGTCGTCGACAACGACGTGAACGTGCTCGCGCTCGGCGAGCACCACGCGGGAGCCGCCCGCGGCGTGGACGACGTGCTGTTCGTCAAGCTCGGCACCGGGGTGGGCGCGGCGGTCTTCCTCGGCGGGCGCCCCTACCGGGGCGCGACCGGCAGCGCGGGCGACGTGGGCCACCTCGGGCTCGACGACTCCGCCGAGCCCTGCCCCTGCGGCGCCCGCGGCTGCGTCGAGGCGGTGGTGAGCGGCGCCGCGCTGGCCCGCACCGCGACCGCGGCGGCCCGCTCAGGGGCGTCGCCGGTGCTGGCCCGCCGCCTCGCCGCGGCGGGCCGGGTCACCGCGCGCGACGTGGCCGCCGCCGCGACGGAGGCCGACCCCGAGGCGGTACGGCTCGTGCGCGAGAGCGGGCGGCGCGTCGGGCGGCTGCTCGCGACGCTGGTGAGCTTCGCGAACCCCGGGCTCGTGGTGCTCTGCGGGGGGATGACGGGGCTGGGGCACACCCTGCTCGCCGAGGTGCGGGCCGAGGTCTACCGCCGCTCGCCCCCGCTCGCGACCGGCGACCTGCCCATCGTGCTCTCCGAGCTGGGGACCGCGGCCGGCCTGGTGGGCGGGGCCCGCCTCGTCAGCGACCACCTCTTCGCCGCCTGAGCGCGGCGGCGCCGCCCGGGCCGACGGGGTGGACCGCCCCCGGCCCGGGTAGGGCGGCGGCGTGAAGATCGTCTGGAACAGCTTCAACGGGCGCTGGTCGGACAGCCCCCGCGCCGTGCACCGCGCCCTGCTGGAGCGCGGCGACCCGTACGAGCACGTGTGGCTGTGCGACGCGGAGCACGCCGGGTCCTTCCCGGCGGGCACGCAGCTGGTGCCGGTCGACGGCGACGCGGCGGTGGCGGCGCTCGAGGAGGCCGACGTGGTCGTCTCCAACAGCCACCTGGAGCTCGACTGGCGCAAGCGCGACGGGGCGACGTACGTGCAGACCTGGCACGGCACGCCCCTCAAGCGCATCCACGCCGACGTGCTCTGGGGCCCGCCGGGCCTGCTCGAGCACCTGTCCCTCGACGTCGACCGCTGGGACGTGCTGCTCTCGCCCAACGGCTTCAGCACCGCCACGTTCCGCCAGGCGTTCCGGTACGGCGGCGAGGTGCTGGAGACGGGCTACCCGCGCAACGACGTGCTCGTGACGGACGACGGCTCGACGCGGGCGCGGGTGCGCCGCGAGCTGGGGATCGAGGACGGGCGCACCGCCGTCCTCTACACCCCCACCTGGCGCGACGACGCCTTCTGGGAGGGCGGGCTCGACGCCGACCCGCTGGCGCTGGACGTGGAGCGGTTCACCCGCGAGCTCGGCGAGGACCACGTGCTGCTGCTGCGGCTGCACTACAAGCTCACCGGCCGGCTCCGGCGCATCGACCACCCGGCGGTGCTCGACGTGTCGTTCCACCCCGACATCGCCGAGCTCTACCTCGCCGCCGACGCCATGGTCACCGACTACTCCTCGACCATGTTCGACTTCGCGGTCACCGGCAAGCCGATGGCGTTCTACACGTACGACATGGACCGCTACCGCGACGAGCTGCGCGGCTTCTACTTCGACCTCGCCGCCGACCCGCCCGGACCGGTCGTGCCCACCACCGGCGAGCTCGTCGCGCGCCTGGCCGACCTGCCGGGGCTGCGCCGGGACCACGCGGCGGCGTACGAGCGCTTCCGGGCCCGGTTCTGCCACCTCGACGACGGGGGCGCCACCGAGCGCTTCGTCGAGAGGTTCTGGCCCCGCGGCGGCGGGGCGTGAGCGCCGCGACGGCGGGCATGGCGCAGGCGCACCGCGCGGCGCCCCGCCGCGCGGCGACCCGTCGTGAGGAGGCCCCGTGAGCAGCAGCACCCCGGTCCAGGTGGTCGTCCTCGCCGCCGGCATGGGCACCCGGCTCGGCCGGCCCCAGCCGAAGCCGCTGACCCGCCTCGACGACGGCCGCTCCATCCTGGGCCGCCAGCTCGACGCGCTGCGCGGCGCGCTCGGGGAGGACGTGCACGTCACGCTCGTCGTGGGCTTCATGGCCGACGACGTCCGGGCCGCGGCGCCCGGCACGTCGAGCGTGCTCAACCCCGCGTACGCCACGACGAACACCGCCCGCAGCCTGCTCCTCGCCCTGCGGGCCGTGCCCGAGGGCGGCGTGCTGTGGCTCAACGGCGACGTCGTCTTCGACCCGGCGCTGCTCGACGCGCTGCTCCCGCTGCTGCGGGCCGACGAGGGCTTCGTGTGCGTGGACACCTCCGCCACCGGCGAGGAGGAGGTGAAGTACACGCTCGACGCGGACGGGTGCGTGCGCGAGCTGTCCAAGCAGGTCGTGGGCGGCCTCGGCGAGGCGGTCGGGATCAACCACGTGGCGTCGCGGGACCGGGCGGCCCTCGTGGAGCACCTCGCCCGCTGCGGCGACCAGGACTACTTCGAGCGCGGCATGGAGACGGCGATCGCCGAGGCGGGCCTGCGCTTCCGCGCCGTGGACATCTCGCGCTGGGCGGCGGTCGAGGTCGACGTGGCGATCGACCTGGACCGGGCCAACCGCGACGTGGTGCGCGCGGCCGCCGGGAGCCGCTGAGGCCGCGGCCGCCCCCGCCGCCACCCCGCCGCCCACCCGCCGCCGGGCCCCCGGCCCGCGGCCCGACTACCCTCGGCGCATGGCCCGCCCGCTGCGCCGCAGCACCAGGCCGTCACGCGCCGTCGTCGCCGGTGCCGCGTCGGCGGCGGCCGCGCGGGTCGAGGACCGGCTGCGGGTGCCGCTCGACCCCGGGGCGGCGGCCTTCTTCGACGTCGACAACACCGTCGTCCGCGGCGCCTCGATCTTCCACCTCGCGCGCGGGCTCTACCGCCGCGACTTCTTCGACGCCCGCGACATCGCCCGCTTCGCGTGGACGCAGGCCAAGTTCCGGGCGCTCGGGCGCGAGGACGCCGAGGACATGGCCCAGGCGCGCGACGCGGCGCTGGGCTTCATCGAGGGCCGCAGCGTCGAGGAGCTCGCGCGCACGGCCCAGGAGGTCTTCGACGAGCTCATGGCGCACAAGGTGTGGCCGGGCACCCTCGCCCTCGCCCGCATGCACCTCGAGGCCGGGCAGCGCGTCTGGCTCGTCACCGCCACCCCGGTCGAGGTCGCCACGGTCATCGCCGACAGGCTCGGCCTCACCGGCGCGCTCGGCACCGTGGCCGAGCACCGCGACGGCGCCTACACCGGCCGGCTCGCCGGGGAGCCGCTGCACGGCCCGGCCAAGGCGGAGGCGGTCCGCGCGCTCGCCACCCGCGAGGGGCTGGACCTCGAGCGCTGCGCGGCGTACAGCGACTCCGCCAACGACATCCCCATGCTCTCGCTCGTCGGGCAGCCCTGCGCGATCAACCCCGACGCGGTGCTGCGGGCGCACGCGCGCTCCCAGGGCTGGCGGGTGCGCGACTACCGCACCGGCCGCCGAGCGGCCCGGATCGGCATCCCGACCGCCGCGGGCGCCGGCGCGGCCTGGGGCGCGGTCCACGCCGCCCTGCGCCGGCGCGCGGCCGGCTGAGGCAGGATCGTCCCGTGCGCTGGCCCAGCAGGCGCGCTCCCGCCGGGGTGCGCCACGACCCCTCGGGGCGCCCCCTGCGCGTCACCCTCGTGGGCAAGCCCGGCTGCCACCTCTGCGACGACGCCCGCGCCGTGGTGCAGCGGGTGGCCGGCGAGCTCGGGGTGGGCTGGGAGGAGCGGTCGGTCCTCGACGACGCCGCGCTGCACGAGGCGTACTGGGACCGCATCCCGGTGACCCTCGTCGACGGCCGGGTGCACGAGGTCTACCGGGTGGACCCGGAGCGGCTGCGCCGCGCGCTGCGGGGCTGACGCGCGCTTGTACCACGACCCCAGTGGGTGCCCGTCGTGAGGGGGGTCACACGCTCCCGCGCCGACTTTGTTCCCGCGTTCACGAGCGCCTAGGCTGGCGCGGCGACGGGCGGACCGAGCCCGTCGTCCCGACCCAGGAGCACCGTGACCGCACGCCGCAGCGAAGCGCCAGGCACCCGTGCCGGGGCGCGGGGGGCCCTGTCCGACGCGGCCGTCGCCCGGCTGCCGCTCTACCTGGCGGCCCTCACGGCGCTCGCGGCCGACGGGCGCACCACCGCCTCGAGCGAGGAGCTCGCGGCGGCGACCGGCGTCGGCGCCGCGGCCCTGCGCAAGGACCTGTCGCAGCTCGGCACGCACGGCACCCGCGGGGTCGGCTACGACGTGGAGCGCCTCGCCGCGCAGATCGCCGAGGAGCTCGGCACGAGCCGCGCGCGCTCGGTGGTCATCGTCGGCGTCGGGCGCCTCGGCCAGGCGCTGGCGGACTACGACGGCTTCGCCTCGCGCGGCTTCCGGGTCCGGGCGCTGCTCGACGCCGACCCCGCCCTCGCCGGGCACGAGGTGGCCGGGCTCGCCGTGCGCCCGGTCGACGAGCTCGAGGCCGCCGTCGCCGGGTGCACGCCGTGCATCGGGGTCATCGCCACGCCCGCCGCCGCGGCCCAGGGGGTCTGCGACCGGCTCGTCGCCGCCGGCGTGCGCAGCATCCTCACGTTCGCCCCGGTCGTGCTGGCCGTCCCCGAGGAGGTCGACGTGCGCCGGGTGGACCTGTCCCTGGAGCTGCAGGTGCTCGCGTTCCACGCCCAGCGCCGCCCCGGCGGCCTGCCCTCCCCGGCGCAGGCCCCGGCGCAGGCCCCGGCGCCCGCTGCCGCGGGGGTGACCGCGTGAGCGTGCTCGCCGTCGGGCTCTCGCACCGCACCGCGCCCGTCAGCGCCCTCGAGCGCGCCGCGCTCGACCCGGCCGCGGCCACCGCGCTCGCCGCCGCCCTCGTCGGCAGCGAGTTCGTCGGCGAGGCGTTCGTCCTGTCGACCTGCAACCGCATCGAGGTCTACGCCGACGTCGAGAAGTTCCACGGCGGCGTCGGCGCGGTCAGCGAGCGGCTGGCCGCCGCGACCGGGCTCGAGCTCGACGCCCTCATGCCGCACCTCTACGTGCACTACGAGGACCGCGCCGTCGAGCACCTGTTCCGCGTCGCCTGCGGCCTCGACTCGATGGTCGTCGGCGAGGGCCAGGTGCTCGGCCAGATCAAGCAGTCGCTGCGCCGCGCCCAGGACGCGGGGGCCGTCGGCCGCGTCCTCAACGAGCTCGTCCAGCACGCGCTGCGCGTCGGCAAGCGCGCGCACGCCGAGACCGCCATCGACCGCGCGGGCCAGTCGCTGGTCACCGTCGGCCTCGAGCTCGCCGAGCAGGCCCTCGGCGACCTGGCCGGGCGCCGGGCGCTCGTCGTCGGCGCCGGCTCGATGGCCGCGCTGTCCGCGGTGACCATGCACCGGCGCGGCTTCGGCGAGGTCGTCGTCCTCAACCGCACCCCGGAGAACGCCGAGCGGCTCGCCGCGACGGTCGAGGGCCGCTCCGGCGGGCTCGACGCCCTGCCGGCCGAGCTCGCGGCCGCCGACGTCGTCGTGTCGTGCACCGGCGCCATCGGCGCCGTCGTCGGCGCCGCGCAGGTGCGCGAGGCCCAGCGGGCGCGGGGCGGCGCGCCGCTCGTGCTGCTCGACCTCGCCCTGCCGCGCGACGTCGACGCCGCCGCGCGCGAGGTCGAGGGCGTGCGCCTCGTCGACCTCGAGCACCTCGCCGACGTGCTGCGGGGCACCAGCACCGCCGACGACCTCGACGCGGTGCGCGGCATCGTCGCCGACGAGGTCACGGCCTTCTGCGGCTGGCAGCGCGCGGCCAGCGTGGCCCCGACCGTGGTCGCGCTGCGCAGCATGGCCTCCGAGGTCGTCGACGCCGAGCTCAGCCGCCTCGCCGGGCGGGTGCCCGCGCTCGACGAGCGGGCCCGCGCCGAGGTCGCCCAGACGGTGCGCCGCGTGGTCGACAAGCTGCTGCACGCGCCGACGGTGCGGGTCAAGGAGCTGGCCGGCGAGCCGGGCGGGCACGCGTACGCCGACGCCCTGCGCCAGCTGTTCGACCTCGACCCTCGCACGGTCGAGGCCGTCCCGGGCACCGCCATCGCCGGCGACCTGCCCGACCCCGCGCGGGCCGGCGCATGAGCGCCCCCGCGCTGCGGCTCGGCACCCGGCGCAGCACCCTCGCGCTCACCCAGTCCCGGCACGTCGCCGACGCCCTCACCGCCGCCACCGGGCGCGCGGTCGAGCTCGTCGAGGTGACGACGCAGGGCGACGTGTCGCGCGCGCCCCTGGCGCAGATCGGCGGCACCGGCGTCTTCGTCAGCGCGCTGCGCGAGGCGCTGCTCGAGGAGCGGGTCGACCTCGCCGTCCACTCGCTCAAGGACCTGCCCACGGGGCCGGCCGACGGGCTGGCGCTGGCCGCCGTACCGCCCCGGGAGGACCCCCGTGACGTGCTCTGCGCGCGCGACGGGCTCACCCTCGGCGAGCTGCCCGCGGGCGCGCGCGTGGGCACCGGCTCGCCGCGGCGGGCCGCGCAGCTGCGGGGCCTCGGGCTCGGCCTCGAGGTCGTCGACGTGCGCGGCAACGTCGACACCCGCCTGCGGCTCGTGCACGACGGCGAGGTCGACGCCGTCGTCCTGGCCCGGGCCGGGCTCGCGCGCCTCGGCCGCCTCGACGAGGTCACCGAGGTGCTCGACCCGCTGCAGGTGCTGCCCGCGCCCGGGCAGGGCGCGCTGGCCGTCGAGTGCCGCGCCGACGACCGCACCACCCACGACCTGCTCGCCGTGCTCGACGACCCCGCCACCCGGGCCGCCGTCACCGCCGAGCGCACCCTCCTCGCCGCCCTCGAGGCCGGCTGCTCGGCGCCGGTCGGCGCCCACGCGGTCGTCGCCGAGGGCGACGAGGGTCCCGAGCTCTACCTCCGCGCCGTCGTCGCCAGCGTCGACGGCAGCGCGAGCGCGAGGTTGTCCGCCTACGGACGCCTCGACGACCCGGCCGGCCTGGGCTCCCGCCTCGCTGCCGACCTGCTCGCCGAGGGCGTCGCCGACCTGATGGGGGAGCGAGTCCCGTGACCCGCCCGACGAAGAAGACCACCACCCGCGAGTCGAAGGCGCCCGGGACCGTCGCGTTCGTGGGCGCCGGCCCCGGCGACCCCTCGCTGCTCACGCTGCGCGCCGCCGAGCTGCTCGGGCGCGCCGACGTCGTCGTCCTCGACGGCCGGCCCGCCGAGGCCCTGCTGGCGCACTGCCGCGAGGGCGTCGAGGTGGTCGACCCGGCGACCGGCGACGAGGGCGCGCCCCTCGCCGCGGCCGCGCGCACCAAGCTCGCCGCGCAGTCGGCCAAGGGCGGGCGCCGCGTCGTACGGCTGCTCGAGGGCGACCCCGCGCTCTTCGGCACCCTCGCCGAGGAGGCGGCGGCCTGCGCCCGCGCCGGGGTGCCCTTCGAGGTCGTGCCGGGCGTGAGCGCGGCCAGCGCGGTCCCGGCCTACGCCGGCATCCCCCTGTGCGACGGCAAGACGCGCGGCGTGCACGTCGCCGCGACCGCGCACGGCCCGGTCGACTGGGCCGCGCTCGCGGACAGCGCCTCCACCGCCGTCGTGCTGGCCGCGGCCGACGAGGTCGCCGACGTCGCCGCCGGGCTCATCGGTGCGGGCCGCTCGCCGCGCACCCCGGCCGCCGCCACGCGCGCCGGCACGACGGTCGCGCAGCAGACCGTCGTGTCCACGCTCGACTGCCTCGCCGACGACGTGAAGGTCGCCGGCCTCGACGAGCGCCTCGTCGTCGTCGTCGGGCCCGTGGTCGGCCTGCGCGAGAAGCTGTCGTGGTTCGAGACCAAGCCGCTCTTCGGCTGGCGGGTGCTCGTCCCGCGCACGAAGGAGCAGGCCGGCGCCCTCTCCGAGCAGCTCGTCGCCCACGGCGCGGTGCCCTCGGAGGTGCCGACCATCGCCGTCGAGCCGCCGCGCACCCCGCAGCAGATGGAGCGCGCGATCAAGGGGCTCGTGACGGGGCGCTACGAGTGGACCGCCTTCACCTCGCGCAACGCGGTCAAGGCCGTGCGGGAGAAGTTCGAGGAGTTCGGCCTCGACGCGCGCGCGTTCGCCGGGATCAAGGTGGCGGCCGTCGGCGAGCAGACCGCCGCCGACCTGCTCGCCTGGGGCATCAAGCCCGACCTCGTGCCCTCGGGGGAGCAGTCCGCGCGCGGGCTGCTCGAGGACTGGCCGGCGTACGACTCCGTCTTCGACCCCATCGACCGCGTCTTCCTGCCGCGCGCTGACATCGCCACCGAGACCCTCGTCGCCGGGCTCGTCGAGCTCGGCTGGGAGGTCGACGACGTCACGGCCTACCGCACCGTCCGCGCGGCCCCGCCGCCCGCCGACGTGCGCGAGGCCATCAAGGGCGGGGGCTTCGACGCGGTGCTCTTCACCTCGAGCAGCACCGTGCGCAACCTCGTCGGCATCGCCGGCAAGCCCCACCCGTCCACGGTCATCGCCTGCATCGGCCCCCAGACCGCCGCGACGGCGGAGGAGCACGGCCTGCGGGTCGACGTGCTCGCGGCCGAGCCGTCGGTGGCCGCGCTGGCGGCCGGCCTCGCCGAGTTCGGGCTCGCCGCCCGGGCCGCCGCGCTCGAGGCCGGCGAGCCGGTGCTGCGCCCGTCGCAGCGGCGCCCGGCCGCCCGGCGCAAGGCCACCTGATGGCGGGCTTCCCCGCGGTGCGCCCGCGCCGGCTGCGGCGCACGCCCGCGCTGCGCCGGCTCGTCGCCGAGACCCGGCTGCACCCGGCCGACCTCGTGCTGCCGGTGTTCGTGCGCGAGGGCGTGCGCGAGCCGGTGCCGGTCTCCTCGATGCCCGGCGTCGTGCAGCACACCCTCGACTCGCTGCGCGCGGCGGCGGTGGAGGCGGCCGAGGCGGGGGTCGGCGGGATCATGCTCTTCGGCGTCCCCGAGGAGAAGGACGCCCGCGGCTCGGCGGGCACCGACCCCGACGGGATCCTGCAGCAGGGCATCCGGGCCGTCGTCGAGGAGGTCGGCGACGCGACCGTCGTCATGAGCGACCTGTGCCTCGACGAGTTCACCGACCACGGGCACTGCGGCCTGCTGGCGCCCGACGGGTCCGTGGACAACGACGCCACCCTCGAGGTGTACGCCGAGATGGCCCGCGCGCAGGCCGACGCCGGCGTCCACGTGGTGGGGCCCAGCGGCATGATGGACGGCCAGGTCGGCGTCGTGCGCCGTGCGCTGGACGGCGCGGGGCACCAGGACGTGGCCGTCCTCGCCTACGCGGCGAAGTACGCGTCCGGCTTCTACGGCCCCTTCCGCGAGGCCGTGCAGTCCTCGCTGCAGGGCGACCGCAAGACCTACCAGCAGGACGCGGCCAACCTCACCGAGTCGCTGCGCGAGGTCGCGCTCGACGTCGCCGAGGGCGCCGACATGGTCATGGTCAAGCCCGCGTCGGCGTTCCTCGACGTGCTCCGGCGGGTCGCCGACAGCGTCGACGTGCCCGTCGCGGCGTACCAGGTGTCGGGGGAGTACTCCATGGTCGAGGCCGCCGCGGCCCACGGCTGGATCGACCGCGACCGCGTCGTGCACGAGACCCTCACCTCGATCCGCCGGGCGGGGGCGCAGGTCGTGCTCACGTACTGGGCGAGCGAGGTCGCCCGGGACCTGCGCCGGGCCTGACGGCTCAAGGCCGGCGCTCCGGGCGCCGACGCCCAGCGGGTGACCCCTCCCGCCGGACCCGCCCTGCGCCGCGCACTGGGCTCGTGGCGCCTGCTGGCCGCCCTGCTCGTCGTGGCGGCCGTCGCCCTCGGGCTCCTCGCGCACGCCCTCGGCCGGTCCGAGCGCGAGCGGACCGAGGCGCACCTGGTCGAGACCGCCGCGCTCGTCGAGGACATCGCGCTCTCGGGGCACCTGCACGGCGGCGCGCTCGCGCCGGGCGCGGCCGCGCAGGTGCGCGCCGACGCCGAGCGGCTCGTGCGCCAGGGGACCCTCGTCGGCCTGCAGCTGTGGACCGCCGACGGGACTGCCGTCCTGTCCGACGCGAGGGACCCCGACCCGCCGAGCGCCGAGGAGCTCGCCCACTTCGCGGCCGTGCTGGCGGGGCAGCCGCGCGTGGAGTTCGAGCACGACGAGGGGCGGGAGCGGGCCAGCGCGACCGTGCTGCTGCAGCCCCACGACCGCGCGGGGCGCCCCAGCGGGCTCGTCGCCGAGGTCCTGCTGCCGCAGGACGACGTGGTGGAGCGCATGGCCGCCCTCACCACGCGCCTCTACGTCGCCGCGGTCGGCGTCGTGCTCGGGCTCCTGGTCCTGCTCGTGGCCGCCCGCCGGCGGGTGGCGCGCCGGGAGCACGAGGCCCTGCACGACGCCCTGACCGGCCTCGGCAACCGGGTCATGCTGCACCAGCACGGGGGCGCGCTGCTCGAGCGCCGGCGGGCCCAGCCCGCCCGCGGCGCGCTGGCCCTGCTCCTGCTCGACCTCGACGGCTTCAAGGACGTCAACGACACGCTCGGGCACGCGGTCGGCGACCAGCTGCTCGTCGAGGTGGGCGCGACGCTGGTCGCCAGCGTGCGCCCCGACGACCTCGTGGTCCGCCTCGGCGGCGACGAGTTCGCGGTGCTGGTCGCCGGGCTGCGCGGCGACGACCCGGCCGCGGCGGCGCTGCGCGTGGGCCGGGGGGTGGCCGACGCGCTCGCGCGGCCGTACTCGGTCGGCGGGGTGAGCCTCGAGGTGGGGGCCAGCGTGGGGGTGGTGGTGGCGCCGCTGCACGGCGACGACCTCGACCTGCTGCTGCGCCGCGCGGACGTGGCGATGTACCAGGTCAAGCGGGACGGCGGCGGGGCCCGGCTCTACGACGAGGCCAGCGACCCGCACGACGAGGCCCAGCTCGGGCTGCTGGCGCAGCTGCGCGTCGGCATCGAGCAGGGCCAGCTGCTGCTGGACTACCAGCCCAAGGTGGAGCTGCGGACCGGGGTGACGGTCGGCTTCGAGGCGCTGGTGCGCTGGGAGCACCCCACCCGCGGCCGGCTCGGCCCGGACGTGTTCATCCCGCTCGCGGAGCGGACCGCGCTCATGCGCCCGCTCACCGCGTGGGTGCTGCGCGAGGCCGCGCGCGAGTGCGCCCGCTGGCGCAGCGAGGGCCGCGACCTCTCCGTGGCGGTCAACATCACCCCGCGCACGCTGCTCGAGCCCGACCTCGCCGGGCAGGTCGCGCGGCTGCTGGCCGACGCCGGCCTGCCGGGCGAGGCGCTCGAGCTGGAGATCACCGAGACCGCGGTCATGGTGGACCCGGTGCGCGCGGCGCAGACGCTGCGCGAGCTGCGCGCGATCGGCGTCGGCGTCGCGATCGACGACTTCGGCGCCGGCTACACCTCGCTGTCGTACCTGAAGTCGCTGCCGGTCCGCAGCCTGAAGATCGACCGCGGCTTCGTCACCCACCTCGTGGACAACCGGGAGGACGAGGCGGTGGCCCGCTCCGTCGTCGCCCTGGGCCACGACCTCGGGCTGACCGTGGTGGCGGAGGGCGTGGAGACGGAGGAGGCGCAGGCGCGGCTGCGCGAGCTGGGGTGCGACGAGGTGCAGGGGTACCTGCTCGCCCGCCCCCTCCCGTCCGCGGAGGTGGACGCCTGGCTGCAGCGCACCGGCCCCGGGGCGACGACGGGCGCGCGGCCGGCCTGAGCGCCGCCGCTCAGCGCTGCCAGCGGCCGCGGCGCACGCCGCCGTTGCCCACCACCGCGGCGACCGGCGGCAGCACCGCGGCGACGGCGCAGGCCGCGACCCGCAGCGCGGTCGGGGCGGGCACGAAGAAGCCGAAGGCGACGAGCAGCAGGCACGGCACCATGACCGCGAAGTAGCGGCGCCGGCGGACCTCCAGGTCGCGCCGGCGGGCCTCCTCGTCGGTGGGCGTGACGATGTCGTGCGCCTCGTCGTCGTCGTGCACCCCGCCAGTCTGCGCCGCGGTGCGGGTGCGGGTGCGGGTGCGGGGCCGGCGGCGTGCCGGGGTGCGGCAGGGCCGGTGCGACGCCCGCGTGTGCGAGGGTGCTGGGCATGATCCGCGGACCGGTCGCCTGACGTGGGCGTCGTCGACTACGTGGTCGACAACGCCGACCGCATGCTCGAGCTCGGGCGGGAGCACCTCCTGCTCGTCCTCACCGCGCTCGCCGTCGGCACGGTCCTCGGCGTCGCGCTGGGGCTGCTGACCTACCGCCGGCCCGCGCTGAGCGCGGCGGTCGTGCGGGTCGAGGGCCTCCTGCTCGTCGTCCCCTCGCTGGCCATGTACGCGCTCCTGGTGCCGGTCCTCGGCATCGGCGAGCGCTCCGTCGTCGTCGCGCTGACCCTCTACAGCCTCCTGGCGATCACCCGGAACACGGTCGTCGGGCTGCGCGGGGTGGACCCCGCGGTCGTCGAGTCCGCGCGGGGCACCGGCATGGGCCGGGCCCGGACGCTGCTGCGCGTCGAGCTGCCGCTCGCCTGGCCGGTCCTGCTCACCGGCGTGCGGGTGTCCGCCGTCCTGCTCGTGAGCATCGCCGCGCTGGCGAGCATCGTCGGCGGCGGCGGCTACGGGGAGCTGATCTTCGCCGCGCTGCGGGTCATCACCGGCCCGAACGCCCTGGACCTCGTGCTCGCGGGGACCCTGGGCACGGTCGCCGTCGGGCTGCTGCTCGACGCCGCCTTCCTGCTCCTGACCCGCCTGACGACCCCGAGGGGGCTGCGATGACCGAGCCGATGATCCGGCTCGAGGGCCTGACCAAGCGCTACCCCGGCCAGGAGCACCCCGCCGTGGAGGCGCTCGACCTCGACGTGCCCGCGGGGGAGATCGTGATCCTCGTCGGGCCCTCCGGCTGCGGGAAGACGACGACGATGAAGATGGTCAACCGGATCATCGAGCCGACGGCGGGGCGCATCCTGCTCGAGGGCGAGGACGTCACCCGCGTCGACCCGGACCGGCTGCGCCGGCGGATCGGCTACGTCATCCAGCAGGTCGGGCTGTTCCCGCACATGACGATCGCGCAGAACGTCGCCACGGTCCCGCGCCTGCTCGGGTGGCCGAGGCAGCGGGTGGCCGCGCGCACCGACGAGCTGCTCGAGCTGGTGGGCCTGGACCCGGCGGCGTACCGCGACCGCTACCCGAAGGCGCTCTCCGGCGGGCAGCGCCAGCGGGTCGGCGTCGCGCGCGCGCTGGCCGCGGACCCGCCCGTCATGCTCATGGACGAGCCGTTCGGCGCGCTCGACCCGATCAGCCGCGAGCGCCTGCAGAACGAGTTCCTGCGGCTGCAGGAGGAGATCCGCAAGACCATCGTCTTCGTCACGCACGACATCGACGAGGCGATCAAGATGGGCGACCGGATCGCGATCCTGCGCGAGCGCTCGGTCGTGGCGCAGTACGACACCCCCGAGAACGTCCTCTCCGCGCCCGCCGACGACTTCGTGCGCGAGTTCATCGGCAGCGGCGCGAGCCTCAAGCGCCTGGGCCTGGCCCGGGTCCGCGACTTCGCCCTCGCCGACCGGCCGGTCGCGCTGATGGCCGAGGGCCCGGCGGCGGCGCTCGCCGTCCTGCAGCGCTCGGGCGCCGACGCGGTCCTGCTGCTCGACGACGAGCGCCGGCCGCGGCGCTGGGCCGGGGCGCGCGACCTCGCCCGCGCGGCCGACGACCCGGCGGGCGGCGCCCGGGCGCTGGAGCGCGTGGGGATGGAGGTCCGCGCCGTGGTGGAGCCGCAGGCCACCCTCGCCGGCGCCCTCGACGCGATGCTCACCAGCCGGGTCGGCGGCGTCGTCGTGGTCGACCCGCGCGGCGCCTACCTCGGCGCGGTGGACATGAGCGTGATCATGGCCGCCGCCGAGACGATGCGCGCCGCCGCGCGCCAGGCGGCAGGCGGCGACGGCGCCGGGGACGGGCCCGGCGCCCGTACCGCCGAGGGGGCCCGGTGACCGCCCAGGCCGTCGAGCCGCTGCCGGGCGGGGCCGCGCCGGGGCGCCCCGACGGCGCGGGCGGCCCGCAGGGGCGCGCCCGCCGCGCGCTGCGCTACGCCGGGCTGCCCGTCGTGCTGCTGCTCGTCCTCGCGGCGGTCTGGGTGTGGATCGCGACCGCCGACCTCGACAGCATCGAGGAGCGGCTGCTCGAGCCGGCGGTGCTGCGCGAGCAGCTGGCGCGCCACCTCGAGCTCGTCGGGGTCTCGACGGTGCTCGTGGTCGCGGTGGCGCTGCCCCTGGGGGTCCTCGCGACGCGGCCCGCCGCGCGGCGGGTCGCCCCGCTCGTCGTGGGCTTCGCCAACGCGGCGCAGACCGTGCCCTCGTTCGGCGTCCTCGTGCTCATCGCGGTCGCCCTCGGGCAGATCGGCTTCTGGCCCTCGATCGCGGCGCTCGTGCTCTACGCGTTCCTGCCCGTGCTGCGCAACACGATGGTCGGCCTCACCCAGGTCGACCCCGCGGTCGTGGAGTCCGCCCGCGGCATGGGGATGTCGCCGCTCACGGTGCTGCGCCGCATCGAGCTGCCGCTCGCGGTGCCCGTGATCATCGCCGGGATCCGCACGGCGGCCGTCATCAACGTGGGCACGGCCACCATCGCCGCGCTCGTGAACGCGGGCGGCCTGGGCCAGACGATCTACCAGGGCCTGACGCTCGGACGCGCCTCCGCCCAGGTGGTCGGCGCGGTCCTGGCCGGCGTGCTGGCCCTGCTCGTCGACCACGTCCTCGACGTCACGGAGGAGCTCGTACGGCCCCGCGGCCTCTGACCGGCCCCCGCGTCCCGCTCCCGCCCCGCTCCCGCCCGCCAGCCGCCGACCCTCCAGGAGGCACCCATGACCGCTCCCGCACCCGTCCGACGACGGGCCCTGGCCCTCGCCGCGTCCGCCGCCACCGCGCTCGCCCTGTCCGCCTGCGGCGGGGACTCCGGCGGGGGCGGCGGCGAGGCCTCCGAGGACAGCGTCGCCGCCGGCGTCGACCTCGAGGGCGTGAGCATCGCCGTCGGGTCCAAGGAGTTCACCGAGCAGCTCGTGCTCGGGCAGATCGCCGTGCAGGCGCTGCAGGCCGCCGGCGCGGACGTCGAGGACCGCACCAACCTCACCGGCACCTCCACCGTGCGCTCCGCGCTCACCGGGGGCGACATCGACGCGTACTACGAGTACACCGGGACCGGCTGGATCACGATCCTCGGCAACGACGCCCCGGTCGCCGGCTCCGACGAGCAGTTCCAGGCCGTCAAGGAGGCCGACGCCGCCAACGGCATCACGTGGTTCGCGCAGGCCGAGGCCAACAACACCTTCGCCATCGCGGCCAACCAGGAGGCGGTCGACGCGACCGGCGTGGCGACCCTCAGCGACTACGCCAGGGTCGCCCAGGAGGACCCCGCCGCGGCGACCCTCTGCTCGAGCCCGGAGTTCATCACCCGCGACGACGGCCTGCCCGGCGTCGAGCGGGCGTACGGCTTCGACCTGCCCGCCGACCGGGTCGTGCAGCTCGAGCCGTCGCTGGTGTACCAGCAGGTCGGCCAGGGCGAGCAGTGCGACTTCGCCGTCGTCTTCGCCACCGACGGCCAGGTCGCGGGCCAGGACCTGACCGTGCTGGAGGACGACGAGGGCTTCTTCCCGCCGTACAACATCGCGATGACGATGCGCGAGGAGGCGTACCAGGCCCACGCCGACGCGTACGAGGAGCTGTTCGGCGCGGTCTCCGAGCAGCTCACCGACGAGCGCCTCACCGAGCTCAACGCCCGGGTCGACGTGGAGGGCGAGGCCCCGGAGGACGTCGCCGAGGAGTTCCTCACCGACGCGGGCATCGTCTGACGGGCCCTACGGTGGCGGGCGTGAGCGCACCGACCACCGCCGCCGCCGTGGTCGACACCGCCGTCGCCCACGGCGTCGAGGTCGTGCTCGGGGTGCCGGGGACGCACAACCTCGAGCTCTACCGGCACGTGCAGCGCCACGTCGCGGCCGGCCGGCTGCGGCACGTCGTCCCCCGGCACGAGCAGGGGGCGGGCTACGCGGCGGACGGCTGGGCCCGCGCCACCGGCCGCCCGGCGATGGTGCTCACGACGAGCGGGCCGGGCCTGCTCAACGCGCTGACCGCCGCCGCGACCTCGTACGCCGACTCGGTGCCGGCCCTCTACGTCTCGCCGGGGGTGCCGCGGGGCGAGGAGGGGCGCGACCTGGGCACGCTCCACGAGACCCGGGACGCCTCGGGCGCGGTGGGGCGCCTGCTCGCCGCCAGCACCCGCGCCGACGGCCCCGCGACCGCGGCCGCGGCGGTGGCGCGCGCCCTGGCGCCGGGCGGGCGGCGCCGCCCGCGGCACGTCGAGGTCCCGCTCGACGTGATGGAGCTCCCCTGGGACGGCGCGGTGCCCGCCCGGGTCCCGTACGAGCCGCCCGTCCCGGCGCCGGACGCGCTCGCCCGGGCCGCCGCGCTGCTGCGCGGGGACGTCGTCGTCCTCGCCGGCGGCGGCGCGCTCGACGCGGGCGGGCCGCTGCGGGCCGTGGCCGAGGCCCTCGACGCGCCGGTGCTCACCACGACGGCGGCCAAGGGGCTGCTCGACGAGGACCACCCCTTGGCGGTGGGGGCCCACGTGCGGCTGCGCGCGGCGCAGGAGGCGCTGGCCGCGGCGGACGCGGTGCTCGTCGTCGGCAGCGAGCTCGGCGACAGCGACCTCTGGGGCGGAGCGGTCGTCCCGCGCGCCGCGGTGCGGGTCGACGTCGAGGAGGGGCAGCTCGACAAGAACCTCGCCGCGGGGGAGCTCGCGGCCCTGCACGGCGACGCCGGCGCGACCCTCGCGGCGCTGCTGCCGCTGCTCGCGCCGCGGCGCCGGGGCGGCGCGGACCGGGCGGCGGCGCTGCGGGCGCGCTGCCGGGCGGAGGCTTTGCGCGACGCCGGGCCGGGCGCCGAGCTCGCCGAGGCCGTCGGGCGCGTGCTGCCGGGCGACGCGGTGCTGGCGGGGGACAGCTCGCAGGTCGCCTACTACGGCGCCGTGCACTTCACCCGGCGCGACCGCCCGCGCAGGTTCTGCTACTGCCCGGGCTTCGCCACGCTCGGGTACGCGCTCCCGGCCGCCGTCGGCGCCGCCCTCGCGCTCCCGGGCGCGCCGGCCGTGGCGCTGGTGGGCGACGGGGCGCTCATGTTCAGCGTGCAGGAGCTCATGACCGCGGTCGAGCAGCGCCTGCCCGTGGTCACCGTCGTGGTGGACAACGGCGGGTTCCGCGAGATCCGCGACGGCATGCTCGCGCGCGGCATCCCGCCGCTGGCCGTCGACCTCGAGCGGCCCGACCTCGTCGCCCTCGCGCGCGCCTTCGGCGCCGACGCCGAGCCGGTGCCGGCGGGCGGGCTCGAGGACGCGCTCGCCCGCGCCCTGCAGCGCTCCCTGGAGCGGCGCCGCCCCGGCGTCCTCGTCGTCGACCTCACTTGAGAGCGGAGGGTCCCGTGGACATCGCCGTCATCGTCGTCTACCTGCTCGCCATGGTCGCCGTCGGCTGGCTCGGCAAGCGCCGCGCCACCGACCAGGACGGCTACCTCGTGGCGGGTCGGCGCCTGGGCCCCGGCATGTACGCCGGCACCCTCGCCGCCCTCGTCCTCGGCGGCGCCTCGACGATCGGCGGGGTCGGCCTCGGCTACCAGTACGGCGTCTCCGGCATGTGGCTGGTCGTCGCGATCGGCTGCGGCGTCCTCGTGCTGAGCCTCGCCTTCGCCGGGCGCATCCAGCGGCTGCGGGTCTACACCGTGTCGCAGGTCCTGGAGCTGCGGTACGGCCCCGGCGCCACCCTGCTCTCCGCGGTCGTCATGGCGGCGTACACGTTCATGCTCACCGTCACCTCGACGATCGCCTACGCCACGGTCTTCGGCGTCCTGCTCGACCTGGGGACGGTGCCGTCGGTGCTGCTCGGCGGCGGCATCGTCGTCGCGTACTCCGCGCTCGGCGGCATGTGGTCGGTGACGCTCACCGACGTGGTGCAGTTCGCCGTGCAGACGGTCGGCGTCCTGCTCGTCCTGCTGCCGGTGGTCCTCGTGCGGGCCGACGGCACCGCCGGCATCCGCGACGCGCTGGGCGACGACGGGCTCGACCTCACCGCGATCGGCGGCGGCACGATCGTCACGTACTTCGTCGTCTACTTCTTCGGCATCCTCATCGGCCAGGACATCTGGCAGCGGGTCTTCACGGCCCGCAGCGCGGGGGTGGCCCGCGGCGCCGGCGCCGCGGCCGGCGCCTACTGCATCGCGTACGGCGTCGCGGGCGCCCTCATCGGCGCGGGCGCGGCGGCCCTCGTGCCCGGCCTCGCCGACCCCGACGACGCCTTCGTGGAGGTGGCGCAGGAGGCGCTGCCGGTGGGGCTGACCGGCCTGGTGCTCGCCGCGGCCCTCGCCGCGATCATGTCGACGGCGAGCGGCGCGCTGATGGCCACCGCGACGGTCGTGCGGCAGGACCTCGTGGGCGGGCTGCGCGGCCGCCGGGCGGCGCGCGCCGAGGGGGACGAGGTGCAGGAGAACCGCCTCTACGTCATCGGGTTCGGCCTGCTCGTCGTCGCCGTCGCCTGCGTGCTCGACGACGTCGTCGCCGCCCTCACCGTCGCGTACGACATCCTCGTCGGCGGCCTGCTCGTCCCCATCCTCGGTGGCCTGCTCTGGCGGCGGGGCACGGTCTCCGGCGCGCTGGCCGCCATGGGCGCGGGCACCGGCGTGACGCTGGCGACGATGGCGGTCCTCGGCGACGTCTACGCCAACGAGCCGGTCTACTACGGGCTCGGCGCCGGCCTCGTGGCGTTCGTCGCGGTCAGCCTCGCCACCCGGCCCACCGACCCGGCGGTGGCCCGGGCCTGGGCGGAGCGGACCGCCGCGCGCGCGGGGTGAGGGGGTCCACAGCCCGCGGGGGAGCAGCACCCCCGGACGGCTGCGAGACTGGGAGCATGCCGTACCCCTACGACGCGCCGGCCTCCGCGGAGCTGTTCGCCCGTGCCCAGGGGGTGACGCCGGGCGGGGTGAACTCCCCGGTGCGCGCCTTCCGCGCGGTCGGCGGCACGCCGCGCTTCATGCGCGAGGGCCGCGGCCCGTGGCTGACCGACGCCGACGGGCGCTCGTACGTCGACCTGGTCTGCTCCTGGGGCCCGATGATCCTGGGGCACGCGCACCCGGCGGTCGTGGCGGCGGTGCAGGAGGCGGTCTCGCGCGGCACGTCGTTCGGCACGCCGACGGAGGACGAGGTGCTCCTCGCCGAGGAGATCGTCGCGCGCGTCGAGCCGGTCGAGCAGGTGCGGCTGGTCAGCTCGGGCACCGAGGCGACCATGTCGGCCGTGCGGCTCGCGCGCGGGTTCACGCAGCGGCCCAAGGTCGTGAAGTTCGCCGGGCACTACCACGGCCACGTCGACGCGCTGCTGGCCAGCGCGGGCTCCGGCGCCCTCACCTTCTCGCTGCCCGACACCCCCGGCGTGACCGGCGCCAGCGCCGCCGACACGGTCGTGCTGCCGTACAACGACGTCGAGGCGCTCGAGGCGGCGTTCCGCGAGAACCCCGACAGCATCGCCTGCGTCATCACCGAGGCGGCCGCGGCCAACATGGGCGTCGTGCCCCCGCTGCCCGGCTTCACCGAGGCGCTGCGGCGCACCACCGCCGAGCACGGCGCGCTGCTGGTCAGCGACGAGGTCATGACCGGCTTCCGGGTGTCCCGCTCCGGCTGGTACGGGCTCGAGGGCGTGCGGCCCGACCTCATGACGTTCGGCAAGGTCATGGGCGGCGGCTTCCCCGCCGCGGCGTTCGGCGGGCGCGCGGACGTCATGGCGATGCTCGCGCCGGCCGGGCCGGTCTACCAGGCGGGCACCCTGGCCGGGAACCCGGTCGCGACCGCCGCCGGGTACGCCCAGCTGCGGCACTGCACCGACGACGTCTACGCGCACGTCGACACGACGGCGGCGCAGGTCGCCGACCTGGCCTCGGCGGCGCTGTCCGCCGAGGGCGTGGCGCACCGGGTGCAGCGCGCGGGCAGCCTGTTCTCGGTGTTCTTCGCCGACGCCGAGGTCCGCGACTACGACGCCGCCCGCGCCCAGGAGGCGTACCGCTACCAGGCGTTCTTCCACTCCATGCTCGCCGACGGCGTCTACCTCCCGCCGTCCGCCTTCGAGGCGTGGTTCGTCTCCTCGACGCACGACGACGAGGCGCTGTCCCGCGTCGCGGACGCGCTGCCCCGCGCGGCGCGCGCCGCCGCGGCGGCGACCCCCGACACCGCCGGCGCGCACCCCGAGCAGCCCACGGAGACCTGATGGCGCTCACGACCGTCCACCTCGTCCGCCACGGCGAGGTCCACAACCCCGGCGGGGTCCTGTACGGGCGCCTGCCCGGCTTCCGGCTCTCCGCGCTCGGCGAGCGCATGGCCGAGCGGGTCGGGGAGGAGATGACCGGGCGCGACGTCACCGTCGTCACGGCCAGCCCCCTCGAGCGGGCGCAGGCGACGGCCGCGCCGACCGCCCGCGCGGTCGGGGTCGGCATCGGCACCGACGGCCGGCTCATCGAGGCGGGCAACCTCTTCGAGGGCCTCACCTTCGGCGTGGGCGACGGCTCGCTCAAGCGGCCGGCGCACTGGTGGACGCTGCGCAACCCGTTCCGCCCGTCGTGGGGCGAGCCCTACGTCGCCATCGCCACCCGGATGCTGGCCGCCGTCGCCACCGCGCGCGACCTCGCCCGCGGGCACGAGGCGGTGCTCGTCAGCCACCAGCTGCCGATCTGGACCGCGCGCTGCGCCGCCGAGGGCCGCCGGCTCTGGCACGACCCGCGCAGCCGCGAGTGCACGCTCGCCTCGGTCACCTCGCTGACCTACGCGGACGACGAGCTCGTCGACGTGGCGTACTCCGAGCCGGCCCGGGACCTGCTCCCGGTCCAGCCGCAGGTGGCGGGCGCCTGATGCGCCGGCCCGCCCGCGCCCGCGCGGCCGCCGCGGCGGCGGCCGCGGCGCTGCTCGCCGGGTGCGGCGGCGGCGGCCCCGACACCGGCGACGCCGACACCGGCTTCGTCAGCGGCGACAGCAGCCTCGTGACCTTCACCCCCGCCGAGGAGGAGCCGGTCGAGCTCGCGGGGGAGACCCTCGACGGGGAGGACCTCGACCTGGCCGCGCTGCGCGGCAAGGTCGTCGTGCTCAACGTCTGGGGCTCCTGGTGCCCCCCGTGCCGGGCCGAGGCGCCGGCCCTGGAGCGGGTGTCGGCCGACCTGCGCGACGACGGGGTGGCGTTCGTCGGCATCAACACCAAGGACGAGCGGGTCAGCGCCCAGGGGTTCGAGGAGCGCTTCCTCAGCTACCCCAGCCTCTGGGACCCCGCCGGGCGCGGCCTGCTGGCGCTGGCCGACGCCGTCCCGCCGAACGCCATCCCCAGCACGCTCGTGCTCGACCGGGAGGGCCGCCCGGTGTCGGCCGTCCTCGGCGAGGTCGACGAGCCGCGGCTGCGCGAGCTGCTGGCGCCCCTCGTCCCCGCGGCCGCCGGGCCCGCGTGAGCGCCGGGTCGGGCCACCGGTGAGCGTCGCCGACACCTTCTCCTCGACCGTCTGGTCAGGGTCGCTGCTGCTCGCGCTGCCGGTGGCCGCCGCGGCCGGGCTGGTGTCGTTCCTCTCGCCCTGCGTGCTGCCCCTCGTGCCGGGCTACCTCTCGTACGTCACCGGCCTGTCCGGCGCCGACCTGGCCTCCGCGGAGCGCCGCCGCCGGGGGCAGGTCGCGCTGGGCACGCTGCTCTTCGTCCTCGGCTTCTCCGCGGTCTTCGTGTCCGCGGGGGTCCTCGCCGGCAGCGTGGGCGGGTTCCTGCTCCAGGAGGCCCGCACGCTGCAGGTGGTCCTCGGCCTGCTCACCGTCGTGCTCGGGCTCGCCTTCATGGGCCTGGTGCCCGGCCTGCAGCGCGAGTGGCGCCTGCACCGCGCGCCGGCGCTCGGCCTCGCCGGCGCGCCGCTGCTCGGGGTGCTCTTCGGCCTGGGCTGGACCCCCTGCATCGGCCCGACCCTCGCCGCGGTCCTCGCGCTCGGCGCCACCGACGGGGGAGCGGCCCGCGGCGGGGTGCTCGCGCTCGCGTACTGCCTGGGCCTCGGGCTGCCCTTCCTCGTCGCCGGGCTCGCGTACCGGCGCGCCCTCGGCGCCTTCGGCCGGGTCCGGCGCCACTCCGCGGCCGTCATGCGCGTCGGCGGCGCGATGCTCGTGACCCTCGGCGTGCTGCTCGTCACCGGCGTCTGGCAGGAGCTGTCCGTGCGGCTGCAGGTCCTCGTCTCCGGCTTCACCCCGGCGGTGTGATGAGCGTCGACGAGCGGCTCTCCACCACCCCCGAGGCCCCCGGGGCCGGCCCGGACGGCCCGGCCGGGCTGGGCGCGCGCGGCTGGCTGCGCTGGGGCTGGCGCCTGCTGACCTCGATGCGCACCGCCCTGGTGCTGCTCTTCCTGCTGGCGCTCGCCGCGGTCCCCGGCTCGCTGCTGCCGCAGCGCTCCAGCGACCCGGCCGGGGTGCGGCAGTGGCAGGAGGACCACCCCGGCGCCTTCGGCCTCGTCGACCGGCTCTCCGGCTTCGACGTGTACGGCTCCCCGTGGTTCAGCGCCGTCTACCTCCTGCTCTTCGTGTCCCTCGTCGGCTGCGTGCTGCCGCGCAGCCGCCAGCACTGGCGCGCGATGCGCGCCCGCCCGCCGGCGGCGCCCCGGCGGCTGGAGCGACTGCCCGCCCACGCCGAGGTCGTCGTCGACGCGCCGCCGGAGCAGGCGCTCGCCGCGGCCCGCCGCGTGCTGCGCTCGCGCCGCTACCGGGTCGCCGAGGGCGACGGGTGGGTGTCCGCCGAGCGCGGCTACCTGCGCGAGAGCGGCAACCTCGTCTTCCACCTCTCGCTCGTCGTCGTGCTCGTCGCGGTGGCGGTCGGGCACCTCTACGGGTTCCGGGCCAACGTCGTCGTCGTCGAGGGCCGCGGCTTCTCGAACGTCGTCGCGCAGTACGACAGCGTCGAGCAGGGCCCGTGGTTCGACGACGCCTCGCTCGAGCCGTTCACCGTCAGCCTCGACGCGTTCCGGGTGCGCTACCAGGAGGGCGGGGAGCAGGCCGGCGCCCCGCGCGACTTCCGCGCGGAGGTGACCTGGACCGAGGAGCCGGGCGAGGAGCCCCGTACGGCCACCATCGCCTCGAACCACCCCCTCGTCACCGGGCGCAGCAAGGTCTTCCTCACCGGCAACGGGTACGCCCCGCGGTTCACCGTGCGCGACGGCGCCGGCGAGGTCGTCTGGCAGGGCGCGTCGCCGTTCCTGCCGCGCGACGCGAACAACACGTCCGAGGGCGTCGTCAAGGTGCCCGAGGCCCAGCCGGAGCAGCTCGGCTTCACCGGGCTGTTCCTGCCCACCGCCGCGATCATCGGCTCGCCGGTGTCGATCTTCCCCGACGCCCGCGACCCGCGGGTGTTCCTCACCGCGTTCCGCGGCGACCTCGGCCTCGACGACGGCGTGCCGCAGTCGGTCTACCGGCTCGACACCGCGGCGATGGAGCAGTTCCAGGACCCCGAGCTCGAGGGGCAGCCCCTCGCGCGCGCCCTCGCCGTGGGGGAGACCATGGAGCTGCCGGACGGCGCCGGGAGCATCACCTTCGACGGGGTCTCCCGGTTCGTGAACCTGCAGGTCGCGCGCGACCCCGGCACCACCCCCGCCCTCGTCGGGGCGGTGCTCGCGATGACCGGCCTGCTGCTCTCGCTCTTCGTCCGGCGCCGCCGCGCCTTCGTGCGGGCCGTGGCGCAGGACGACGGGAGCGGCGCCGGACGTACGGTGGTGCGGGTCGGCGGGCTCAGCCGCAGCGAGGACGAGGGCCTCGCCGACGAGGTCAGGGCGGTCGCCGACCGCATCGCCGGGCGCGGGTCCCGGTAGGAGGAGGAGCAGTGGACGCGCAGTCCCTCGCGCAGGTGAGCAACTACCTCGTCGACTCGGCGCTGGTGGTCTACACGCTCGCGCTCGTCGCGTACGCCGCCGAGGTCGCCTTCGGCCGCCGCGCGCCCGGCCGCGCCGCCGCGGCGCACGCCCCGGCGGCCGCGCGCTCCGGCGGCACCGCCACCCTCGCCCCGCCGGCGCCCCCGGCCGCCCCGGCCCGGCTCGACCGCTCCGAGCGGATGAACCGCATCGCGGTCTCGCTCACGACGCTCGCGTTCGTCCTGCACGCGGCCGGTGTCGTCACCCGCGCGGTCTCGGCCGGGCGGGTGCCGTGGGGCAACATGTACGAGTTCTCGATCACCGGCGCCCTCGCCGTCACCGCGGCCTACCTGCTGCTCCTGCGCCGGTACGACGTGCGCTACCTCGGCGTCGTCGTCGTCCCGCTCGTGCTGCTCACGCTGGGCCTCGCGGTCACCGTGCTCTACACCGACTCCGCGGAGCTCGTCCCGGCCCTGGACTCGGTGTGGCTGGTCATCCACGTCTCGGCCGTCGTCGTCGCCGCGGGCGTCTTCACCGCCGGCGCCGGGCTCACCGTGCTGCACCTGCTGCGCGCCCGCGCGGAGCGCCGCGCCGCCCTCGGCGGCTGGCTCGGCCGGCTGCCCTCGGCGGAGCGGCTCGACCGCCTCGCGTACCGGATGCACGCCTTCGCGTTCCCGCTCTACACGTTCGCCGTCGTCGCCGGCGCCATCTGGGCCGAGAACGCCTGGGGCCGCTACTGGGGCTGGGACCCCAAGGAGACCTGGGCCTTCATCACCTGGGTCGTCTACGCGGCCTACCTGCACGCGCGCGCCACCGCCGGCTGGGGCGGGCGCCGCGCCGCGGTCATCGCCCTCGTCGGCTGCGCCGCCCTCTGGTTCAACTACTACGGCGTGAACCTCTGGTTCAGCGGCCTGCACTCCTACGCCGGCGTCTGACGCCCACCACCCCGGGCGCGATCATGCGCCACTCCGGCGCCGATCATGCGCCTCCCCGGCCGTGATCATGCAGCTCCCCGGCGCCGATCATGCAGCGTGCCGGCGCGGACCATGCGCCCCCCGTCCCCTGAGGGGCACCCCCAGGCGCAGAGCTGCCGTGAGGGGCACCCTCAGCAGACTCGACTCTGCTCGGGGTGCCCCTCAGGGACGCCGTGCGCCTGGGGGTGCCCCTCATGGACCGCGCCCGCGTGAGGGTGCCCCTCATGGGCCGTGCGGGCATGGGGTGCCCCTCAGGAACGCCGTACGCCTGGGGGTGCCCCTCATGGCGCGCGCAGCGGCGCCGGCGCCGGGCCCGAGGGCGCCGGCCGCTCAGCGGGCCTCGTCGTCCTCGCCCGCGGCGGCCTCGTCGAGCCGGGCGCGGATGCGGTCGCCGCGCCGGACGACGACCTCGGACACCGCGTCGCGGCGGCGGCTGAGCAGCGGCAGGGACAGCGCGCCGGAGAGCAGCACGGCGAGCACGAGGAGCAGGACGCCGCGGGCGCCCACGACGTACAGGACGCCGAGGCACGCGGCGAAGAGCGCCGCCCGCAGCGCCGTGTAGACCAGGACCGCCCTCACAGGGACCGCACCATGTAGACCTCGTCCCGGTCGTCGCCCGCCGCGACGCGCAGCGCGCGGGGCACCCGGCCCACCTCGACGTAGCCGTGGCGGGCGTAGAACGCCTCGGTCCCCGTGCCCCCGCGCACCGTGAGGTGCAGCGCCTCGAGGCCGAGGGTGCGCGCCGCGTCCTCCGCGGCGCGCAGCAGGAGCCCGCCGACGCCGGTGCCCTGGCGCGAGGGGTGCACCTGCACCCGCTTGAGCGTGCGCCAGTGCCCGGTGAGGCGGTGCTCGCGGTCCTCGAGGACGAGCCAGCCGGCGACCGCGCCGGCGCCGTCGCGGGCGACGAGCAGGTGGTCCGGACCGCCGCGGGCCGACAGCCGGCCGAGCACCTTCGCGGCCGTCGGCCGCACGTCGTCCGCGGTCACCGGGGGGACGAAGCCCACCGCGCCGCCCGCGTTGCTCACGTCGACCCAGCAGGCCAGCAGCGCGTCCTCGAGCGCGGCGTCCAGCGGCGGGTCGAGCGCGACGTCCAGGGGCGCGGCGGCGGGGGCGGGGGCGGGGGTGGTGGCGGCGCTCATCTCGTCTCGAGGGTACGACCGCCCGGCCCCCGGTGCGGCGCGCCTCCGCGCCGTGCGCGACATACGCTGGTCGGGACAGGCGGTACGCGCGACGGAGGGGTCACATGCCGAGGCTGCTGGCGGCCGGACTGGGGCTCGCGCTGGTGGTCTACGCCCTCATCGACTGCGCGCAGGCCCCGCGGCGCGAGGTGCGCTCGCTGCCGAAGCCGGCCTGGTTCGCCGTCATCCTGCTGGTGCCGCTCGTGGGGGCGGTCGCGTGGCTGCTCGCCGGGCGCCCGCGCAGCGGTCCCGCCCCCGAGCCGGCCCGCCCCGTGGCGCCGGACGACGACCCGGAGTTCCTGGGCCGGCTCCGCACCCTCGACGAGGAGCACGAGGAGCTCGTCCGGCGCTGGGAGCGCGAGGAGCGCCGCCGGGCGGCCCGCGGCGGCGGCGCGACCCCGCCGCCGGTCCCCGGCCCGGCCGAGCGCGGGGAGCAGGAGCCCCCCGGCCCCGCCGCCCCCCGCGACGCGCGGGCGGAGGGCCGCGGCCCGCGGGACCCGCACGAGCCGGATGCGGCGCCGCGCCCGTCCGACGGCACGCCGGTCGACGACCCCCGCGAGCCCGGCGCCTGACGTCGGGTGCGGGTGACGGCCGTCACCCGCCGTTTGGTGGACCGTTCCGGTCCATGACGGACTAGCCTGGTCCGGTGCCCCGCCCCACCCGTGAGCAGATCGACGACGAGATCGTCGACGCCGCCGCCGGGCTCTTCGCCCGGCTGGGCCTGCGCCAGACCTCGCTGCAGGCGGTGGCCGACGCAGTGGGCTACTCCAAGACCGGGCTGCTGCACCGCTTCGGCAGCAAGGACGGCCTGCGCGCGGCCGTCGGCGAGCGGCTGCGCCGCGAGGTCGACGAGCTCGTGGCCTCGGCCGACGGCCTGCCCGCGGGGCCCGGGCGCGACCGCGCGCTCGTCGAGGCCGTCGTCGACCTGGCGCTGCGGCGCCCGGGCGCCTGCGCCCTCGTGCTCGGCCTCGCCGTGCGTCCGCAGCTCGAGGAGGGGCAGGAGGACGCCACCGTGACCGCGGTGGCCGACGCCCTGCTGGCGGCCTTCGGGCTCGTGCCCGGCGACCCGACCCCCGACCTGCCCCGCGCGGTGCGCGTCGTCGGCGCCCTCGGCGCCGTCGCCACGACCGTCGTGGGCCTGCCCGACCAGGACCCGGCCGTGGTCCGTCCCCACCTCGTCCAGACCGCCTACGACGCCCTGGGCCACGCCGGCCCGGGCAGCAGGAGCTGAGCAGCATGGCCCTCCGCCTCTTCCGCCTCGGCGCGGCGTCGGTGCGCCGCCGCGTCGCGGTCCTCCTCGCCTGGGTCGTCGTGCTCGTCGCCGCGGGCATCGGCGCGGTGGCGCTGTCCGGACCGACGTCCGACGCGTTCGAGATCCCGGGGCAGGAGTCGACGACGGCGCTGGACCTCATCGGCGAGCGCTTCGGCGACGAGGGCGGCGGCGCGAGCGCGCAGGTCGTGCTCGAGGCGCCGGACGGCGCCGTCACCGACCCCGCGGTCGCGCAGCGCGTCGCGGCCGTCGTGCAGCGGCTCGGGCAGCTGCCGGGCGTGGCGAGCGCGAGCGACCCGCTCGACCCGCAGGCGCCGTCGGTCTCGCCGGACCAGCGCGCGGCGTACAGCACCGTCACCTACGCGGTGCCCGCGCCCGAGATCACCGAGGACGAGCGCGAGGCGCTGCTGGCCGCGGTCGAGGACGCGCGCGGGGCGGGCCTCACGGCCGAGGTCACCGGCGAGGCCGTCCTCGAGCCGGTCCACGTCGGCGGGCCCGCGGAGGTCGTCGGCGTCGTCGTCGCGCTGGTCGTCCTCGCCCTCACGTACGGCACGCTGGTCGCCGCCGGCATGAACCTGCTGACCGCCGTGGTCGGCGTGGGCATCGGCGCGGCGGGCGTCACCGCCCTCACCGGCTTCGTCGAGCTGCAGTCGACGACCCCGATCCTCGCGGTGATGCTCGGCCTCGCCGTCGGCATCGACTACGCCCTGTTCATCGTCACCCGGCACCGCGCCGAGCTGCGGGCGGGGCGCCCGGTGCAGGAGGCCGCGGCGCTGGCCGTCGGCACCGCGGGCTCGGCCGTCCTGGCGGCCGGCCTCACCGTCGTCATCGCGCTCGCGGGCCTGGCCGTCGTCGGCATCCCGTTCCTCACCGAGATGGGCCTGGCGGCCGCGGCCACCGTCGTCATCGCCGTGCTCGTGGCCCTGAC
Organism: Vallicoccus soli; assembly: GCF_003594885.1. Lineage (NCBI taxonomy): Bacteria > Bacillati > Actinomycetota > Actinomycetes > Motilibacterales > Vallicoccaceae > Vallicoccus > Vallicoccus soli. Next base: position 282,123 of record NZ_QZEZ01000004.1, read on the forward strand.
CCTCGTGCCGGCGGCCCTGGGGCTGCTGGGGCACCGGGTCCTGCCGCGGCGCGAGCGCGCCGGCGGCGGGGAGCGCCGCGAGCGGGGCTCCTTCGCCGGCTGGGCCCGGACGGTCACGACCCGCCGCTCGGTGAGCCTGCTCGCGGCGGTGGCCGCGCTCGCCGTCGTGGCCCTGCCCGTGGCCGACATGCGCACCTCGCTCGAGCAGCGCCCCGCCCAGGGGTCGACGCAGGAGCGGGCCGAGGCCGTCCTCGACGAGCGCTTCGGCCCGGGCGTCAGCGGTCCGCTGCTCGTGCTCGTCGACGGCGAGGGCGCCGTGGAGCGCGCGGCGCAGGTGGCCCAGGAGGTGCAGGGCCTCGACGACGTCGCGCTGGTGACCCCGCCGCGGCCGTCCGCCGACGGCAGCGCCGCTCTGCTCACCGTGGTCCCGGCGTCGGGGCCGGCGAGCGAGGAGACGGTCCAGCTCGTCGAGGACCTGCGCGACCAGCTCGCCGGCAGCAGCCCGCGGGCGTACGTCACCGGTGAGACCGCCGTCAGCGTCGACGTCTCGCAGACGCTCGACGAGGCGCTGCCGGTCTACCTGGTGCTCGTCGTCGGGCTCGCGGTCGTGCTGCTCGTGCTCGTCTTCCGCTCGCTGCTCGTGCCGCTGGCCGGCGTGCTCGGCTTCCTGCTCACCGTCGGCGCCTCGCTGGGCGCGACGACGGCGGTGTTCCAGTGGGGCTGGCTGGCCGACCTCGTGCGGGTCGAGAGCACGGGCCCGCTGCTGAGCCTCACGCCGATCCTCGTCATCGGCATCCTCTTCGGCCTGGCGATGGACTACCAGGTCTTCCTCGTGTCCCGGATGCACGAGGCGCACGCGCACGGCACGCCCCCGCGCGAGGCGGTCGTCACCGGCTTCCGGCAGGCCGCGCCGGTCGTCGTCGCGGCGGCCGCGATCATGTTCTCGGTCTTCGCCGGCTTCGTGCCCGCCGGCGACGCGACGATCAAGTCGATCGCCTTCGCGCTGGCCGTCGGCATCCTCGTCGACGCCCTCGTCGTGCGCATGGTGGTCATGCCGGCGGCGCTCGCGCTGCTGGGCGCGCGGGCCTGGTGGCTGCCCCGCTGGCTGCGCTGGCTGCCCGTCCTCGACGTGGAGGGCTCGGCGCTGGAGCGGCGCGCCCCGGCGGGCGAGCCCGCGCCCGTGCGCTGAGCGCCCGGGCCGCTCAGGCCGGCGCGACCTCCACGACGAGGGCGCGGTGGTCCGACAGCGGCAGGCGGGGGGCCTCGGCCCGGGAGACCGGGGCGAGGCCCCCGCGCACGAGGACGTGGTCGAGCTGGCGGTCCGGCGCGTCGACGGGGAAGGTGTGCGCCGCCGCGACGCTGCGCAGGCCGGTGACCCGGGCGGGGCGGGGCGGCTCCATGTTGAGGTCGCCCATGACGACCAGGGGCTCGGGCGTCCCCTCGAGCGAGCGCAGCAGCCGGCGCAGCTGCAGCGCGTTCCATCCCGGGACGAACGACAGGTGCGTGCTCGCGACCGTCATCGGGCCGTACGGGCCCTCGAGCACCGCCGCGACCGCCACCCGCGGCTCGTCGCTGACGACCTTCGGGAGCCGGCGGCCCTTGAAGAGCACGGGCACCCGGGTGGGCACGGGCGCGAGGCGCACGACGCGCCAGGAGACCACGGGGTGCCGGCTGAGCAGGGCGATCCCGTACGCCGCCGAGCCCGGCTGCTCGGTCCCCGTCGCGGCCATCCAGGTGCCGCCCGGGGTGCCGGCGAGGGCGGCGACGAACTGCTGGTCCACGGCGCCCATCGCCTCGGCGGCGACCGCGGTGAGGTCCGCGCCGAGCGAGCGGGGCTGGTCGCGGTCCACCTCCTGCAGGGCGAGGACGTCGGCGTCGAGGGACCGCACCGCCGCGGCGAGCCGGTCGACGTCGACCCGCCCGTCCTCGGTCGAGCGCCCGTGGAGGATGTTGAACGTGGCGATGCGCACGGGCGCGCCCCTTCCCCGTCCCGGCCGGTGCTACCGCCCGTGCGTGCACCGCGCCGCGGAGGGGTAGGCGGGGTCGGGTGCAGCCGCAGCCCGTCTCCGAGCGCGAGGCCGTCCGCGACGTCCTCAAGCGCGTCGCCGTCGCCCTGAAGCAGGGCGGCGTCCCGTTCGCCCTGTGCGGGGGGTACGCCGCATGGGTGCGCGGCGCCCCCGAGCCCGAGCACGACGCCGACTTCCTCGTGCCGGCGGGCGAGGCCGGGCGCGCGCGCGAGGTGCTCGCCGCCGCGGGCCTCGACGTGCAGGTCCCGGCCGAGGACTGGCTGGTCAAGGTGGTGGTCGAGGGCGCCTTCGTCGACGTGCTGTGGCGCACCTGCGGCGCCCCGGTGGAGGCGGACCTCGTCGAGCGGGCCGAGCCGCTGGCGGTGCTCTCGGTGGAGATGCCGGTGCTGGCCGCCACGGACATCCTCGTCACCAAGCTGCTCGCCCTCGACGAGCACTACTGCGACTTCGGCCGGCTCCTCCCGGTGGCCCGCGCGCTGCGGGAGCAGGTGGACTGGGACCGGGTGCGTCGGGACGTCGCCGGCAACGACTTCGCGGTGGTGCTCCTGCTGCTGCTCGAGCGGCGGGGGATCATCGAGCCCGCCGCGGCGGTCGCGAAGAGCAACGGCGCGGTCGGCGGAGCGCGACCGGAGATGGTCACCGACTAGTCCCTCCGGGCCATGGTGAGCACGCTGGGTGCTCCTGATCATGGTTCGCGTGACAGCACTCGCGTCCCTGCAGGCGCGGCGCCGCCGCCGGCTCCGCCTCGCCCACCGCTGCCCGGCCTGCCACCACCTCACCCTCCACCTCGACCTCGCCGCGCGCGACGGCTCGGGACCGGTGCCCGTCCTGTGCCCGTGCGGGCACCGGGCCGAGGCGGTCCTGCCCTAGGCGGTCCTGCCCTGGACGGTCCCCGCGGGAGGTGCCGGACCAGGTCGGTCGCCCGCCGCGGGTCTGGGAGGATCACGGGTACGCGCCCGCCGCCGTGCGCCCGTCGAGCCCGTCCCCGACCTGCCCGGAGCCCGCCCATGCGCCGCCCCCGCCCCGTCCTGCCCCTGCGCCCCCGCGCCCTGCGCCCGCTCGCCCTGGCCGGCGCGGCCGCGCTGCTCCTCGCCGGCTGCGGCGGTGACGGCGGCGGCTCCGGCGGCTCCGGCACGGCGACCGGCGGCTCCGGTACGGCGGCCGGCGGCGCCACGCCGGGCGCGACCGCCGCGGCCGCGGACTGCGCCCCCGGCGCGCTGGACACCCTCGAGGGCGGGACCCTCACGCTCGGGACCTCGCAGCCGGCGTACGAGCCCTGGATGGTCGGCGACGACCCGGCCAACGGCCAGGGCTACGAGTCCGCGGTGGCGTACGCGGTGGCCGAGGAGCTCGGCTACGCCCGCGAGGACGTGGCCTGGGTGCGCGTGCCCTTCGACGCCGCGGTGCAGCCGGGCCCCAAGCCCTTCGACGCCGCGCTCAACCAGTTCTCCATCACCCCCGAGCGGCAGCGGGCCGTGGACTTCTCCTCGCCCTACTACGACGTGCGCCAGGCCGTCGTGACGCTGGAGGGCTCGCCCGCCGCGGGCGCCGACAGCCTCGCCGAGCTGCGCGGGGTGCGCCTCGGCGCCCAGGTCGGCACGACGAGCCTGCGCGCCGTCGAGGAGGCGGTCTCGCCGGAGTCCGCGCCGGCGGTCTTCACCAGCAACGACGACGCCAAGCTCGCCCTGGCCAACGGCCAGGTCGACGCGATCGTCGTGGACCTGCCGACCGCCTTCTACCTCACCGCCGCCGAGCTCGACGGGGGCGTCATCCTCGGCCAGCTGCCCCAGCTCGACGAGGACCCGGAGCAGTTCGGCATGGTGCTCGACCTCGGCAGCCCGCTCACCGGCTGCGTCAGCGCGGCCGTCGACGCGCTGCGCGAGGACGGCACGCTCGCGGAGCTCCAGCAGCAGTGGCTCGCCGACGTCGCCGGCGCGCCCGAGCTGTCCTGACCCGCCGGTGAGCGCACCCACCACCTTCGCGCCGAGCGAGCTCGAGCTCGCCCGGCGCGACTGGCGCCGGGGCCGGCGCCGCCGCTCCACGGGGATCGCCCTCGTCAGCACGCTCGCGTTCGCGGGCACCGTGGCCCTGCTCGTCACGAGCGCCGAGGGCTGGGACCGCACCCGGGACACGTTCCTCGACGCGCGCTACGGCTGGGAGGTCCTGCCCCCGGTGCTGCGGGGCCTGTGGCTCAACGTGCGGGTCCTCGCGGTCGCCGCGGTCTGCGTGCTCGTCCTCGGGCTCGGGCTCGCGCTGCTGCGCACCCTGCGCGGGCCGGTCCTGCTGCCGCTGCGCCTCGCCGCGACGGCGTACACCGACCTGTTCCGCGGCCTGCCGCTGCTCGTCGTGCTCTACCTCGTCGGGTTCGGCCTGCCGAGCCTGCGGATCGGGTGGCTGCCGACCGAGCCCGCCGTGCTCGGCACGGTGGCGCTCGTGCTCGTCTACTCCGCCTACGTCGCGGAGGTCTTCCGGGCCGGCATCGAGGGGGTGCACCCCAGCCAGCGGGCGGCGGCGCGGAGCCTCGGGCTGACGTACGCCCAGACGATGCGCCTCGTCGTCGTCCCGCAGGCGCTGCGCCGGGTCGTCCCGCCGCTGCTCAACGACCTCGTGGCCCTGCAGAAGGACGTCGGGCTCATCTCGGTGCTCGGCGCGGTCGACGCCATCCGCGCCGCGCAGATCCAGGTGGCGCTGACGTTCGACTTCACCCCGTACGTCGTCGCCGGCCTCCTCTTCGTCCTCCTCGCCGTCCCGACGGCGCGGTTCGCGGACTGGGCGGCCGGGCGCGCGGCCCGCCGCGAGCAGGGGAGCACCGGTGTCTGAGGCCCCCGCACCCGTCCTCGCCGTCGAGGGGCTCGTGAAGCTCTTCGGGGAGACCCCCGTGCTGCGCGGGGTGGACCTCGCCGTCGGCGAGCACGAGGTCGTCTGCGTCATCGGCGCGTCCGGCTCGGGCAAGTCGACCCTCATGCGCTGCCTCAACCTGCTCGAGCAGGTCGACGACGGCCGCGTCCTGCTCGACGGGCAGGACGTCACCGACCCGCGGGCCGACGCGGACGCGGTGCGCCGGCGGATCGGCGTGGTCTTCCAGGCCTACAACCTCTTCCCGCACATGAGCGTCCTCGACAACGTCACGCTCGCGCCGCGGGTCGTGCACGGCCTCCCGCGCCGGGAGGCGGAGGAGCGGGCCATGGCGCTGCTCGCGCGCGTCGGGCTCGCCGACAAGGCGCGCGACTACCCCGACCGGCTCTCCGGCGGGCAGCAGCAGCGGGCGGCGATCGTGCGCGCGGTGCTGCCCGGGCCGCGGCTGCTCCTGCTCGACGAGGTCACGAGCGCCCTCGACCCCGAGCTCGTCGGCGAGGTGCTGTCGCTGGTCCGCGACCTCAAGGGCCAGGGGATGACGATCCTCATGGCGACGCACGAGATGGGCTTCGCCCGGCAGGTCGCCGACCGGGTCTGCTTCCTCGACGAGGGCCGGGTGCTGGAGGAGGGCCCGCCGGAGCAGGTGCTCGTGGACCCGCGGGAGCCGCGTACGCGCCGGTTCCTCGCCCGGGTCATCGAGGCCGGGCGGCTCTGAGGGATCGGCCGCACGGGTGACCCGTCCGGCGGCGCGGCGGCTCCGAAGCGGCAGGGCAGGAGCAACCACCCCCAGCACGGAGGCCCGCATGCGCACCGCCCTCACCAGCACCCTCGCCGCCGCCGCCCTCGCGGCGGCCGCCGTCACCGCCGTCGGCACCGGGGCGTCCGGCACGCCCGGCGCCGCCCGCGGCTCCGGCGGCCACGCGCTCGACGGCCGGACCGCCGTCGGCCTGACCGTCGACGGCCGGCTCGTGCAGTTCCGCGCCGACCGCCCGTCCAAGGTCCTGGGGAGCGCGCGGGTGCGCGGTCTCGAGGGCGACACCCGGCTCGTCGGGATCGACCACCGCGTGCAGGACGGCGCCCTGTACGGCGTCGGCGAGGCCGGCGGGGTCTACCGGCTCGACGCCCGGTCGGGCCGCGCGCACCCGGTGCTGCGGCTCAGCGCGCCCCTGCAGGGCGGGGCCTTCGGCGTGGACTTCAACCCGGTCGCGAACGCGCTGCGCGTGGTGAGCGACACGGGGCAGAACCTGCGCCAGTCCTTCGCCGCCACCGACGCGGGCTACCCGGCGACGGTCGTCGACGGCCCCCTCGCGTACACCGCCGGCACGACGGCCACCGGCGTCGCGGCCGCCGGCTACACCAACGACGACCTCGACCCCGCCACCGCGACCACGCTCTTCGTCGTGGACACCGCGCTCGACCAGGTGGCGGTGCAGGCGCCGGCCAACGCCGGCTCCCTCTCGCCGACCGGCGCCCTGGGCGTCGACGTCGGCCCGCACGTCGGGCTCGACGTGGTCGCCGAGGTGCGCGGCGGGCGGACCGTCGCGAACAGCGCCCTGCTCGTGGACCGCGGCCGGCTCTACGAGGTCGACCTGCTCACCGGGCGCGCCGACCGCCTCGGCACCGTCCCCGGCACGCGCGTCGTCGACGTCGCGGTGACCCTCGGCGGGCGCTGACCCGTCCCGTCCGCGCGCGGTCGCGGCGGGCGGGTGCCCCGCGGGGAGCCCGCACCCTGCCGCGACCGTGCGCGGATGGTGCACGCTGGCCGCCGGAGGTGGTCGGGGTGGGTGTGCCGGTGCTGCACCAGACCGTGCTCGACACGACGGACGCGCGGGGGCTCGCCGAGTTCTGGCGGCAGCTGCTGGGGTTCCGCTACCGGGCGGGCGACGAGGCGCCGCCCGCGGGGGCGCCCGACCCGCGCGGGAGCACCTGGCTCGTGCTCGTGGACCCGCAGGGCGTGCCGCGGCTGGCGTTCCAGCAGGTCGCGGAGCTGCCCCCGGCGACCTGGCCGGAGGGGCCCCGGCCCCAGCAGCTCCACCTCGACCTGCGGGTCGACGACGTCGCCGCGCTCGACGAGCAGCACGCCCGCGTGCTCGCCCTCGGCGCGACGCAGCTGCTCGACCGCACGGACGACCCCGAGGAGCCGATGCGGGCGTACGCCGACCCGGCCGGGCACCCCTTCTGCGTCTTCGTCGGGTGAGCCTTCGGGTGCGCGCCGCCGGGCGCGGGGACCTTCCGGCCGTCCTGGCGCTCTACGCCCAGCTCTACCCCGAGCTCGCCCCGCCGGCCGCCGACGCGGGCGCCTGGGAGCGCACGCTGGGCAGCCCGGGCCGGGTCGTGCTGCTCGCCGTCGACGGCGACGAGGTGCTCGGCACGGCCGACCTCATGGTGGTGCCGAGCGTGGCGCGGGGCCCGTACGCCCTCGTCGAGCACGTCGTCGTCGACGCCGGGGCGCGGCGGCGCGGGGCGGGGCGGGCGCTGCTCGCGGCCGCGCAGGAGCGGGCCGCGGCGGCGGGCTGCTACAAGCTCCAGCTCTCGGCGGACGACCCGCAGGCGTTCCGGTTCTACGAGGCCGCCGGGTGGCGGCACGCCGCGCGGACGTACAAGCGCTACCTCGACGGGCGCCGGCCCCCGCCGGGCTAGGGTCGCCCGGTCGCCGCCGACCCCGCGCCCCCAGGAGGCCCGCCCCGTGAGGACCCGCCCGCTGCTCGCCGCGCCGCTGCTCGCCGCCGCGCTGCTCGCCGGCTGCTCCGGCGACGGCGACGACCGCGCGGGGGCACCGGCGCCGGCGCCCTCCACCGCGGCCGGGGCCACGGGGACCACCCCCGCGCCCGACGCGCCGGGGGCACCGGCCCCGGCGCGCCCGTCGGGCACCGCGCCGCCGGGGACCCCGCCGGCGGGGGGCGCGCCAGCGGGGGGCGCGACGGCCCCCGGGGGCGCTCCCGCGCCGTCGCCGCAGGGCTCGCGCAGCCCGAGCCGCGCGCCCGCGCCGCCCGCGGAGGGCACGACGAGCGTCGAGGCCGGGACGGCCTTCGTGCTCGCGGACGGCAGCACCGGCTGCGTGCTGTCCGGCTCCGGCGCCCGCTGCGACACGCCGGTGCGCAGCTGGGAGCCGCCGCCGGGGGACTGCGCGCAGGACTACGGCCAGGGCGTCGAGGTGCGCGACGGCTCCGTCGGCTTCACCTGCGGCGGCGAGAGCCCGCTGGGCGCGCAGCGCACCCTCGCCGCGGGGGAGGCGCTGCGGGTGGCGGAGGTCGTGTGCCTGGCCCTGCCGGAGGGGGTGCAGTGCGAGGACGGCGCGAGCGGGCGCGGCTTCGTCGTCTCGCGCGCGGCGTACGCGTTCTTCTGAGCGCAGCCCCTCCTCGGCCCGGCCCGGGCGCCGCCGGGGTCTTGACGCGCCCCGTGCCGGTCTGTGTACAGTCCGCCCGGTTGACAACGTCGTCATGCCTCACCGGCAGCAGGACCCCGGTCCCGGCGACGCTGGCGACCCGGTCGACCCCGACCGCGCCCCGTCCAGCCCCACCCCCCGAAGGGACCGGTCACGCCGATGACCCCTGCGTCCTCGGTGCGGCGACACCTGCTCGGCACGGCGACCACCGTCGCCGTCACGGCAGGGGCCGTCGCCGCATCGCTCGTCGCCGCACCGCCCGCCCCCGCCGCCGCGGCGCAGGCGCCGGGCGCCTTCTCCACGTCCTTCGAGGACGGCCAGCCCGCGCCCACCTGGACCGACGAGGTCGAGGTCGACGCCGCCGGCCGCCTGCGCGCGAAGGGCGTGGCCGGCCCGTCCGCCACCGGCTGGCCCGGCAACGTCAACGAGCGCGTCGCGTCGGTCGACGCCCGCGGCGAGAACCCGCCCAACGAGGTCGCGGCGAACGCGGCCGACGGCGACCCGGCCACGAAGTGGCTGGACTTCGCCGCCCCGAGCCCGGACGCCCCCGTCTGGCTGCAGTACCGCACGGACGAGCCGGTCGCGGTCGTGCGCTACGCGCTGACCTCCGCCAACGACGCCCCGGAGCGCGACCCCGTCGACTGGGTGCTGCGCGGCTCCACCGACGGCGCGACGTGGGTGGACCTCGACGCGCGCACCGGCGAGGCGTTCACCGCGCGCGGGCAGCTGCGCGAGTTCGCGGTCGAGGGGGCCGCGGCCTACACGTGGTTCCGTCTCGACGTCACGCGCCACGGCGGCGGCGGCATCGTCCAGCTCGCCGACCTGCAGCTCTCCGACGGCAGCGCCGCGCCGCCGCCCGCCGAGACCATGCGCACCCGGGTCGGGGCGGGCCCCGCCTCGGGCTACAACATCAAGCCCCGCGTCGGCTTCACCGGCCTGCACGCCCTGCAGTACGGCGGCACGCAGGAGGGCCGGGGCCGCGGCTTCTCGTACAACCGGGTCCTCGACGTCGACGTGCCGGTCGGCCCGGCCACGCGGCTGTCGTACAAGATCTTCCCGGAGCTCACGGACCAGGACCTCGACTACCCGAGCACCTTCGCCGCGGTCGACCTCGCCTTCACCGACGGGAGCTACCTCAGCGACCTCGGGGCGGTCGACAACCAGGGGTACCGGCTGGACCCGCGCTCGCAGGGCGCGTCGAAGAGCCTCTACGCCAACCAGTGGAACGACAAGTACGCCGACATCGGCCGGGTGGCGGCGGGCAAGACGGTCGACCGCGTCCTCGTGGCGTACGACAACCCGGGCGGCCCGTCGGCGTTCGGCGGCTGGGTCGACGACATCGAGATCGACCCCGCGCCGGAGGTGAACAGGTCCGAGCGGCTCGTCGACTGGGTCGACACCCGCCGCGGGTCGAACTCCTCGAGCAGCTACTCACGGGGCAACACGTTCCCGGCAACCGCTGTCCCGCACGGCTTCAACTTCTGGACGCCGCAGACGAGCGCCGGGTCCCTGGGCACCTTCTACTCCTACGCGAGCCAGAACAACGAGGAGAACCTGCCCGAGGTGCAGGCCTTCGCGGTGAGCCACGAGCCCAGCATCTGGATGGGCGACCGGCAGACGTTCCAGTTCCTGCCGCAGGACGGCCCCGCTGCGGGCGGGCAGCCGGTCTTCGACCGCGAGGAGCGCGCGCTGGCGTTCTCCCACGACGACGAGGTCGCGCAGGCGCACTACTACGGCGTGACGTTCCAGGACGGCACGCGCACCGAGATCGCGCCGACCGACCACGCGGCCGTCACCCGGTTCACGTTCACCGGCGACTCCTCGAGCGTGCTGTTCGACAACGTGAACGACGACGGCTGGACCGGCATCAACGTCGAGGACGGCGTCGTGACCGGGTACAGCGACACGCGCAGCGGCCTGTCCAACGGCGCGACCCGCATGTACCTGTACGCGACCTTCGACGAGGCGGTCACCGGCGGCGGGAAGGTCACCGGGCACGGGCGCGACGACGTCACCGGCTACGTCTCCTTCGACACCTCGGCGTCCAAGGTCGTGACGATGCGCATGGCCACCTCGCTGCTCTCGGTCGAGCAGGCCCGGCGCAACCTCGAGATGGAGGTCGGCGACGCCTCGTTCGACGAGGTGCGCGAGCGGGGTGCCCGGGCGTGGGAGGACGTGCTCGACGTCGTCGAGGTGGAGGGCGCGAGCGAGGAGCAGCGCACGAACCTCTACTCCAACCTCTACCGGCTCTCGCTCTGGCCGAACTCGGCGCACGAGAACGTCGGCACGCCCGAGGCGCCGGTGTGGAAGCACGCGGTGCAGTCGTCGACGACCTCGCCGGCGCCGACCGGCGCGGAGGCCGAGCGCTACCGCACCGAGACCGTCGCGCCCGTGGCCGACGGCAAGGTCTACGTCAACAACGGCTTCTGGGACACCTTCCGGACCTCGTGGCCGGCGTACTCGTTCCTGTACCCCGAGAAGGCCGGCGAGCTCGTCGACGGCTTCGTGCAGCAGTACCGCGACGGCGGCTGGGTCTCGCGCTGGTCCGCCCCGGGCTACGCCAACCTCATGACGGGCACCAGCTCGGACGCCTCCTTCGCCGACGCGTACGTCAAGGGGGTGCGCGGCTTCGACGCCGTCGACGCGTACGAGGCCGCGGTGAAGAACGCGACCGTCCGCCCGCCGGGCTCGGCGACGAACTCCAGCGTCGGGCGCAAGGGCCTGGAGACGTCGATCTTCCTGGGCTACACGCCGTCGACGGTGAGCGAGGGCGTCTCCTGGGCGCTGGAGGGCTACCTCAACGACTTCGCGATCGGGCGCATGGGCCAGGAGCTCGCACAGAGCCCCGACGCCACGCCGGCGCAGCGCGAGCGCTGGACCGAGGAGTCCCGCTACTTCCTCGACCGCGCGCAGGGCTACGTGCACCTCTTCGACCCGGCCGTCGGCTTCTTCCAGGGCAAGTCCCCGTCGGGGGTCTGGAAGTCCACGCCGGAGGAGTACGACGCGGAGGAGTGGGGCCACGACCACGACTACACCGAGACCGACGGGTGGAACTTCGCCTTCCACGTGCCGTTCGACGGGCAGGGCCTGGCCAACCTGTACGGCGGGCGCGACGGCCTCGCCGACAAGCTCGACGCGTTCTTCGCGACGCCGGAGACGGCGCTGAAGCCCGGGTCGTACGGCGGCACCATCCACGAGATGGTCGAGGCGCGCGACGTGCGCATGGGCCAGTGGGGCTTCAGCAACCAGGTCGCGCACCACATCCCCTGGATGTACGACTACGCCGGGCAGCCGTGGAAGGCGCAGGCCATCACCCGCGAGGCGCTGCAGCGGCTGTACGGCGGCGGGCGCATCGGCCAGGGCTACCCGGGCGACGAGGACCAGGGCGAGCCGTCGGCGTGGAACGTCTTCGCCTCGCTCGGCTTCTACCCGCTGCAGGTCGGCAGCCCCGAGTACGTCGTGGGCTCGCCGCAGTTCACCAGGATGGTCGTCCACCGCGAGGACGGCGACCTCGTCGTCGAGGCGCCGCGCAACAGCACGCAGAACGTCTACGTGCAGGGGCTGCAGGTGGACGGGCAGCGCTGGACGAAGGCCTACCTCCCGCACGACGTGCTCACGGGCGGCACGACGCTCACCTTCGCGATGGGCCCGCGCCCGTCGCGCTGGGGCACCGCGCAGGACGCCGCGCCGCGCTCGCTGCAGCAGGACGACGAGGTGCCCACGCCGCTGGCCGACACGACCGGCCGCGGGCGCGGCACGGCCACGTCCAGCGGGCTCGCGGGCGGCGTCACCGCGGCCGCGCTCTTCGACGACACGTCGGCGACGCGGACGGCGCTCGCCGGGCCGCGCCCCTGGGTGCGGCACCGGCTCACCGGGGCCGCGCGCGAGGTCACGCACTACACGCTGACCTCGAGCGACCAGGCGGCCGACCCGTCGGCGTGGACGCTCGAGGGGTCGAACGACGGCGAGACCTGGACGACCCTCGACAGCCGTACGGGCGAGGCGTTCCCGTGGCGCCTGCAGACGAGGGCGTTCGAGGTGGACCGGCCGGGCGTCTACCGCGACTACCGGCTCGCCATGGTCGGTGCCGAGGGCGGCACGACCGCGCTCGCCGAGGTGGAGCTGCTCGCCGACGTGCCGGAGGTCCACGGTGTGGCCGTCGCGCTCGACCGCCTCGTCGCGAGCGGCGCGGTCAAGCGGGGGCCCGGTCGCGAGCTGCAGGCCCTCGTGCGCACCGCCCTCGAGGCGGAGGAGGACGGCGACGCCGCGGGCGTCCTGCGGGCCCTGCGCGGCCTGCAGGCGCGGCTCGACACCCTCGGCCCGCCGCAGGTGTCGGCGGCGGCGCGGGCCGAGCTCTCGGTCCTGCTGAGCCAGTGGGTGACCCCGGCGGACCGGCTCGCCGTGCTCCGCGGCCGGGTCGCCGACCTCGCGGCGAGCGGCGACGTCGCCCGGGGGGTCGCGCGCTCGCTGCAGGAGGGCATCGCCCGTGCGGGCGAGCGGCACGCCGCGGGCGACGCGGCGGGGTACGAGCGCGAGCTCACCGCCCTGCGCGAGCGGGTCGCCGGCGCCCGTCCGCACCAGGTCAGCGCGCGGGCGCAGGAGGTCCTGCTCCCGCTGGTCGACGGGCTGCTCGCCGCCCGCCCGCCGCTGGACGACCTGCGCGCCGCGTACGACACGACGGCCATCGGCGACGACGGGGCCGCGAACGCCGACTTCGACGGGGAGGGGTGGCACTACAGCCGCCAGGCCCTCGCCGAGGCCGGCATCGTCCAGGGCGAGGACCTCGAGGTCCCGGGCACCGGCATGGCGTACCGGCTGCCGGACGTCGGGCCCGGCGCCGCGGACAGCATCGCCGCGGCCGGGCAGGTGCTCGACGTGTCGTCGCTGCCCGCGGGCACGACGCGGATCGCGTTCGTGGGCGCGGCCCACAACGGGGACGTGCGCAGCTCGGTCGTGCTCACGTACACCGACGGCACGACCGCCACGGCGCCGCTCGCCTTCGGCGACTGGACGCTCGGGGGCGGCGGCACGACGCCGCGCTTCGACAACGTCGGGCTGGCGCAGACCGCCTACCGCAACCGGTACGCGGCCTCGCCGCCCGCCGGGGACACCGGGCGGCCCTGGCTCTTCGCCACGGCACCGGTGCAGCTCGCGCCGGGCAAGGTGCTGGCCACGGTGACGCTGCCGCAGCAGCGCAACCTCAAGGTCCTCACCCTGGCGCACGGGACGGGGACGCCGGCGCCCTGAGCGGGAGACGCCGGCGCTCCCGGGGCGCCCGTCGGCCACGGCCGGCGGGCGCCCCGCTGCGTGCGGGGGGAGCGAGGGACCGCCGCGGCGTTGACAACCTTGTCAGCGGGTTCCTAGGGTCCGGGGCAGCAGCACAGCGCCAGCAGCGCGCAGCGCCCGGTCACCGCAGCCCGAGGAGCCCCATGCACGTGCGCCCCGCCCCCCGCCCCCGCCGGCGGGGGCCCGCCGCCCTCGCCCCGCTCGCCGCCCTCGCGGTGCTCGGCGCGGCGGTGCAGGCCCCGCCGGCCGCCGCGGCCCCCGCCGCGGCGCCCGAGCGCCTCACGGGCCTGGTGAACCCGTTCATCGGCACCCAGGACGACGGCAACACCTTCCCCGGGGCGAGCCTGCCGTTCGGCATGGTGCAGCTCTCGCCCGACACCGGCCACACCACCGGCTACGACTACCGCCACGACCGGATCCGCGGCTTCAGCGCGACCCACGTCTCCGGCGTCGGCTGCGGGCTGGGCGGCGACCTGCCGGTGCTGCCGACGACCGGCGCGGTGACGCAGACCGACTACGCGCAGTACGCCCTGCCGTTCAGCCACGAGGGCGAGCAGGCCGCGCCGGGCTACTACCGGGTGCCGCTCACGGCGTCGGAGGGCACGGTGACCGCCGAGCTCACCGCGACGACCCGCACCGGCACGGCGCGCTTCACGTTCCCCGCGACCACCGAGGCCAACGTCCTGCTCAACAGCGGGCAGGCGCTGCACGCCGTCGACTCCAGCACGGTGCGGGTCGTCGACGACCGCACGGTCGAGACGACGGTCGTGGGCAGCGGCTTCTGCCAGTCCACCGAGCCGTACACGATGCACTTCCTCACCCGCTTCGACCGGCCCTTCGCGCAGGTCGGCACGTGGGCCGGCGACGAGGTCACCGCGGGCAGCCGGGAGACCTCCGGCGAGGGGCGGCGGGGGGCGTACCTGCGCTTCGACACGACGCGGGACCGCGACGTCGAGGTGACCACCGCGCTGTCCTGGGTGGACGCGCGCGGCGCGGGCGCCAACCTGCGCGCCGAGGGCGGGCGGGGCTTCGACGCGGTCCGCGCCGCGGCGGACCGGACGTGGGAGCAGCGGCTCGGCGAGGTCAGGGTGCAGGGCGGGACGCCCGAGCAGCGGCGCACCTTCTACTCCTCGCTCTACCGCTCGATGCTCGCGCCCGCGGTCGGCACCGACGTCGACGGGCGCTACCACGGCTTCGACGGGCGGACGCACCGCGCGCGGGGCTTCACCTACTACCAGACGTTCTCGCTGTGGGACACGTACCGCACGCAGGAGCAGCTGCTGTCGCTGCTCGCGCCGCAGGAGGCGCGCGACATGGCGCTGTCGCTGCTGGCGGTCGAGGACCAGGGCGGCTGGCTGCCGCGGTGGTCGTACGCGAGCGTCGAGACCAACATCATGACCGGCGACCCGGTCACGCCGTTCCTCGTGTCGGCCTGGGCCCAGGGGCTGCTCGAGGGGCACGAGGAGGACGCGTACCGCGCGCTGCGCGAGAACGCGGACGGCGTGCCGCCGGCCGACAGCCCGTACAACGGCCGCGCCGGCAACGAGCACTACCTCGACCAGGGGTACGTGCCCTACCTGCCGGACGCGCGGGGGGAGCCGGGCGACTACGACCTGCAGCACGGGGCGTCGGCCACGCTGGAGTACGCCCTCGCGGACGCCGCCCTGTCGACGATGGCCGAGGGGCTGGGGCACCGGCAGGACGCCCGGCGCTACGCCCAGCGGGCGCAGTCGTACCGCAACCTCTTCGACCCGCGCACCGGCTGGTTCCGCGCCCGCGACGAGCGCGGGCTGTTCGTCGGGCCGGAGGACCCCGCGCAGAGCGTCGGCTTCCACGAGGGCACCGCGTCGCAGTACATGTGGCTGGCGCAGCAGGACGTGCCGGGGCTCGTGGACCTCGTCGGGGGCCGCGACGCCGCCAACGCCCGGCTCGACCACTTCTTCGCGTACGACGAGCTGCTCGAGGACCCGGAGCGGGTCGCCCGCGAGGTGTGGGTGAACAGCGCCTACTCGTACTACGGGCAGGACACGTACAACCCGCAGAACGAGCCCGACCTGCACTCGCCCTACGTCTACGCGTGGACCGGGCAGCCGTGGAAGACCGCCGACGTCGTGCACGCGGCCGTCACCCTGTTCAGCGACGGCCCCGGCGGCATGACCGGCAACGACGACCTCGGCACGATGTCGGCCTGGCACGTGCTCTCCGCCATGGGGATCTACCCGTCGGTGCCGGGCTCGGACGTGTGGTCGCTGTCGACGCCGGTGTTCGAGCGGGTGGACCTCGCGCTCGACCGCGACTGGTACCCGCGCGGCTCCCTGCGGATCAGCGCGCCGGGCAGCTCCGAGGAGGCGCGGTACGTGCAGTCGGTGCGGGTCGGCGGCACGGCGCACCCCCGCACCTGGGTGAGGGGCGACGACCTGCGCGCCGGGAAGGACATCGCTTTCCGGGTGGGCACGGAGCCGTCGTCGTGGGGCACCGACCCGCGGACCGCGCCGCCGTCGCTGGTCGACGAGCTCCCCGCGGCCACCGGCACCTGGGTGGGGGCCGAGCCCCGCGCCCTCGGCGTGCCGGGCGGGCCGGAGGACCGGGTCGTCGAGGTGGCCGCGTCGGTGGTCCTGCAGGCGCCGCGGACCCGGACCGTGGCGCTGCGCGCGAGCGCCGAGGCGCCGCTGCGCGCCGAGCCCGCGCGCAGCCGCGCCACCGTGCCGTCGCGGGGCCTGCCGCGGACCGTCGAGGTGCCGCTCGAGGTGACGGTCCCGGGCGGGACGCCCGCGGGGACGTACGAGGTGGCCCTGCGGGTGACCGGCGGACCGGGCGGGCCGGTCGAGGCGACGGTGCCCGTCACGGTCGCCGCGGCCTGCGGCGAGCCCGGCGGCTCCTGCCCGGTCGACCTGTCGGGGGCGTACGACGTCGACGGCGTCGCCACCGCCGACGCCAAGGCCGAGGGCGACTTCGACGGCGGTGGCTGGAGCTTCCCCGCCGAGCAGCTGCCGCCGGCGGGCGAGCGGCTCGTGCTGGGGCGGGCGTACGTCCTGCCGCCCACCACGGGCACCGCGCCCAACTTCGTGGACGCCGCCGGGCAGGAGCTGGCGCTGCCCGAGGGGTCGTACTCGGCCCTCGACGTGCTCCTCTCCGCGCACAACGGCGACGTCACCGGCGACGCGGTGGTCACCTACGCCGACGGCACCACGTCCACCGCGCCGCTGCGCGCGAGCGACTGGGCCGCGGGCTCGCCCCGGCTCGGCGAGGAGACCGCCTTCAGCGCCAGCGGGCGCTACCAGTCCGGCGGCGGGTCGGACGGCCTGCGGGTGAGCGTCTGGCACGACGTCGTGCCCGTCGACCCCGCGCGGCGGGCGGTGTCGCTGACGCTGCCGGACGACCCGCGGATGGCGGTGTACGCGCTGTCCGCCCGCACGGCGGGCCCGGCCGCCGAGGTGCCGGCGGACGCCGAGGCGGCCGAGCTGGCGCACGCGGCGATGGAGGAGCACCTCGCGGTCGGCGACGGGTCGGGGCTGTTCCGCGAGCAGGTGCCGGCGCGCGACGGGGACCGGGAGTACTCGTACGAGTGGCCGTTCTCGCAGGCGCACGTCGCGACGCTCGACCTCGTGGGGGTCGGCGGGGAGGTCGGCGCCCGTCACGAGGACGCCCTCGCCGAGCGCGAGGCCGCGCAGGAGCACTACTGGGACGCGTCGGGCTCCGCGACGGGCCTGCCGGGCTACGACTCGTACCCGCACGGGGAGCACGGCGACGGCGGCGACCTGTTCTACGACGACAACGCGTGGGTGGGCCTGGCCAAGGTCCAGGACTTCCTCACGACGGGCGACGAGGCCGCGCTGGAGCGGGCCGAGGAGGTCTTCGAGCTGGCCGCGTCGGGCTGGGACGACGACCCGTCGCACGCCGCCCCCGGCGGGGTCTTCTGGACGCAGGCGCCGTGGGACACCGGCCGGAACACGGTCTCCACGATGCCCTCGGCCATGCTCGCGGTGCGGCTGCACATGATCACCGGGGAGCGGCGCTACCTCGACTGGGCGCTGCGGGCGGTCGCCTGGACCGAGGAGCACCTGCAGGCGCCGAACGGCCTGTTCTGGGACCACCTCGAGCTCGACGGCACGGTGGACGAGCGGCAGTGGACGTACAACCAGGGCGTCCCCGTCGGGGTCTACGCGCTGCTGCACCGGGCGACGGGCGAGCAGGCGTGGCTCGACAAGGCCGAGGCGCTCGCGGCGGCGTCGTACGAGCACTACGTCGGACAGGGCCGCATCGACGCGGACCCGGTCCCCTTCAACGCCATCTGGTTCAAGAACCTGCTGCTGCTGGAGTCGGTCACGGGCGGGACGACGTACCGGGACGGCATGCGGGCGTACGCCGAGCGGGTCTGGCGCACGCACCGCGACCCGGCCACGGGGCTGCTGCCCTTCGGCGGCAGCACCGAGCTGCTGGAGCAGGCGGCGGTCGTGCAGCTCTTCGCGGCGCTGGCGTGGCCGCAGGACCGGGTGGGCCTGCTCTACTGAGACGGCGCCCGGGCGGTGGCAGGCTGGCCCCGTGCCCAGCCCGCGGGACCTCGCCGAGGCGGCGCTGCGCGAGCACCTGCCGGCGCTCGCGCGGGGCCCGCTGCGTCCGCTGGGGCAGGGGCTGGACCACAGCGCGTACGAGGTCGCCGGGCACGTCCTGCGAGTGGGTGACCCCGGCGGCCTCCTCCGGGAGGACCGGCTGCTGCGGCTCGTCGGGCCGCGGCTGCCGGTCGCCGTGCCGGAGCCGGTGCTCGTCGACACCGCGCGCGGGGTCGGGGTGCAGCGGCTGCTGCCGGGGGCGCCGCTGCTGGGCCGTGCGGTCGGTCCGCGCGTCGCGGTGGCGGTCGGTACGGCGCTGGGGCGGGCCCTGCGGGTGCTGCACGCGGTGCCGCCCGGCGAGGTCACCGGCACGGTGCCCGAGGAGGACCTCGACCCCGCCGCCCGGCTGGAGGGCCTCGACGAGGGCCTCGCCGGGCTGGGCGCGGCACCGGCGCTGCTGGACCGGCTGCGCGCGGCGGTGCCGTCGCCGGCGCCGCGCCGGGTCCTGGCGCACGCCGACCTCGGCGCCGAGCACCTGCTGGAGGCCGGCGGTCGGCTCACCGGCGTCGTCGACTGGGGCGACGCGGCCCTCGCCGACCCCGCCCTGGACCTCGCGCGCCCCTGCCGCGACCTCGACCCGCCGGCCTTCCGGGCGCTCCTGGACGCCTACGGCGGCCCGCCGGACGACGGGGCACTCGCGCGGGTGCGCTTCCTCGCCGCCTGCGCCGCCCTCGAGGACCTCGCCCACGGCACGGCGACCGGGCAGCCGGCCTACGCCACCGCCGCCCGCCGCGCCCTCGCGCGGCTGCTGCCGGGGTGAGCCGCCCCCGACCCTGCCGCGGTCATGCGCGGAGGGCACGGCGGTGCCGGTGGCGTCGTCGTGCCGCTGCCCCGGGGGCGCGGGGAGCGCGCCATCCCCGCACGACCGCGGCGGGGTGGGGGGTGCCCGCCACCGGCGCGCGCCTCAGGCGGCGGCGCGCAGGCGCCCGTCGCGCACGTCGACGCGGTCGTCGCAGTGCCGGGCGACCTCCTCGTCGTGGGTGGCGACGACGACGAGGGCGCCGCGGGCGGCCTCCTCGAGCAGGACGCCGACGACGTGGTCGCGGGTCGCCGCGTCGAGCTCGGACGTGGGCTCGTCGAGCAGCAGCAGGTCGGGGGAGGGGGCGAGGGCGCGGGCGAGCGCGACCCGCTGCTGCTGCCCGCCGGAGAGGCGCTCGACGAGCCGGCCCTCGCGCCCGCCGAGCCCGACCCGGTCCAGGGCGGCCGCGGCCAGCTCGCGGGCACGCTCCGCCGGGACCCCGCGCCCGCGCAGGGCGACCTCGACGTTCTCGCCGGCGTCCAGGACCGGGAGCAGGGCGTGCCCCTGCAGCACGAAGCCGCAGCGCCGGCGCTCCTCGTCCGACCCGGTGAGCGGGGCGCCGTCGAGCAGGACGGCGCCCGCGTCGGGCACCAGCATCCCGGCGAGCGCCGACAGCAGGGTCGTCTTGCCCGAGCCCGACGGCCCCACCACCGCGAGCAGCCGGCCGGAGGCGGCCGCCACCGACACCCCGTCGAGCACGGCGCGCCCGCCGGCGCGGACCACGAGGTCGCGGCCCTCGAGGACGGTCACGTCGCCTCCCTGCGCAGCCGCAGCTCGTCGCCGTCGGGGACGACCTCGACGCGCGTCCCCGGCGGCCACGCGGAGCGCAGCGCGTCGGGGAGCTGCACGGCGCCGTCGGGCCCGACGACGGCGCGGTCGCGCCCGAGCCGCCCCTCGGAGCCGACCCGCCCGTCGCGGATCGTCAGCGTGCGGTCCCAGCGGGCGGCGACGCCGGGGTCGTGCGTGACGACGACGACCGTGGTGCCGAAGCGCTCGCACACCCGGTCGACGAGGTCCAGCACGGCCGTGCGGTGCGCGGTGCCGAGCTGGGACGTCGGCTCGTCGGCGAGGAGCAGGCCGGGCCCGTTCGCGAGGGCGACGGCGACGGCGACCCGCTGCAGCTCGCCCCCGGACAGCGCGCCGAGCCGCCGGCGCGCGAGGTCCGCGAGCCCCAGCGCGTCGAGCAGGTCGCGCGGCGCCAGCAGGCCGCGCCGGCGCGAGCGCGGGACCGCGCGCTGCACGAGCGCGACGTTCTGCTCCGCGGTGGCGTACGGCAGGAGGTTGCGCGAGGGCCCCTGCAGCACCGTCCCGACCCCGGTCGCCCGCAGCCGCAGCAGCGCCCGCTCGTCCATCGTGCGCACCTCGGCGCCGTCGAGCCGCAGCGAGCCGGCGGATGCGCGGACGAGACCGCCGAGGAGCGCGAGGAGCGTGGACTTGCCCGCGCCCGAGGGGCCGAGCAGCGCGACCCGCTCGCCGGGCGCGACGCGCAGGTCCACCCCGCGCAGGGCGACGACGTCGTCGCCCGACGGGTCGGGGTAGACGTGCACGACCCCCTCGCACACCACCTCCGTGCCGGCGCTCACGCCTGGCCCTCCCGCAGCCGCCGGGCCCGCGCCGCCGGGGAGGAGCCCCGCGCCGACACCGCGACGAGCAGCGCGAGGCAGCAGGCCGCCAGCAGGCTCGCGGCCAGGACCGGCAGCCACACCCGGGCCGCCGCGGGCAGCGTCGCGGCGGTGCCCGAGGCGCCGGTCAGCGACGGCAGCAGGTCGGCCGCGACGAGCAGCGCGCCGCCGGCGCACGCGGTGCCGAGCACCAGGGCGGGCACGAGCAGCAGCCCCAGCTCCCACGCCGCCGCCCGGCGCAGCACGGCCTCGGGCACCGCGACCGCGCGCAGCGCGGCGGCCTCGAACGCGCGCCGCCGCGCCTGGGCGGCGAGGCTCGTGGCCACCCCCGCGAGCCCGGTGAGCAGCACGACGGCGGCGGCCACGAGGAGCAGGAGGAGGGCGAGGGCCGTACCGCCCGCGTCGAGCGCGTCCCGCCGCTCGGCGACCGTCTCCTCCCCGCGCACCACCAGCCCCTCGCCGCGCAGGGCGTCGAGCACGCCCGGCCCCGCCTCGTCGGAGAGCCACACCTGGTGCACGACCGCGGCGCGGCGCGCGGGCGCGAACCGCTCGGCGACCGCGAGGTCGACGAGCAGCCCCTCGGGGCCGAGGCGCGGCAGCACCTCCGCGACGCGCACCACGCGCAGGTTCGGCACGGCCTCGCCGAGGCTGGAGCCGATGACGAGCCCCTCGGCGCCGACGTACCGCACCGCGGTCGCCGACCCGACCACGCCGGACAGGACCGGCGGGACGTCGCGCCGCGCGATGCCCGGGGTCACCGACGGGCTGACGGCGAAGGACACGTCGATGCCGCCGCCCGGCGCCTCGACGAGGTCCGTCGTCGGGCTCGACCCGGGCAGCTCCTCGTCGACCGTCGTGGGCCGCCAGTCGTCGACGTCGAAGCGCTCCACGACGGTGCCGTCCACGGAGAGCGAGAGCAGGCGCGCCGAGCCGACCACCCCGCCGACGCCGCCGGCCCGGACGAGCCGCAGCTGCGACACCCGGCAGCCCGCCCGGCAGCTCGGCACCTGCGCCACCACGCGCTGGCGGCCCTCGACGAGGCGGCCGAAGGCAGCCGGCACCGGCACGCCCTCCAGCGTCGTCGCCGCGCCGAGCAGGGCGAGCGGCACGGCCGTCTCGACCTGGTCGAGCTCCAGCTCCGCCTCCCAGCGCACCCCGCGCACCTCCAGGCTCGTCGCCCCGTCGCTGCGGGCGAGCTCGGCGGCCGCGCCGCCGTCGAGGGCCCCCGCCGCGGGCCCCTCGACGACCGAGGCCCAGCGGGTGGTGTCCACCGCGAGCAGCCGGCGCGTCCCCGTCTCCCCCTCGCCCGCCACCTGCACCGCCGCCATCGCGGCCCGCCCGTCCGGATCGGCGGCGCGGACCGCGTCGAGGAGCTCGGCGGCGGGCACCGGGTCGACGGTCACCACCCGGTCGGCGCCGACGGCGACCCGGGCCTCGGTGGCGCGCTGCTCGCGGGCCACCACCCACGCCGCGGCGGCGAAGCCGACGAAGGTGACCGTCGCGGTGACGAGCGCCGTCGCCCGGGTGGTGCCGGGGCGCCGTGCCAGCTGCCGCACCGCCAGGAAGCGGGGGAGCGGGGAGCGGGCGGAGCGCCGCACGGCCCGCGAGGCCCCCCAGCCGAGGAGGGCCGCGGCGAGCAGGCCGGCGGCCAGCCCCACGAGCACCGGCATGAGCAGCGCGACCGCGGAGCCGCTCGCCGCCTCGCCGAGCGCGGCGACGAGCGACGCGGCGGCGCCCGCGACCGCCACGACGGCGACGACCGCGGTGCGCCCCTGCCGCCGCTCGGCGGCGCCGCCGGAGCGTCGCAGCTGCTCCGCGACCGGCGCCCGCAGGGAGCGCCACGACGCCACCACGGCCGCCACCACGGCGCCGAGCGCCGCGACGCCGGCCGCCGCCAGCGCGGGGGCGCCGAGGTCCAGGGGGGTGCCGGGCGCGAGGACGGCGTCGCGCAGCCGCGTCGCGACGAGCAGCGCGAGGCCGGTGCCGAGGGGGAGCGCGAGGGCGACGAGGAGCAGCGGCGGGGCGAGGGCCAGCCAGGCAGCGCGGTACGGCGGCAGCCCCCGCAGCTTGGCCAGCGCCGTCTCCGGCTCGCGCGCCGCGACGGCGACGCCGACGACGCCGAGCAGGACGTACCAGCCGAGGAGCACGACCTGCCCGCTGACCAGCAGCGCGCCGGTGCGCACCCGCTCGCGGTCGTCCTCGACCGCCCGCAGCGTCGCGGCCAGCCCGGCGTCGTGCACCGTGCCGGCGCCGGTGGCGTTCCCGGTGCGCGCGGCCGCCTCCAGGGCGCCGGCCGTGGCGTCGACCTCGGCGAGGGGCAGGGCGCCGGGGCGCAGGGCCCGCTCGGCGGTGGCGACCACGGTGCTCGTCTGGAGCGAGACCAGCAGCTCGCGCGTGGCCATGACCCCGTCGAGCCGCGCGGGCACCGGCTCGCCGGCGAAGACGGCGGCGGGCGCGTGCTCGAAGAGCCCCGACCCGAACCACCAGGGGTCCTGCGGGTCCACCGCCGCGGCCTCGTACGCGCCGCTCACCCGGTAGTCGGTCCGGAACGGGTCGCGCTGCCCCGCGGGGTCGGGCTCCTCGGCGAGCTCCAGCATGCGCACCCGGTCCCCGACGCGCGCCCCGAGGGAGGCGAGGGCGCGGTCCGACAGCAGCACCTCGTCGACCGCGGCCGGGCAGCTGCCGGCGAGCAGCTCGAGCCGCTCGCAGGCGCCCTCGCGCCACGCGAGGCGGCCCAGGCCGCGGGGCGGCTCGTCCAGCGCGGTCCCCTCGCCCCCGCGCTCGGCCGCCGCGGCGGCCGCGGCCACCTCCGCCTCCGTGGGCACGCGCGTCAGCGACAGCCGGCGCGTCGTCGTGAGCTGGCGGCGCGGCTCGTCGAGCCGCGCGCCGAGGGCACCCGGCAGCAGCGTGCCCTCGACCGCGTCGGAGAGCGCTGTCGCCGGCGGGCGCACCTCGTCCAGGACGGTCGGCCGGTTCGCCGGCACCGAGACGACGTACCCGGTGCGCTGCACCGGTGCCGCGGCGAGCGCGTCGCGGACCAGGGAGTCCTCCGCCGCGCGGCCCCAGACCGGGCCGCAGACCGCCGCCGCGACGGCGAGCACCGCGGTGAGCAGCAGGGCGGCGCTCGTGCCGCGGTGCCAGGCGACCGCTCGCAGCAGCAGGCTCACGCGCATCCCCCCGTCCGGACTCGGAGCACCCCAGTGACCCACAGGGCGGCGGGCCGCACAAGGGGCGCGCGGGGGCTCGTCCGCGAGGGTCAGGGGCGCGCGAGCAGCCCCAGGACGCCGTCGAGCCCGCCGCTGCGCCACGCCGCGCGCTGGCGCTCGGCCCCCGTGCCGTCGCGCAGCAGGCGGGCGACCTCCTCCTCGACGGCTACGTCGTCCCCGGCGGCGGCGAGGGCCGGCCGGCACCGCGCCACGAGCGCCGCCACGACCTCGTGCGCCGGGCGCAGCGCGCGGTCCCCGGGGTGCCAGAGCCGGCCGGAGAGCCCGTGCCGGGAGGCCGCGAAGGTGGCGGCGCGCAGGAGCTCCGCCGGCACCTCGGGCGGCGGTGCCGCGTCGTCGAGGGCCGTCATGACGAGGCCGCGGGCGAGGGCGGCGACGAGCACCGCGGTGCCGACCTCCGCGCAGACGTCGGCCACCCGCACCTCGACGGTCGGCCACCGCTCGGACAGGCGGGCCTCGTAGTAGAGCATCCCGCGGTCGATGGCGGCGCCGGCGGCGACGAGGGCGTCCGCCCGGGCCTCGTACGCGTCGAGGCCGCCGAACGGCGAGGTCGGGCCGGCGGTGGGGAAGCGCGACCAGGCCTGGGTGCGCCAGGACGCGTACCCGGTGTCGCGGCCGCGCCAGAGGGGGCTGTTGGCCGACAGCGCCAGGAGGACCGCGAGCCAGGGGCGCACCCGGTCGAGCACCGCCACGCCCGCCTCCCGCGAGGGGACGCCGACGTGCACGTGGCAGCCGCCGACGAGCGCCTGGTCGGCGAGGGGGCCGTACACCGCGGCGATGCGCGCGTAGCGCGGGTCGTCGGTGTAGCCCGTCTCCTCCGGGCGCGCGTCCGGGTGCGTCGACGACGCGAGGACCCGCACCCCCAGGCCGGCGGCCGCCTGCACGGCCGCGTCGCGCCCGCGCTGCACCCCCGAGCGCAGCGCGGCCAGGTCGCGCACCGGCGGGCTGCCGGTCTCGACCATGCCGCGGCGCAGCTCGTGCTCCACGCCCTCGGCGACGAGCTCGCGCGCCCGCGCGAGGACGTGCTCGGAGTCCTGGCAGAGCGCACCGGTGCGCCCGTCGACGAGGAGCAGCTCCTCCTCGACGCCGAGGGTCGGGACCCCCACCTCAGGGGGTGAGGACGACCTTCTCGCAGCCGTCCTCCTTGCCCTTGAACAGCCGGTAGCCCTCCGGCGCCTCCTCGAGCGGCATCCGGTGGGTGATGATCCGCGTCGGGTCGAGGTCGCCGGCCTCGATGCGCTCCAGCAGCGGCTGCAGGTAGCGGTGCACGTGCGTCTGCCCGGTCCGCAGCGTCAGCGACCTGTTCATCCAGGCGCCGGCCGGGAACTTGTCGAGGAACCCGCCGTACACGCCGACGACGCTCACCACGCCGCCGCTGCGGCAGCTGAGGATCGCCTGGCGCAGCGCGTGCGGGCGCTCGGTCTCGGCGCGCGTCGCCTGCTTGACGCGGTCGTACGCCCGCACGGGGAAGCTGCCGTGCGTCCCCTCGGCGCCGACGGCGTCGATGCAGGCGTCGGGCCCGCGCCCGCCGGTGAGCTCGAGCAGCGCCGAGCGCACGTCGACCTCGTCGAGGTCGAGCACCTCGTGCCCGGCCTGCTCGGCCATCCGCAGCCGGTAGCCCTCGGGGTCGATGACCACCACCCGCTCGGCCCCGAGCGCGCGGGCGCTGTCGGCGGCGAACTGGCCCACCGGCCCGGCGCCCCACACCGCGACGACCTGGCCGGGGCGGATGCCGCACATGTCGGCGCCCATCCAGCCCGTCGGCAGGATGTCGGTGAGGAAGAGGACCTGCTCGTCGGTGAGGTGGTCGGGGACCTTGAACGGGCCGACGTCCGCGAACGGGACGCGGACGTACTCCGCCTGGCCGCCGGCGTAGCCGCCCGTGAGGTGCGAGTAGCCGAAGATGCCGCAGGTGGGGTGGCCGAAGAGCTTCTCGGCGAGGCCCGCGTTCGGGTTGCTGTTCTCGCAGCAGCTGTAGAGCTCGTCGCGGCAGGCGCTGCAGGAGCCGCAGGCGATGGGGAACGGCACGACGACGCGGTCGCCGACCCGCAGCCGCGTCGGGTCGACGCCCGGGCCCACCTCGACGACCTCGCCCATGAACTCGTGGCCGAGGACGTCGCCGTCCTGCATCGTCGGCACGTAGCCGTCGACGAGGTGCAGGTCGGAGCCGCAGATCGCCGTCGAGGTCACGCGCACGACGCAGTCGCGGCTGCTGAGGATCGACGGGTCGGGGACGTCCCGCACCTCGACGCTGTTGCGACCGGACCAGCAGACCGCCCTCATGCGCGGACCTCCTCGAGCTCGTGCGCGGACAGCGGCTGCGCGGGGTGCTGCGGGAACTCGTGCCGGGCGCGCTTGCCGCCGGGGGCGCCCTCGGAGCGCACCACCTCACCGGTCTCGACCACCTGCTTGTACCGGCGCAGGTCGTCGTCGAGCTGCTGGTGCGGCTCCTCGCCCGCCCACCGGGCAACCGCTCTCCCGAGCGCGCCGGCCGGCACCTCGTACGTCATGTCCACGTGCACCTCGGTGCCCCGGTCGCCGGGGGCGGGCACGAACCGCACCGTCCCGCGGGTGCCGACGCGCCCGCCGGTGGACCGCCAGGACAGGCGCTCGCCCGGCACGTCCTCGGTGGTCTCCGCGTCCCAGGACACCGTGCGCCCGAACGGCGCGGTCGCCGTCCAGCGGCTGGTGCGCGGACCCGTCACGCGCACCTCCTCGAGGTGCGCCATGAACCGCGGCAGGTCCTCGAGGCGCCAGGCGTCGTACGCCGCGCGCGGGCCGGTGCGGACGGTCGTCGTGGCGTGCAGGTGCACGCCGGAGCCCCTCCTGCTGCGGGTCAGCGCCGCGTAGAGGTCGACCGCCGCGATGCCGGCGAGCGCCGCCGCGGTGGCCCGGCCCCGCGGGTCCGGCCGCGCCTCGAGCGAGCGTCCGACGAGCGCGAGGTCCACCGCGTCGCCCGCGACGCGCGCCCACAGCCACGCCGGACGCGGCCGGGCGAGGAGCGCGGCCGCCGCCGCGAGCTCGCGCACCCCCACGCCCAGCGCCGCGGCCCGCTCCTGCGCGCCGTCGACGAGCCCGGCCGCGCGCAGCGTCGCCCCGGGCGCCGCGACGAGGGGCACGCCCAGGCCGAGGCTCGCCCAGCCGAGGGTCCTCGCCAGCCCGTCGCCGTCCAGCCCCGTCCGCCTGCCCATCGCGCCGCCTCCCTGCCGCCCGGTCGTCCCGCCAGGCGTACCTCGTGGGGGCCCGGCGAAACGGCCGGCGGCGGGGCGGACGGTGCGGGGCGGCGGCTCAGGCGGCCGAGCCCTCGAGCAGCGGGTACGTCTGCCCGAGCGCCTCGCGCATCCCCTCGGCCATCCCCATCTGCAGCATCTGGTCCATGGCCTCCGCGGACGGGAACGTCGACGTCACGGTCATGCGGGTCCGCCCGCCGCCGGCGTCGGCGATGTCCACCCGCACCCGCGTGGTCGGCATGCCCTCGGCGGGCGTGCCGTCGGCGTCGCCGAAGCCGTCCTCGAGCTCGAGGCCGGTCGGCGGGTCGACCCGGCCGGGGCGCCACCAGCCGTAGTGCGTGTCGCCCTCCGGCCCGGTCATGGAGTAGACGACCCGCCCGCCGGGGCGCAGGTCGTGCTCGTGCACCGTCGCCGGGTACGTCGGCGGGCCCCACCACCGCTCCAGCAGCCGGGGGTCGGCCCACAGCCGCCACACCTGCTCGACCGGGGCGTCGTACTCGGCGGTCATCGTCAGGGTCCGGGCCTCCCGGTCCGGCGCCACGCCCACCACGCTCATCGCTGCTCCTCCTCCAGGACCTCGCCGAACCGGGCGAGGCGGTCGCGCCAGAGCCGCTCCAGCGCCTCCAGCTCGTGGCGGGCCTCGCGGACCGCCTCCACCCGGGTGCTCACGAGCTGCTCGCGCCCGCGCCGCCGCTTGGCGACCAGGCCCGCGCGCTCGAGGGTCGCGACGTGCTTCTGCACGGCGGCGAAGCTCATCGCGTAGTGCCGCGCCAGCGCGGAGACCGACGGCTCCCCGACCGCGGCGCGGCGCAGGATGTCGCGCCGCGTCGGGTCGCTGAGCGCCGCGAAGACCCGGTCGGCCCGCTCCGGCTGACTTACAACCACAAGGTTGTACGTTAGCCGTGGCGGCGGCCCCCGGCAAGGGGGTCCCCTGCCGGGGGCCGAGGACGGGGTCGGGCGCGGGTCGGGCGCGGTCCGGGCGACGCGGTTCAGACGCGCGGGGCGACCTGCTCGAGGCCGGGGCGGCCGGCGGTGACGGTGAAGGAGGCCTGGGTGTAGACGGGGGCATCCGGCTGGGAGACCCGGTCG